>NZ_CP108996.1:7376645-7684006 GCF_036226565.1 Kribbella sp. NBC_00709
GATGTGCGCGTTCGCGTGGGCCGGCGCGCTCGCGGCCTGCTGCATGGTGTTCGTCGGCGGCGGGCGGTGGGCGCTCGGCGCACTGCTGCTGTTCATCGGCAATCTGTGTCTGGGGTCGTCCCTGGTCGTGTACGACTCGATCCTGATCGACATCGCACCACCCGATCAGCGGGACGCGGTCTCGTCCCGCGCGTGGGCTTTCGGGTACGCCGGTGGGTTCATCCTGCTGCTGGTCAACCTGGCCGTGGTCACCGCCCACGATGCACTCGGGATGAGTCAGGGCACGGCGGTACGCCTCAGCCTGCTGAGTGCGGGGTTGTGGTGGGGGTTGTTCACGTTCTTCCCGTTCCTGCGCCTACGGGACCGTCCGCCCGTCAGCGTCGTACCGGTGCGGAGCGGCAACCTGGTGCGGCAGAGCTTCGGTCAGCTGTCCGCGACGCTCAAGCATCTGCGCAGCTTCCCGATGACGATGCTGTTCCTGATCGCGTACCTGTTCTTCAACGACGGCATCCAGACGGTCATCTCGGTGTCGTCGACGTACGGCGAGAAGCAGCTCGGGTTCGAGACCCAGGTGCTGATCGCGACGATCCTGATGGTCCAGTTCGTGGCGTTCTTCGGCGCGATCGTGTTCGGGCGGGTGGCGGCGCGGTACGGCGCTCATCGGACCATCAGCGTCGGGCTGGTGATCTGGATGCTGATCGTGATCGCGGGATTCCTGCTGCCGGCCCACCAGATCGTGCCGTTCCTGGCCATGGGCGCCGCGATCGGGATCGTGCTCGGCGGGACGCAGGCGCTGTCGCGGTCCGCCTTCAGCCAGCTGATCCCGAAGGGGCGCGAGGCGGAGTACTTCTCGCTCTACCAGGCGGGCGAGCGCGGCACGTCCTGGCTGGGCACGCTGGTCTTCGGCCTGGTCCACCAGATCACCGGCTCCTACCGCCCGGCGATCGTTGCCCTCGGCCTGTTCTTCGTCGTCGGCCTGGTCCTGCTGGTCCGCGTCGACATGCGCCGCGGCATCACCGAGGCCGGCAACGCCCAGCCGAACATCGTCTAGCCAACATCGTTTAGACCACGGACGCGACGAAAGCCCGTACTTCGTCGGTTGTGGGGCGGACGCCGGTGCGGTCGGCGAAGAGCAGGTGAGCGGACCCGATCAGTGTCAGTCCGAGGGAGTTGAGGTCGGCGTCAGCGCGGATGCGGCCTCGCTCCTGCTCAGCCATCAGGTAGTCGAGGATGATCCGGCCGGCGTCGGTCAGGATCGGTACGCCGGTCGGTACGGCTTCCCGTAGCCGGGCGCGCAGGCCGTCGCGCGAGATCGTCAGGCTGACGATTGCGACCGCGACCGAGCCGAACAGGTCGGTCAGCATCGTGGTCAGGTTGTCCACGACGGCCCCTTGGCCGACGGCGTTCCGTAGTACCTGCGCCTGGTCGTCGAGCCGTCGGATCCGGTCCAGGACCAGCTCGGCGAGGAAGCCGTCGAAGTCGGTGAAGTGCTTGTGCAGCACGCCCTTCGCACACCCCGCCTCGGTGGTCACCGCACGACTGGTCAAGGCCTCCGGCCCGTCCCGCAACAACACCCGCTCGGCCGCGTCGAACAACAGCTCGCGCGCATCCCGCATCGCCACACCAGTCGGCACACAGCCTCCCTTGACACAAGTGGGCACTCGCCCACTACCGTGGGCACATGCCCACTCTACCGTCGCAGTCTCCTCCACCAACTTCGAACGAGCCGCATCGCCGGCGCGAGATGGCTGAGTCCTTCGGGGCCGATGCGGGGCTGTACGACCGAGCTCGTCCTCGCTACCCGTCCGCTTTGATCGAGGCGGTCGCCGCATCCACGCCTGGCCCGGCGGTCCTCGACGTCGGGTGCGGGACGGGGATCGCCGCGCGTCAGTTCCAGGCTGCCGGTTGCCAGGTGCTCGGCGTCGAGGTGGACGAGCGCATGGCGGCGTTCGCCCGCAGTACCGGCGTCGAGGTCGAGGTCTCGGCCTTCGAGTCCTGGGACCCAGCCGGTCGGACGTTCGATGCGCTGGTCGCCGGAATGACCTGGCATTGGATCGAGCCGAGCACAGGTGCGACCACGGCAGCCGAGGTCCTCCGGCCAGGCGGCCGGTTCGCGGCCTTCTGGTACGTGCTCCAGCCGCCACCCGACCTGGGCGCTGCCTTCGCGGCGGTTCACCGCGAGGTCCTCCCCGACAGCCCGGTCAACTCGCAGGTCGCCGCCTCGCCACTCACGGCCTACGAACACTTCCTCGACCGAGCCGCCGACAGCCTGTCCGCGACCGGCGCGTTCACCGACCTCGAGCGCCCGACGTACCCCTGGAGCCGTCGCTACACCCGCGACGAATGGCTCGACCAACTCCGCACCAGCGGCCTGGCCAAGCCGCTCGCGGACGCCGGCAAACTCGACGAGATGCTCGACCGGACCGGCGCCGCCATCGACGCCGCCGGTGGCAGCTTCACGCTCGAATCCACCGCCGTCGCCCTCACCGCCACCCGCAGCTGAGCGCACACGTGCGCCCGGCCGGGGTGCTGGCCGGGCGCACGGTCTGTGCCGGATCTCCAGGCCATCACAATGCGCCGCATCGGCGCGGGCCGCGCTTACGGACGTGGCACGGCCGCGATTGTGATGGCCTGGGGATCCTCAGCGCGAGGACGGGGTTGCGCTCGGGTTGCGGAAGCCGCCGCCGAAGCCGCCCTGGGCGCCCTGGCGCACGCTGTTCGCGGTGATGGTTCCGTTCGCGGTCTGGCCGGTGACCACGACCTGCTCACCGGCCTTCAGGTCGGCGGCGGTCCCCTTGGAGGTGATCTCGTAGGTGGTGTCGCCGTTGAGCTTCACGGTGACGTTCCCGGTCTGCGTCTTCACGACCAGCTCAGAGCTGTTCGCCGAGACGACCGTACCGACCGTGCCGCCACCTGGGAACTGCCGCTGTCCCTGCCCGTTCTGGCCGTTCTGCCCGGTCCCTCCCCCGCCGTTCTGCCCACGGAAGCCGCCGTACCCGCCGGCGCCCCGCCCGGCCTGTGGCTGGTTCGACGAGCTGTCCGACGCGAACGCGGCATGCAGCCCAGCCCCGCCCGCGAGCCCGACCGCAAGCACCACGATGCCGGCCAGGATCGCCGTCGCCAGCGGCAGATTGAGAGACTTCTTCGGCTTCAGTGCCGCGTCGACCTCCTCATCGGACCCGATCTGGGCGAAATCGTCGGGCGTCTGGTTACTCATCGCCGTCCTCGCTTCGCTGCGGGCGCCGATGAGTAGCTCATGCTGTGGTGAATGATGAACTCACTCCATTCGTTCATTGTGCCTCTCACTCGTGTCGTAATGCGTCGATGGGACGGAGTCCGGCGGCTCGGTGCGCCGGCATGCTGCCGAAGAACAGGCCGACCGCCGCGGACACGCCGAGCGCGAGTCCGATCGACGACGGCACCAGCGCCGGCTGGACACCGGCCAACTGGAAGCGGGTGACGATCAATGCGACCCCGACGCCGACCGCACCACCGAGCAGGCTGAGCAGTGTCGCCTCGATCAGGAACTGGCCGAGGATCGTCCGCCGCCGGGCCCCGAGCGCCTTCCGGATCCCGATCTCACGGGTCCGCTCGGTGACCGTCACCAGCATGATGTTGGTGACACCGATCCCGCCGACGACCAGGCTGATCGCGGCGACCGTGGCCAGCAGCGCGGTGAACGTCGCGGCGGTGTCCTGGCTCGTCTGCAGGATCTGCGCCGAGTTGGTGATCCGGAACGGCGACGTCTGGTCGGCCGGCACCTGATGCCGGGCGGTCAGCAACTGCGTCACCTCGGCCTGCGCGGTGTCGACCCGGTCCTTGTCCGTGGCCTGTACGACGATCTGGTTGAGCGAGCCGTACCCGGCCTGGGTCGCGCGCAGGGTGCTGATCGGCATGATGGCGGTCGCGTTCGGGTCGTTGAACCCCGTGCTGTCCTTGCTTGCCAGCACCCCACGGACGACGAAGTCCACGGCACCGAGCTTGATCGTCTGGCCGATCGCGCTGGCAGGCCGGGTGAACAGCTCGGTCGCAGTCGTCTGTCCGAGCAGGATGACCCGCTGCGAGGTGTCGACGTCCTGCTGGGTGAAGGACGCGCCGGTCCCGACGGGGGTGTTGGTGGCCGGCATGTACTCCGGCGTCGTACCGATCACCTGGCTCACCGTGTAGCTGGTGTCGCCGTTCGTCGCCGTCGCACCGCTGCTCGTCATCACCGGGGCGACCGCGGACACGTCGGGCGCGAGCCGCTTGTCGGCCAGGGCCGCGGAGTCGTCGAGGGTCAGGCTGTACTGCTGGGCCGCTGGTCCCGCCTGGCCACGCTGGAAGCCGCCTCCGCCGCCGGTCGTGGAGACGGTGAGCAGGTTGGTGCCCATCGCCTCGAGCCGGGCCTGCACCGCCTTGCCGGAGCCGTTGCCCACAGCAACCAGGACGATGACCGCGCCGACGCCGATCGACACGCCGAGGACGGTCAGCAGGGATCTGAGTTTGTTCGCCGTGAGGCCGCGGAGTGCGGCCCCCATCAAGTCGCGTGGTGACATCAGCGGGTCACCTCGTCGGAGATGATCCGGCCGTCGGCGACCTGCACCAGCCGCCGGGCGCGAGCGGCGACCTCGTGCTCGTGGGTGATCACGATGATCGTCCGGCCGTCGGCGTGCAGGCCGTCGAACATTCCGAGCACCTCGTCGGTCGAGTGCGCGTCCAGGTTGCCGGTCGGCTCGTCGGCGAGCAGGATCCGCGGACCCGTCGCGAGCGCCCGGGCGATCGCGACCCGCTGCTGCTGACCGCCGGACAGTTCGTTCGGCCGGTGGCCGGTGCGGTCCGCGAGACCGACGAGCTCGAGGGCGCGGTTGGCCCGCTTGCGGCGTTCGGCCCGGCGCAGGTGCGCGTAGGTCAGCGGCAGCTCGACGTTCGCGAGCGCGGTGGTCCGCGGGATCAGGTTGAACGACTGGAAGATGAACCCGATCTTGCGGCCGCGGACGAGGGCCTGCTGGTCCTCGCTCAGCCGGGCCACGTTGCTGCCGTCCAGCCAGTACTCCCCGCGGGACGGTACGTCGAGGCAGCCGAGGATGTTCATCAACGTCGACTTACCGGATCCGGACGAGCCCATCACCGCGACGTACTCCCCGGCATCGACCCGCAGCGTCACGCCCTGGAGAGCGTGGACTGCGGTCTCGCCGTGGCCGTACGTCTTGGTGACGTCCCGGATGTCGATCAGGGCGTCAGCGGCCACGGAAGCCACCGCCACCCGCACCGCCGGCACCAGCACCGCCACCGCCGCCGAAGCCGGTCGGGAACTGTCCGGTGCCGCCTTGGCCCGTCCTGCCCTGGCCGCCGTTCTGGGTGCCGGTGCCGCCGATCGCGCCCTGCAGCAGGTCGATCTGGTCGCCCTCGTTCAGGCCGGAGGTGATCTGGGTGAAGCTGTCGCCACGGACGCCGATCTTCACCTCGCGCGTTCCGCTGCCGTCGGCCATCGTGACGGTGTACGTCGTACCGCTCGTGGCGATCGCCGTGCTCGGGACGTACAGGGCGTTGGCGGCCTTCGCGGTCTGGACCGTGACGTTGGCGGTCTGGCCGATCCGGGCGTTCGCCGGGAGCTTGGCGAGGCTGAAGGTGGCCGAGTACGACACGACGCCGTTCGTCGTGGTCGGCACCGGCGAGACGGACGCCAGCGATGCGGTGAGCGTCGTACCGGGCTCGGCGTTCAGGGTCACGGTCGCGGACTGGCCGGCCTTGACCTTGATCGCGTCCGCCTCGGCGAACGCGGCCACGACCTGGAGCGACTTGAGGTCCGCCATGTCGACGAAGCCGGTGCCCGCCGTGGACGACGTACTCGAGCTTGAGGCTGAACCTTGACCTGAGGTTGAGCCTCCACCACCGGTGCTGCCGCTGCCCGACGCACTCCCTGAACCCGAGCTCGACCCGCCGGCCACCGAGCCGACCGCGCCGTTGATGGCCGTGATCGTGCCCGCGATCGGCGCCTTGAGCGTGGTCGCGTCGACCGCAGCCTGGGCCGCCTCGACGTTCTGCTCGGCCTGCTCCTTGTCGGCCTTGGCCTTGGCCAGGCTCGCCTGGGCGTTGCTGACGGCAACTTCCGGACTCTGACCCTGACTCTGACCTTGAGACTGGGTCTGCTGCTGTTGACCGTTGCTCGGGGTCGGCGTCGGCGACGGGGAGGCGGAGGCCTCCTCGGCAGCCTCGAGGGCGTCCTGGGCGTCGCTCAGCGTCTCGTCGGCCGCGCTGACCGAGTTCTCGGCGGCGATCTGGTTCTGCTGGGCGATCACGAGCTGACGGTTGGCGTCCGACGGGTCGATCTTCGCGATCGCCGCGCCCTTGGCCACCACCTGGCCGACCTTGACCAGGACCTGGGTGACGGTGCCGGAGGTCGCGAACTGCGGCGACGCGTTCTGGGAGCTCTGCAGGGTGCCACTGGAGCTGACGCTCGCGGTCACCTCACCGCGCTGGACGGCCACCGTCGGCCGGGTCGCGCTGGCGGCCGGCGGGTCCTTCTTGAAGAACAGGAAGTAGGCGGTGACGGCGATGGCGAGCACGATGGCGACCAGCGCCACGTTCACGAAACTGAGGCCACGGATCTTGTGGCGGGGTAGCACCATGGATGCAGACGCTATGGACAGATGCTGAGGAGGAGATCCTCGATTCCTGGCAACAGCCTGTGAACCAGGTATCGATTTGGTGCGTCGTACGTCGGGCGGTCCACGACACACCGTGATCTGTGAACACTCGACGACAGCCGGTCACGACGGCGCTGTCAGGTGCGAACATACGGCTCGGACATGCCAAAATGGGAATGATCCGCGTCGGCCGACCGTTGGCACGGATGACGATCTCGGAGGTTTGACATGTCTAATCGCGTACTGCGTGGTTCGGGGCTGGGTGGGGTCAGCTTCGAGGATGACCGTGGTGTTGAGTTCGCTCCCCGCCAGATGATCACGTACGACTGCCCCCGCGGCCATGTGGTCGAGGTCACCATGGCGCATGACGCCGAGGTGCCCGCGGTCTGGGAGTGCCCCCACTGCGGCAGCGAGGCCGCCCGTTCGACCGGTGAGAAGCCGGAGCCGAAGCAGGAGAAGCCGGCGCGTACGCACTGGGACATGCTGCGCGAGCGCCGGAGCATCTCGGAGCTGGAGGAGCTGCTCGCCGAGCGGGTCGACCTGCTCCGCAAGGGCGAGATCGGCCCGGCGCACCTGCACCGGACCAAGCGCACGGCCTGATCCTTTGAAGGAGCCCTCACCGCAATGGCGCGGTGAGGGTTTCTTTGTGCCTAGATTTGCCTAAAGGCTTTAGGTAATTTCATAATGAGTTATGGCACGAGCGGGGTTGACCGGCGAGCGGCTGGCGCACGCGGGTGCCGAGCTGGCCGACGAGGTCGGCTTCGAGCAGGTCACCGTGTCCGCGCTGGCCCGGCAGTTCGGCGTACAGGTCGCGAGTTTGTACTCGCACGTCCGCAGCTCGGGCGACCTCAAGGCGCGGATCGCGACGGTCGCCCTCACCGAGCTCGCGGACCAAGCCGCCGCCGCCCTGGCTGGCCGCGCCGGTCGCGACGCCCTGGCCGCACTTGCTGATGTCTACCGCGACTACGCCCGATCCCACCCGGGCCGCTACGCCGCCACCCGCTTCCCGGCTGATACCGCAGCGCCTGAATACGTGGCTGCCGGACGAAGGCACTCCGAGCTGCTCCGTGCGGTGCTCCGCGGTTATGGGCTGGACGAGCCCGCCCAGACCGACGCAGTACGCCTGCTCGGCAGCACGATCCACGGGTACATCACCCTCGAGCTCGCCGGCTCCTTCTCCCACAGCGAGCCCAGCTCCGCCGACAGCTGGCCACGCATCATCGACGCCTTACACACCCTCCTCCGCAGCTGGAGCTGACATGATCACCACTCCCCTCACCATCGACCTGCTCCGCGGTGCGCTCGACCTCGAGCCCACCGAGCGCGGCGTCCTGCCACACCGCCTGCCGGCTTGGGCGCGGACGCAGTACGACGACGGTCAGATGACGATGGTCGAGTCCCAGCCCTCCGGCGTCCGGATCGCCTTCCGTACGTCGGCAACGGTCGTCGAGCTCGACACGCTGCCGACCAAGCGCGACTACACCGGCGCTCCCCCGCGTCCGGACGGCGTGTACGACGTACTCGTCGACGGCGAGCTCGTCACACAGCTCACCGCGACCGGCGGCGACGTCATCACGATCGACCTGATGACCGGCGCGACCGAGACCCGCCGGGGCGAGCCTCAGACCCTTCGCGTCGCGGGTCTGCCCGCCGCGGCCAAGACCGTCGAGATCTGGCTGCCGCACGACGAGACCACCGAGGTCGTTGCCCTGCGCACCGATGCGCCGGTCGAGCCGGTCGCGGCCTCGGGCCGCGTCTGGCTCCACCACGGCAGTTCGATCAGTCACGGCTCGAACGCGACGCATCCCACCGGCACCTGGCCGGCACTCGCGGCGGCCCAGGCCGGCGTCGAGCTGCTGAACCTGGGCTTCGGCGGCAGCGCGTTCCTTCAGCCGTTCATCGCCCGGGCGATCCGCGACACGCCCGCCGATCTGATCAGCCTCAAGCTCGGCATCAACATCGTGAACTCGGACAGCCTCCGACTCCGCTCGTTCACGCCGGCCGTCCACGGCTTCCTCGACACGATTCGCGACGGCCACCCCGACACACCGCTCCTGGTCGTCTCCCCCATCCTCTGCCCGATCCACGAGGAGACGCCGGGCCCCACCGGCTGGGACTTGTCCGCGCTGGCCGCCGGCGAGCTCCGCTTCACTGCCACCGGCGACCCCGACGAGATCCCGGCCGGCAAACTCACCCTGTCCGTCATCCGCGCCGAGCTCGCCCGCATCATCGCCCAGCGCGCCGCGACCGACCCCAACCTTCACTACCTGGATGGGCGTGAGTTGTACGGCGAGGCGGACAACGCCGCCCATCCCCTGCCCGACGACCTGCACCCCGGCCCTGAGAGCCACGAGACCATGGCCGCGCGGTTCACCGAACACGCCTTCAAGGGTGCCTTCGGCAACTGACTCCGGTCATGGCCCGGTTCGCGGCCCGGTTCGCGGCCCGGTTCACGGCCCGGTTCACGGCCCGGTCGCCCGGGCGACGGCCTGGATGGCGCGGACGCGGCCGTCGGTCAGCGCCTCGGTCAGGTGCGTCACCCGCTCGCGGAACGCCGGTACGAAGGCGTGCAGTCCGAGCGGGTTCGGTGGTTGAGACTGGATCATCCGCATCATGGCGCCGATCTGATCGGTGAGATCCGCCCAGTGCTCGACGGTGAATCCGGCAGCCTCGATCTCGGTGCGTAGAACGCCCGGAGGGACGAGATGGCTGTGCTCGGGGCCGTCGGACCAAGGAAGTGGGTACTCCGCCTCGGGCCCGTCGCCGGCCAGGATGTCCCACACCGCGAGCTGGCCGCCGTCCCGCAGTACCCGCCTGGCCTCTTGGTAGAGGCGGTCCTTGCGCGCGACATTCATCTGCACGTGCTGACTGAAGACGACGTCGACGGACGCATCGTCCAGGGGCAGCGAGGTCACGTCTCCCTGTCGTACGACGATCTTGTCATCCAGACCGACCAGCTGGTTGAGCCAGTGGGCGGTGTCGCAGTACTCGTCGGACAGATCCACGGCGGTCACCGCGCACCCGAACCGGTCCGCCAGGTACCGCGCCGTACCGCCGATGCCGGCACCGTCGTCGAGGACCGCGCTCTCCGACGTCAGCCCGAGCAGGTCCACCAACTGCACCGTCGCCAGCCGCCCGCCGGTGTGATAATCCTCGACCAGGGCCAAATCCGCCGGCGTCAACCCGTCCAATTCTTTGCCCGCGGCAACAAGAGCCTGCTCGATGCCGTCCCGCACCCGGCCGGTCACATACTGCGCCGGAACGGTTGAGTCGTTCATACCAATGCCTCCGTGAGTGATACCGATGCCGTTGACAACCATTTAGGACGTTTCCTCGACGCCGTGGTGGCGGGCGACGCGGGTGATCGCGTCGGCGAGGAGGGCCGGCTGCTCGGCGGTGGTCAGATGGCCGCCTGGGAACGTGACGATGTCGGCGCCGGGCACCCGCTCGCGGGCGGCGGCGACCTGGCGGTGCTCGTACGGATCCTCGGTGCTGCCACCGACGGTGAACGCGACCGATCCCTTCAGTTCACGGGCGATCGCGGCCAGGTCCCAGCGGCCGCCGTTGCGGCGGTGTTCCTTGACGAACCCTGCCCCCTCGTGGAGGAACCTCGCGCCGTCTCGCCGCACCAGGGCCGACCACACCTCGGCCAGTTCGGCATCACTCGGCTCATGGCCGCGGGAGTACATCTGCGCCTGCTTGAATCCCTGCGCGAACACGATCGGCGAGCGCTGCGCTCCTCTCGCCACAAGTGTCCCGAACGGCGACCTCAGCAGCGGCGTACCCCGCAACGGATGCGAGTGCGCGTCGGCGAACAAGCCGCCGTTGATCATGAACGCCGCGGTGATCACAGGCCCGCCAGGTCGCTCCAACTGCCGGCGCAACAACTCGAGCAACGCCAGCGACGTGTAGTCGAACGTGACCACGACGGTACGACGTACACCGAGGTCACGCCACCACGCTCCGATCAGATCGGCCCGCTCCACGGTCGAGTACGCGTACCCCTCCGGCTTGTCGGAGTCTCCTTGCCCCACGGGCTCGACGTACAGCCGAGGGCCGAGGTCCGCCGGTAGGAGCTGATCAACGCGCGACCAGCCGTACGAGCCCTCGGGGAATCCGGGCAGCATCGTCAACCACACCGCGTCCGGACTCGCCGTACCGGTCGTCCGGCCGAAGACCTTCACCAGGCCACTCTGCCCCTCCTCCCCCGGCGGATCGGTCAGCAGACGGGCCGAAGCCGGGTCGTACCAGCGGCGCTCACCACCGCCGAACCACTCGTCCGCCGTCACCCATGCCTTGTCCTGCTCCTGCCGCCCCAGCTGTGCGGCCGCGTTCCCGTCCATCGAGTGCCTCCCTGTTTAGTGGACGCTGTCCACATTACACGGTTAGTGGACAGCGTCCACATTGCTATCCTGATCGGGTGAACACGGCCGACCCAGCACCAGAGACCCCGCCACGACGACGGCGCCCCCGCGGCGACGTCCGCGCCGGCTTGGTCGCCGCGGGTCTCGAGCTGGCTCGCACCGGCGGTCCCGACGCGGTCGTACTGCGGGAGGCGACCCGCGCCGTCGGCGTCGTACCGAACGCCGCGTACCGGCACTTCGCCGACCGCGACGAGCTGCTCGCCGAGGTCTGTACCGCCGCCATGCTCGAGCTGGCCGACCGGATGACCGCTGAGATCGCTCGCGTCCGTGGCAAGCGCGGCAACCCGGCCGCCGCCCAGCGTCGCCTGGGCGCGATCGGCACCGCCTATTTACGCTTCGCCCACGAGGAGCCGGGCCTGTTCGCGGCCGCGTTCGCCCTGCCGGAGCGCCACGCGTACGGCGACACCGACCGGACCCCGCTGGGTCTGCTCCGGGCCGCCCTGGACGAGCTGGTGGAGGCCGGCGTCCTCGCACCCGAACGCCGAGAGGGCATCGAGTACCCAATCTGGTCCACAGTCCACGGCGCTGCGTCCCTCACCACCCAGGGCCCCCTGCGAGACCTCCCGGACTCGGTGATCCACAAGGTCGAGGCTCAGACCCTCGCCTTCATCGGCGCGAGCCTCACCCGGTAGCTGTTCGGCCGGCGGCACTCGCGAGGCCGGGCTGGAGGCGCCGTACGACCTCCAGATGGTCACTGGTCCAGAGGATGCGGATGGCGGTCGGTGTCGCGCGGCCGTCGGCGTCGTACAGGTCGCGGCGGACGGCCTCGATCAGTTGGCTCTTGGTGTCATGGTCACGCGCCAAGGGCTCGGGGATCCGGCCCTGCGTTTCCAGGGCGCCGGCGAGAGTCGTGTACCACTCGAGCAGCCGGTCGGCCAACGAGAGCAGGGCTGCCTGCGCGGCGGCTCGGTCGTCGGACGGGGGCTGGCCATCGGCGTACCGCTGCCAGAGTTCGAGTACGGCGTCCGCGGCCAAGCGGACGGCGACGACGCCGGTGACGAGTGCCGTCATCTCGCTCAACGGGACCGGCTTCGGTCCATGCTCAGCGAGGTACGTCCGGAACGCGTCGTCGAGCCGACGGGCTGCCGCTGCGGCGCGCCGGCTGTCCTGTGGCGTGGTGGGGCGCGATCCCGGTACGCAGCAGGAGATGGCGTATCCAACCGCGCCGACCAGGTAGCTCACGCTGTCGACGTACGCCTCCGCCAGCGCCTTGCCGACCGCCGCGGACGCTCCGCGCGGCCAGAACAACAGGCCGACAAGGACACTGACGGCGCAGCCGAGTGCGATGTCCTCGATGCGGAACAGGATCAGCGACCAACCTTCCGGCTGGGCGATGTTGAAGAGGATCACCAGCGTGACCGTGAACGCGGCCTGCCCCGCGGCGAACGAGACCGCGGCCGGAACGATGCCTGCGAACAGCACCGCGATCGGCAGCACGATCCACAGCGCCAGTCTGTTCTCGCCGATCAGCGCCAGGACGCCCGCGCCCAGGACGGAGCCGACGACCGTACCGCCGACGGCGCGGTACGCGTTCTGGCCGGTGTTGAGCGCGTTCGAGCGAAGTACCGACAGGGCGCCAAGGATCACCCAGAAGCCGTGCTGTACGCCGGTCACGTTGGCGACCGTGACGGCGATCGCGAGCCCGGCCGCGCCGCGGATGCTGTTGTGCAGCCAGACCGAGTGCGGTTCGAGGTGCGCGGCGGCGCGTTCGGCCGCGCTGGCGAAGGGAGCTGTCAGCGACGTCGGCTCCCGGCCCAGCAGGCGGTCGGTCCAGCCCCGCTGGTCCGCAACGCGGGCGGTCTCGACGTTCTGCGCGATCAGCAAGACGGCGTACGCGATCTCTTGCGCTCGGAAGGACACGTTCAGGACGCCGAGGAACTCCGCCATGCCGTCCTTCGGCAACCGAGCCACTGCACCCTTCTCGAGCGCCGTGACGGCATCCCGCAGTGCCTCCGCGGCCGCGGTCAGTTTGTCCGGGGCGAGCGTGGGATCGTCCAGAAGCTCTGCACTCAGCTCCAGCACGTTCGCGGCCGCGAAATGGACCGCGGATGCGTCCGGATCGCCCCCTGCTCCGCGGGCAGCGGCCGGGCCGGACTCGTCGAGGATCGTGCTCAGCCAGGTGAGCTCGTCGACGAGACGGACCAGCGACCTCGACCCGGTGGACAAGCCCGTCGGACGGTACGGCGTCGCGGTGAAGGTACGCCGCAACTCCTGGATCAGCGTCGCCGTCTCCTCCGTCCGTCGCGTGCAGACCTCGACGGTGTCGCTCGCCTCCGCGCGAAGCTGCATCGCGGCGGCCCGGCACACTCGTGCCGCCGGCGCGCCCAGCGGGTCGATCGCCACTCTGGGCCAGAGCAGCCAGACGGCGAAGACGGCTGCCAGCCCCGCGATCGCAACCCCGGCGAGTCGATCCGGCAGCAGGGACAGTGGAGTTGGCGTGGCGACCGACAGGATGAATGCCAGGAGCATCGAAGTACTGGCGCTCGCAAGCACCGAGCTGACAACGCCGACGAACAGTACGGCGAAACCCACCACGACGGTCCCCACGATCGCGCTCCAGGTGGACTGCCCCGCGAGAGTGCCCAGCGAAACCAGCACCAACCACGCCAACGCCAGCTGAACCTGCGCCCGCAGCCGCTGCACAGTCCGCCCCGAGAAGTCGACCAGCAACAACATCGCAAACGCCCCGAACGCGGCGAACGTCGCCACCACCGGCGCCCGAAGCACCTCCGCACACAACGCGAACAACGCCGGCATCACCACCGCCGTCCGCGCCGCCCGCCGAGTAGCAGCCAGCCCGCTGTCCCGCCCCCGCAACCACCCCACCAGCCGCCGACCGACCCTGATCACCGCCCCAGTCTCCACCACGCAACCCCTCCGGTCACGCAAGTCGACCCCGCATCCTCCGGCTGCCGCCGCCGAAGCAGCGAGGCTAGAGTCTGTCGACGTGGACCAGGCGCACCTGCTTGAAGCTGCTGACCGGAATGTCGCGACTGTCCTTCGACACTTCGCGGTCCACGCCGATGGCGCAGTGCTGTCCGAGTCCGACGCCGCTCTCCTGGTGGCCGCTGCCGCGCCCTTTCCCGGCGCGTTCCACAATGCTGCGATCCGGCTCGATCCCGGCTCGAGCGCCGACTCGGTGCTCGAGGAGCTGCGCTCCTTCTCCGTCCAGCACAGCCGCGACATCATCTTGTGGGCGGCGTCCCACCGCGACGCAGATCTCGCACAGGCCGCAGCGGCCGCAGGCCTCCAGTTCCGCTCGACGGCCCGTGGAATGGCGACCTCCACGTCTCCCGACGAGCCAATCGTCTCCGGCGGTGTCGAACTCGACCGGGTCACCGATGCGGTGGGGGTGGCCCAGTTCGCCGCGGTTCACGAGCAAGTGTTCCGCGATAGTGGGCGGCCCGCTGAGGCGGTAGCGCATTTCGCATCACCGGGAGCGCTGCTGGCACCCACCGTTGAAGCATTCGTCGCCCGCATCGGTAGCCGACCGGTGGCGTGCGCGATGGCCGTGGTGTCCGGCCAGGAGGCGGGGGTGTACTGGGTGGCGACGCGGCCGGACGCCCGACGTCGCGGCTTCGGGGAGCTGGTTACGCGGGCTGCAGTGCGGGCCGCGTTCGAGCACGGGATCCGCGTGGTAGTCCTGCAGTCCACCGAGCACGGCGAGCCGTTGTACCGGCAGCTGGGGTTCGGCCCATTCACCGAGTACGCCAGGTATCTCCGATCGCACGTTGACTGATGAGCTGCAAGCCATCGACGGGGCCACGGTGCGGTTGTCCTGAGCGCAGTACCCCCGACGAAGCGCACGTCCGCCGAGCAGTCGCATGCGAGCGAGCCGCGGCGAGCCGGAAGGGATGCACGGCGCTGAGCCGCGTGGGACTACTTGTTGTCCGGGTCGATGACCTCGCCCTGGATGACGTCGTCGGACGACTGGCGTGGTGGGGTGGGGCCTCCGGCGCCTGGGATGAAGCCGCCTAGGCCGGTGCTGCCCAGCTGGGTGGTGAGGCGGCGGTTGAAGAAGGAGGACATTGCTCTGCGAGCCAGGGGGCGGGTGAAGGGGAGTACGAAGAAGAAGCCGAAGATGTCGGTGACGAAGCCGGGGGTCAGGAGCAGGGTGCCGCCGACCAGGACCAGCGCGGCGTCGGAGAGCTCACGGCCGGGCATCTTGCCGGTCTGGAGGGCGGACTGGAGGGCGTTCCAGGCGCGCCGGCCCTCCCGCTTGATGATCCAGGCTCCGAGTGCGCTCTCGACCAGCAGCAGGGCGACCGTCGGCCAGCCGCCGATGACCTGGCCGATCTGGATGATCACGTAGATCTCCAGGACCGGCACCACCAACAGCGCCAGCGCGATGAACCACGGCATGTTCGTATCCCTTCCGAGGATTCACCCAAGTGTTACAGGTCAGGCCGGGACCTTCTCACGAGTCGGGGTGGAATCAGGGGCGGGTGGGGGTTCCGGGTCGTCGCGGCGCCGGCGGCGGTTGACGAGGGCCAGGACCAGGCCGAGGAGACCGATGCCGGTCAGGATCCACTGGGGCCAGCTGCCCAGGGTGGTTGCCAGGGTGTGGCCGTCGCGGACCGGGACGGTGGCGACATACACGTCGGACACGAACTGGCCCGACTTGTGTTCGACCGTCCCGTCCGGGCGGATCACGCCGGAGATGCCGCTCGTCGACGCGATCAGCACGGTCCGGCCGGTCTCGATCGCGCGCATCCGGGTGATCGCGAACTGCTGCTCCGGCTGGCCGGTTCCGCCGTACGTCGCGTTGTTGGTCTGCACGATCAGGACCTGGGCGCCGCCCTTGACCACGTCCGAGATCACGTTGTCGTAGGCGAGCTCGAAGCAGATCACGTCGCCGTACGTGACGCCGTTGATCGGCATCACCCCGGGACCGACGCCCGGCACGGTCTGCGCGCCGATCATCTCCAGCCGCTTGATGTACGGCAGCAGCTCGTTGCGGAACGGGATGTACTCACCGAACGGGACCGGATGCCGCTTGGCGTACCGCTGTCCAGGCCCGGTGACCGGATCCCACACGATGCCGGTCGTCTGGCGCTCGTTCGGACCGGGCCCCTCGGTGACGGCGCCGACCAGGATCGGTACGCCGACCGCGCGCACCGCCGCCTCGATGTCGGCTCGCGTCTCGTCGTCCTTGTACGGGTCGATGTCGGTCGAGTTCTCCGGCCAGATCACCACGTCGGGCTTCATCTCGGTGCCGGCCTGGACCCGCTTCTCCAGGTCGAGTGTCGCGTTCATGTGGTTCTTGGTGACGGTACGAGCGCGACCCAGAAACTCCAGGCCCTTGCCCGGCACGTTGCCCTGCACCATCGCGGCCTTCACCGTCTTCCCGTCGCCCTCGACGGAGAGGTGGATCAGGGCGCTGCCGAACACGATCGCCAGACCGGCAACCAGCGCCACGGCCCGCAGGCGCGGACCGCTGGCCCGGCGGAGTACGGCGTACACGAGGACGCCGACGAACGCGACGACGAAGCTCAGCCCCGGGATGCCGACGTACGCCGCCAGCTTGCCCAATGAGGCATCGGAGAAGGCCCACGCGAGCCGCCCCCACGGGAACCCGCCGAACGGCACCGACGCGGTCGCGAACTCGGTCGCCACCCACAGGCCCGGGATCCACACCATCCACAGCCGCAGCTTCAGCACCTGCGTCGCGAACAACCCGAAGACCGCATAGAAGAGGCCTTCGAGCACTGCGAGCGCGATGGCCGCGTCGCCACCGATCACGCTCAGCCATGGCACCAGGACCGCGTAGTACGTGATGCCGAACCCGGCGCCGACGAGGAAGCCGGCCTTCATCGAGATGCCGTTCAACGCGGCGAGGAACAGCGGGACGGCGACGATCGTCAGCCAGGGGTGGTCGTGCGGTTCGAACGCGAACCCGAGCAGCGCACCGGCGGCCACGGCCACCACCACCCGGGGCAGGAGCCTCCCCAGAGCTTTCAACCGGTCCACGCGGTAACCCCTTGTCCTCACAGCCCGGCAGACGCCGGTCGCACGACCGTACAACGTCCGGGGCACCCGAATGTATCCGGTCAGTAGCCACTCGGCGGCGAACGCGGAAAGTGAAGGGGTCTCGACAGAGAGCGAAGATGCCCGCCGGGTCACGCCGGAATAGAGGAAAGAGGCTCGGCGTGCCTTCGGACCAACCGACGATGCGCTGGCTGCGAACCGTCCGGCTGTTGTCTACTGGCCGCCGAGCCTCTTCCACCTCTGCCCCGCGGGGGGCTAACCACCGGCGATCTCAGCCCCCGTCGACTCAAGCCTGGCTTTGGCCTGGTCAGCGTCGCGGGATCATCCGGTGGCCGAACTTCGTGTGACCGTTGAACAAACGGGATATGACGACTCCCAAAACGATGCTCGCTGGCGGCGACGGTGTCAACCTCTCCCCCGGCTCCTTGAGCCCGTTGTAACACTATCGCCTGCCCCGCAAGGGAAAACGAGGATCCCTCACCCGGGTCACGTTACAGAGCGGTCTCGGCACTCCACGTGTTCGTTACCCAGGGCAACCATTCGTCACCCAACCGGTACGACGACGGTTCCTTTTGCGCGCGTGATCACAAGCGGTTCGGCCAGGACTTCGGCCGCCGACTCCGACGTGTCCGGCCTGCCGCGGCAGACGACGTACGCGCTGAAGTCGAGGTCGCGGCTGCGGTTCCCGACCCGGGTGATCGTTGCCTTCACCTCCACAACGTCGCCGGCCCGCAGCGGCTGCAGGAACTGCACGTCGGAGTACGACGCGAACAGGCCCTCGTCGCCGTCGGCCTGGATGCACACCTCGGTCGCCACGTCACCGAACAGCGCCAGCACGTAGGCGCCGTCGACCAGGTTCCCGGCGTAGTGGGCGTGGCTGTACGGCACGTACCGCCGGTGCGTGACGGTCAGGCCGATGGTTGCCTTTGACACCTATGCACTCCTCTTCGCCGGTACTCGCTTCGTCACCAAGGCATCGACCAGGTAGCTGGCCACCTCGCCCGGTGTGGTGCCGCGGCCGAACACCCGGTCGACGCCGAGCTCGCCGGCCATCTGCTCGGTGAAACGGGGGCCGCCAGCAACTAATACGGGACGGGCGTCCTCGGCGTACGCCTCCCGGAAGGCCGCGGACATCTCCTTGGTGTTGAGCACGTGCGCCTCGCGCTGGGTGACCACCTGGGAGACCAGGATCGCGTCCGCCTTGTCGGCCTTCGCCCGGCGGACCAGCTCGGGTACGGCGACCTGGGCGCCGAGGTTCACCACCTTGAGCTCGCGGTAGTACTCCAGGCCCTTCTCGCCGGCGAAGCCCTTGATGTTCAGAATCGCGTCGATGCCGACCGTGTGCGCGTCGGTGCCGATACAGGCGCCGACCACGGTCAGCCGGCGGCGCAGGCCCTTGCGGATCGCGAGGTTGACCTCCTTCGGCGACAACAGCGGGTAGTCGCGCTCGATCACCTCGACCTTCGACGTGTCGACCAGGTGGTTCACCGGGCCGTAGACGACGAAGAACGTGAAGTCCGGGCCGATCGGCTTCGAATGCACGACCAGGGCCGGATCCATGCCCATCTTGTTGGCCAGCTGGACCGCGGCGCCCTCGGCGCGCTTGTCGTGCGGAATCGGCAGCGTGAACGACAGCTGCACCATCCCGTCACCGGTGGTGTCGCCGTACGGCCGGATGATGGTCACTTCTCCTCCAGCAGCTCGATCGCCGGGTTGTAGTACTCCGCCGACTTCTTCGCGACCCCGTCCAAACCGCGCCCCGCATCCTGTGGACGCTTCATCAGGCCGAAGGTGCCGTCGCCGATCGCGTTCAGCAGGCCGTCGTCGACGATCTCCTCCAGCAGCTCCACCGACTCGCCCAGCACCTGCCGGGCGCGCTGGGCGATGAAGCCGTTCGGTTCCGGCCGGAAGTCCTCGTGAAGGTTGCCGGCAGCACCTAAGACGTAGCGGACGTTCTGCAGTGCCAGGTCGCGGTCGGAGATCCACGGCGTCACGACGGCCTCGGTCATCATCCCGACCAGCAGGATGCCCTGCCCGGTCATCGCGCCGACGAGATTGAAGAACCCGTCCAGCAGGTACCCGCGGAACACGTCGCCGGTCATGTGCCGCGTCGGCGGCATCCACTTCAGCGGCGCGTTCGGGAACAGCTGCCGGGCCAGCATCGCGTGTGCCAGCTCCATCCGGAACGAGTCCGGCAGGTCCGGGTTGATCTCGAACGCGTGCCCGAGACCCAGCTGCCAGTCCTCGAGTCCGGCTTCCTTGGCGAAGTACTCGTTCAGCAGCTGCGAGACCGTCACGGTGTGCGCGGCCTCGACCGCGTCGGCCGTGGTCAAGTAGTTGTCCTCGCCGGTGTTGATGATGATCCCCGCGCGGGCGTGGATCTGCCGGCTGAACCGCTGGTCGACGAACGTCCGGATCGGGTTGATGTCGCGGAACAGGATCCCGTACATCGAGTCGTTCAGCATCATGTCGAGCCGCTCGAGCCCGGCCAGCGTCGCGATCTCCGGCATGCACAGCCCGGACGCGTAGTTGGTCAGCCGGACGTAGCGACCCAGCTCGCGGGAGGACTCGTCCAGCGCCGCCCGCATCAGGCGGAAGTTCTCCTGGGTGGCGTAGGTGCCGGCGAACCCTTCCCGGGTCGCGCCCTCCGGCACGTAGTCGAGGAGCGACTGCCCGGTCGACCGGATCACCGCGATGATGTCGGCGCCCTCCCGGGCCGCCGCCTGCGCCTGCGGGATGTCCTCGTAAATGTCGCCAGTGGCAACGATCAGGTAGATCCACGGCCGCTGCTTCGGGTCGCCGTGCCGCTTGATCAGCCGGTCGCGCTCCTGCCGCCGGCCGTCGATCCGCTTCATCCCGGCGGCCGCCGCCTTCCGCGCCGCGGTCCGGGCGCGTACTGCGTCGCGGCCCTCGGGCATCCGGAACGTCACCGAACCCGACGCCGCCTTCTGCGCGAGCACAGCCAGGTCCTCGGCCTCACCGCGGATCAGCGCGTCCCACACCGGCAACGCGAGCCCGTGCTCGAGCCCGACGTCGGCACGGACTGTGTCGGCGAGCCGGTTCACCCACGGGATGCCCTCGGTATCCGCACCGGTCAGCCCGGCAAGCCGCAGAACCGCTCGCTCGACCGAGACCGTGGTGTGTTGCTGAGCCAGGTTGACGATCGGCTTCCCGGCCTTGCGAGCCAGACTGCGCGCCTTCCGGACAGTGACCGGATCAAGGTCGAGCTTCTTCACTGCACGACTCACTGGGACCATCCCTCGACTTCATAGATGACGCGACCGCCCACGGCCGTCCGCAAGCAGGTAGGTGTTCCCTCACTCAGATCCGGCAGCACCGGGACGCCTGCGCGCGGGTCCGTCGACCAGGCCGCGACCCGCTCGTCCGGGGTCTGTACGACGAGGTCCGCGTCGGTCTGCCAGATCGCGTACGTCGCCGCGGTGCTCGGCGCGAGTACTCCGGCGTCGTCGATGCCCACGGCCCGCCAACCGCCCCGCGTGTGCGCCTGGAACGCGGCGCGCACGGTGATCCGCTCGGACTTCTCGTGGTGGAACGCGGCCGCGCGGACCGCCTCCCATCCGCCCAGCTCGGTCACGGGCGCATCCGAGCCGAACGCCAGTACGACGCCCGCACGGGCCAGCGAACCGAACGGGTTCATGCCCTGCCAGCGGTCGCCGACGCGCTCGGCGTACATGCCGTCCGGACCGCCCCAGAGACCGTCGAACATCGGCTGCACACTGGCCACCACCCCGCAGCGGGCGAGCGTGGCGATTGTGCCCTCGTCCACCATTTCGACGTGCTCCAGCCGGTGACGTGCCGCGACCAGGGCCTGGATCCCGACCTTCTCGGCGGCGAGCTCGAAGCCGCGCGCGATGTTGCCGAGGGCCTCGTCCCCGATGCAGTGGAAGCCGGCCTGCACGTTCCGCTCGGTGCAGGCGATCACGTGCTCGGCGATCTGTTCGGCCGTCAGGTAGGCATGACCGCGATGGTCCGCGCGATCAGCGTACGGCGCGCGCAGGGCCGCTGTCCGCGAACCGAGTGCACCGTCCGCGTTCAGGTCTCCGGCCAACCCGGCCAGACCATAAGTACCGACGTGCTCGAACACACCGGGCTCACCCCAGTAGAGCGTTGCCGAGAGCCCCAACTCCTCAGCGATCTCCCGCACGAGCGGCAGCTCCCACAGTGGGCCGATGTGCGGCGCCGCCATCTCGTGGAACGCCCCGATGCCCTTGCTCGCCATCTGGTTGAGCGCGGCTCGGATGTCCAGGCGTCGCTGATCCGCGCCGATCAGCTCGCTCAACGCATCACGAACAGCGTGGTGAGCATCCCGCTCCACCCGGCCGCTCGGGTCGTAACCGTCGAGGCGGCCGCCCCCGGCGCCTTGCGTCGCGGTCATCAGCGCGGATGAGATCACCCCGGAATGACCGTCGATGCGGGACAGGTAGACCCGCCGGCCGCCACCTGCGCGATCGAGCTCGTCCGCCGTCGGCGGCCGACCCTCCGGCCACTTGGTCTCGTCCCATCCGGCGCCATCGATCACGGCATCCTCAGGCAGCCGACCGGCGAAGGCTGCCAGGCGGTCGAGTGCCTCGGTGAGGGACGTCGTACCGGCAAGGTCGAGACCCGTGAGGAGCGCGCCCGTCTGCGCCGTGTGGACGTGGGCGTCGACGAAGGCCGGCGTGACCAGCTTGCCGTCGAGGTCGATCACCTCGTCCGCGCCATCGGCATACGAACTCGCGCCGGTGTCATCGCCCAGCCACGTCACCACCCCGTCGTCGAAGGCGATCGCGGTCGCATGGGGGTCGGCGGGCGAGTAGACGGAACCGTTCGTCAGAAGTGTGCGCACGTACTAATCCTCCGCCAGCCTGCTCTCGAACAGACCACGGACACCCGGCTGGGTACGCAACAGCTCCAACGCGAAGTCCGCATGTCCCGGCACGTACCCATTGCCGACCAGCATCGTCACGTCCGCGGCCAGGCCCTCGGCGCCGAGGGCGGCCGCCGAGAACGACGTTGCCATCGAGAAGAAGATCACCGTGCCACCGGCAGCGGTCGACAGTACGGCGCCGTGCTCACAGCCCGGTACGTCGACGCAGACAACGGTGATGTCCGCGGGTCCCCCGGCCTCCTCGACCACATGCGCGAGTGCCACCGGATCGCGGGCGTCGGCCAGCGCGACGACATCGGCCAGACCGGCCTCGGTCAGCCGGTCGTACTCGGCCTGGAACGGCACGACCCCGATCGTGCGGGCAGCTCCGGCCGAACGCGCCGCGGCCAGGGACAACGACCCGGATTTACCTGCGCCGCCAATTACTGACACGACAGGCTTTATGCCTTTGTCGACATACGAACGGACCACGCGAGCCGTCAGCGCGGGTGCTCCGCAGACGTCCATCACGGCCAGCGAGAGCTGAGGCTTCAGGTCGTCCGGGAGCTTCGCGACGATCGACCGGGCGAACAGAATCGCGTGCCCCTGCGCCGGGACCTGCTCGCTCTTCCCGTCCCAGTCCTTCAGCTCATCGGTGAGCTGCAGCGGGGTCAGCGTCAGCGAGACCAGCGTCGCGACGCGGTCGCCCTTCTGGACACCGAGCGGTGAGTCGGGGCCGGCCTCATCGACCACGCCGACGAGCATGCCGCCGGAGCCGGTGACCGGGTTCTGCATCTTGCCGCGGGCCTTGACGATGTCGAGGACCGCGCGGCGGATCGCCGTACCGTCGCCGCCGTGCGCCTCGGCGAGCTGACGGTACGACGCGGCGTCCAGGTTGAGCCGCTCGACCGCGATCCGGACCTCGTCGGGCCAGATCCCGGCCCGTGCGTCGAGTCTGTCCGCCGCCTGCGGCAACACGCCGGACGGCGCGAGTACGCGGTGCAGTCCTACCGGGCTCGATGACACGTGTCCTCCTCGTAGCGGTCAGGCAAAATACTACTCAAACAGTGCCTTGACGAGAATTCTTGCGGTGACCTGTTGGATTTGAGGGAAGTTCTATCGCTATCCTCACATGAGACCGCAATACCACTGAAGCCCCGCGGAGGACCTGTGACCGACCTGATCACCCCGGAGCTGGCTCGTCCGGAGCCCGGCGACGGCCAGCCGTACGCGTACCGGCGAGCCGAGCTGATCGAGCCGGACTGGACCCGGCTGCCCGGTTGGAAGGACGTCACGGCCGAGGAGTGGCGCTCGGTGCAGTGGCAGCGGTCGCACTGCGTGAAGAACGTCAAGCAGCTCCGCGACGTGATGGGCGACCTGCTCGAGGACCGGTTGTACGACGACCTGACCCGCGACCAGGCCGAGCGCGCGACGATGTCGATGCTGCTCCCCCCGCAGATGCTCAACACGATCGTGCCGCAGGGCGCCCCCGACTACACCGAGGCGTTCTACGCGGACCCGGTCCGCCGCTACATGCTGCCGGTGTTCAGCGACCGTCGCGCCGACTGGCCGTCGCACCCGCACGCCACCCGGGACTCGTTGCACGAGCACGAGATGTGGGCCACGGAGGGGTTGACCCACCGATACCCGACCAAGGTCCTTGCGGAGATCCTGCCGACGTGCCCGCAGTACTGCGGCCACTGCACCCGCATGGACCTGGTCGGGAACTCGACGCCGGTCATCGACAAGCTCAAGTTCGTCGCGAAGCCGCAGACCCGGCTGGACAACATGCTCGACTACCTCCGCCGTACGCCGGGTGTCCGGGACGTCGTCGTGTCCGGCGGCGATGTGGCGAACATGCCGTGGCCGCGACTCGAGGCGTTCCTGATGAGCCTGCTCGAGATCGAGAACATCCGGGACATCCGGCTCGCGACCAAGGCGCTGATGGGCATGCCGCAGCACTGGCTGTCCGACGACGTCCGCGCAGGCGTTACCCGCGTTGCCGGCGTTGCCCGCGAGCGCGGTGTGATGCTGGCGATGCACACGCACGTGAACGCTGCTCAGTCCGTGACACCTCTCGTCGCCGAGGCGTCGAAGGCGATGCTGGAGGCCGGCCTGCGCGACGTCCGCAACCAGGGCGTGCTCATGCGCGGTGTGAACGACTCCGTGCACCAGTTGCTGGACCTGTGCTTCGCGTTGCTCGATGGCGCGAACATCACGCCGTACTACTTCTACATGTGCGACATGATCCCGTTCTCGGAACACTGGCGGGTGTCGGTGCGCGACGCGCAGCACCTGCAGCACGGCATCCTCGGATACCTCCCCGGCTTCGCCACCCCGCGGATCGTCTGCGACGTCCCGTACGTCGGCAAGCGGTGGGTGCACCAACTGTCGGAGTACGACGAGGTCCGCGGCATCTCGTACTGGAAGAAGAACTACCGCACCGGCATCGAGCAGCAGGACCCGGAGGCGCTGAACCGCACCTACGAGTACTACGACCCGATCGACACCCTCCCCGCCGAGGGCCAGCAGTGGTGGACCCAGCACGCCGGCACCACCCTCGCCGAAGCCGAAGCGCGCGCAGCCGCCTCCCGAGCCGCCGCCGAGTCCCAGAAGTTCCTCGAAATCACCTAAGACCCGCCTCCGGTGCCACCAATGCAGGGGGTGGCACCGGAGGCGCTGCAACTACCTGCAACTCCCCCGCGTGACGCTTTAGATGCACTCGGCAACCGATCCTCAACCGGCCGGCGATCACCGACGCGGGTCGGTCGGTGCGCCGGAGTACGGCGGGTATCCGATGCGGTTCGTTGCCTCGGGTAACCATCGCATCGGTGTCTGGGAGCGGCCGTCGGCCGGAGCTACCTGGCGGCTGGCCTTCGCCGTGCCGTCGAGCAAGGCGGTCAAGGTCCCGGACATCGCCGGCGTGCATGAGGTCGTACCGACCGCGACAACGGGCCTGATCGAGTCGCCATCTGTCGCGGCCACGAAGTTCGCGGACCTCCTGACGGCCGGCGCAACCTCGCCGTACACAAAGTTCTTCACGGCGACACCAGAGCTCCGCACGCTGCAGAGCGGCGTTCGACACACCGAACCACCTGTATCGCAATGCGCTCACCACAACCGAGCTCTACCAGGTCGCGATCGCGATCCCGGCGAACAAGCGTGCCGCTGTCCGGGTGCTCGGCTTCACCCGCCAACTCGTGGATGCGGGCGGGTACTGAGGTTGCAACTTGGTGCACGCGGGCCGGGATGGGGCGTCGTGCGCCCGGGTGGGCGCTAGCATCACGGGTCGAATGTCGGGCGGTGTGTCTGGGGCATGCTGCGATCTCGGGAGTTCGTGTGCGGGTGATCCGCAGGATAGTTGGCGTTCTGCTGGCTTTGATCGGTCTGGTTGTCGCGGTGGTCGGCGGGGCGGCCGCGTTCTGGTTGATCGGACCGGATGACACGGTCCAGTCCGGCGAGCAGTCGTTGAGCAGCAAAGGGCTGGCGATCGCGAGTACGCCGGATCTGCTGAACCGGCATGGTCCGGTACTGCACGTCGACGTACGGTCCACCAAGAACCAGCCCGTGTTCGTCGGTGTGGCGCGGGACTTCGACGTGAGTAGCTATCTGAAGGGCACGGCGTACACGAAGCTCGTGCAGGTGCAGTTCCCGGTTGCGCTCACCACTCAGGAGTCGAAGGGTACGGCGGGACCGCTCGCCGCGCCCGACACCCTCGACTGGTGGGTGGCCAAGGCGAACGGCGCCGGCACCCAGTCCATCGCCTGGCCGATCGAGGACGGCCCGTACGACGTCGTCATCATGAACGCCGACGGGAAGACCGCACCGGACGCCAAGGTCGACCTGGGCATCGAGATCCCGAAGGCCTTCGTCACGGCCCTCGGGATCTTTGCCGCCGGCATCATTCTCCTTGCCGTAGGCATCCTCCTGGTCCTGTTCCGCCGCCGCCCCGCGAAGTCCCACCCCACGAACGGGACGACCGCCCACTCCGAGCCTTGGCAGTCACAGGCTCCACAATCGCCGTCCCCGCAACAGCAGTTCCCGCCCGCCCAGTACCCACCAGCGCAGTACCCGCCCGCGCAAGGTGCACCGCCGGCTCCGGTCGGCCCGCAGCAGCAGCCGCAAGGTCCGCCTGCCCAATACCCACCTGTGCAGGGTCCGCCGGCCCAGCGCCCACCCATGAACGGCCAGCCACCGCGGCCGGCACCGGCGCAGGGCGGTCCCGGACAGCAGCCGCCGGTTCAAGGACAGCCGCAGCAGCCGCCCGTGCAGGGCATGCCGCCGCAGCGGCCGCAGGGTGGTGGGGCGGTTCGGCGGGTTCTGACCGTCGGTCTGGCGTTCGGGTTGGTGAGTGGGTGTTCTGCGGTTCCGCAGGCGGACACCGTGACGACGCTGACCCGGCCGGCGATCAGTGACGCCGCCGCCGCGGCAGTGATCAAGCACTACAACGACGTGAACAACAAGGCGAACAGCACCCGCAACAGCAAGCTCATCGCGACGATCGAAGGCGGCAATCTCGTCCGCGAGAGCCAGGCCGGGTACACGATCGACCAGTACGCCAAAGCGAAACCGATCGGGGCGTTCACCTACACGAAGCCGGTGATCGGGGCGCCGCAGGTCGGCAGCTACCCGATGCGCTTCGTCAGTTCGTCCGGGATCTCCGACAACGCGAAGTACCGCCACGTCGGTCTGTGGGAGCGCGAGACCGCAGGCAGCCCGTGGATGCTGATGTTCGCCGCCGGCGTGCCGACAACCGTCAAGCTTCCGGACCTGACCGGCATCCGCCCGGCGACCAAGGCCGACGACACCAGGCTCGCGGTGGCCCCACAGCTCGCCGCGACGAGCTTGGCGACGTACCTGACCGGCGGAGCCGCCTCACCTCGTGCCGCCGCCTTCCAGCCGAACTCCGAGATCAAGAGCCTGCTCGCGGGCATCGTGAGCAACCGGGCCGAGAAGGCGAAGCAACCCGGATCCACGCGCGGCATCACCGACGCGTTCACGGCTCCGCAGCAGTCGCCCGCGTACGTCACCAAGTCCGGCACCGCGGTCGTGTTCGTCTCCCTGACGCACGAGTACACGCTCCTGCCGGGCGTTCACTGGCAGTTCTGGTGGGCCGGGATGCCGGAGAACGCGTTCAGCCCGGCGGCGGTCAAGTACCAGAGCGGACTCACCTCGACGACGATCCACGACGCGGTGCTGCTGATCCCGCCGAAGGGCAAGGGCAAGATCCAGGTCGCGTCCTTCGAGTCCCAGGTCATCGACGCCGGCGGCTACTAACGGCTGCCGGCGGCTACTGAAAGGCTCCGAGTTCCGCGAAGGTGTTGATGGTAGGGCCGGGCCAGGCGGGAGCGCTGTTCGCGTGCTCCACCGTGCGGATGGTGTGCATGCCCAGGGAGGCGGCGGCGGGAAGTTCGTTGTCGTTGCCGTCGCCCACGTAGATGCAGTCGGCGGGATCCACGCCGAGGGCGTTGCACGCCGTCAGGTAGATGGCGGGTTCGGGTTTGGCGGCGCCCACCTCGGCGGAGAACGCGGTGGTGTCGAAGTACGGCGACAGTGAGCTACTGGGCCACTGGAGCTGGGTCTCGGCGGTGATGTTGCTGACCAGCCCGATCCGCCAGCCCGCCGCCCTGAAGGCAGCCAACGTGCTCAGCGTCGTCGCGGGCGCCGAACCGAGCAGACGCTGGGCCAGCGCACGGCGCAGATTTGTTGCCTCCTGCACCTGTTCGTCGGTCGGCGCCCCGCCGCAGCGTTCCGCGATCACCCGGAGCGTGTTCGGCAGGTCGCCGTACGCTCCGATGAAGCGCTCGTACGACGCTGCGTCGAACGCCTGCTGGAACGCCGTCGCGTCGACGCCGAGCGCCGCGCCCATCCGCGCGTTGACCAGCGAGCGCTCGGCATCACCGCCGGGGACCAGCGTGCTGAACAGGTCCGACAGCAGGGCCTTCACAGGGCGGGTGGCCGACGCTCGTACGGCGTGCTCAGCACGATCGTCGTGGTCGTGGAGACGTTCGCGCGGGCGCGGATCACGGCCAGCAGGTTCTCCAGGGCGGCCGGGGAGGCGACCCGGACGACGAGGATGTAGCTGGAGTCGCCGGCGACCGAGTAGCAGGACTCGATCTCGCGGACCTCCCGGAGCCGCTCGGGCGAGTCGTCCGGCTGGGACGGATCGATCGGCCGGATCGAGATCAGCGCGGTCAGCGGCAGGTCCAGCGCGGTGTGGTCGACGGTGGCGGCGTACCCCTGGATGATGCCGCGCTGCTCGAGGCGCTTCACCCGCTGATGCACCGCCGACGTGGACAGGCCGGTCGCCTTGCCCAGGTCGGTGAAACTCATCCTGCCGTCGGACGCGAGCAGCCCGACGATCTTGCGGTCCAGGTCCTCCATCCTCAAGACACTACTGGAGCAACCGGCCCGGCCGCAGGTGATCTCGCGGGGCGTCTGTGGACTGTCCGTGGCCTGTGAAAGCATCGGGGCATGGCTGACAGACCCGAGCGCCTGATGCTGCTCGACACCGCGTCGCTCTACTTCCGTGCGTTCTTCGGCGTGCCGGACACGATGAAGGCCGCCGACGGTACGCCGACCAACGCGGTTCGCGGGCTGCTCGACTTCATCGCGCGCCTCGCCGAGAACCACCGGCCGACCCACCTGGTGGCCTGCTGGGACAACAACTGGCGGCCGTCCTGGCGGGTGGCGCTGATTCCGTCGTACAAGGCGCAGCGGGTCGAGTTCGTGACCGCGAAGGGCGAGCAGGTCGAGGACGTGCCGGACCGGCTCGAGGTCCAGGTGCCGTACATCCGGGCCTGCCTGGAGGCGATCGGGATCGCCGTCGTGGGCGCGCCGGACCACGAGGCCGACGACGTGATCGGCACGCTGTCGCACCAGGCGACGATGCCGGTCGATGTGGTGACCGGCGACCGCGACCTGTTCCAGCTGATCGACGACAGCCGCGGCATCCGGATCATCTACACGGCGGCCCGCGGCGTCGGCCGCGCGGACGTGTACGACGAGAAGGCGCTGCTGGCGAAGTACGAGATCCCCGCCAACCGGTACGCCGACTTCGCCACGCTGCGCGGGGACGCCTCCGACGGTCTGCCCGGCGTGAAGGGCATCGGCGAGAAGACGGCCGCCTCGCTCGTCACGGCGTACGGCGACCTGGACGCGATCCGCGCTGCCGCGGCCGACCCGAGTACGCCGATGGCGCCCGGGGTGAAGAAGAAGATCCTGGCCGACAGCGACTACCTGGACGTCGCGACGAAGGTCGTCGCGGTCGCGAAGGACGCGCCGGTCGGGACGTTCGACGCGAAGATCCCGGACGAGATCAGGGATCCGGAGCGGTGGCTCGATCTCGTCGAGCTGCTCGAGCTCGGTGGCAGCGCGCAGCGAGTGATGGCCGCGCTCGACCTGGGACCGAAGGCATGAGCCGCACGCGAGAGCTCGCCGAAGGCTTCCGGGACGAGATCGTGGCGCTCCGGCGGGCGCTGCACCAGGTCCCGGAGTTCGACCTCGACCTGCCCAAGTCGCAGCAGCTCATCCTCGACGCCTTGGCCGGCCTGCCGCTGGAAATCACGCTCGGCAAGGAGCTGTCCTCGGTCACCGCCGTACTGCGCGGCGGTGGCGGGCCAGGTCCGGTCGTCCTCCTGCGCGGCGACATGGACGCGCTGCCGGTGACCGAGCGGACCGACGTGCCGTACGTCTCCCAGCATCCCGGGATGATGCACGCCTGCGGCCACGACCTGCACGTCGCCGGGCTCGTCGGGGCGGCGAAGGTGCTTTCGGCGATGCAGGCCGAGCTGCCGGGCGACGTGGTGTTCATGTTCCAGCCCGGTGAGGAGACGTCGGGCGGGGCGCCGATCATGATCCGCGAAGGTGTGCTCGACGCGGCCGGCCGGCGCGCGGACGCGGCGTACGGTCTGCACGTCGGGTCAGCGTCCCAGCCGCTCGGGATGTGGAGCAGCAAGCCCGGGTCGTTCATGGCCGCAGCGGATCAGTTGCATGTGCGCGTGATCGGGGCCGGTACGCACGGCTCCACGCCGTACCGCGGGAAGGACCCGATCCCGGTGCTCTGCGAGATCGTCGGGGCGCTGCAGACGATGGTCACGCGGCAGTTCGACGTGTTCGACCCGGTCGTGCTCACGGTCGGGCGGATCGCGGGCGGGACGAAGGAGAACATCATCCCGGACGACGCGTTCTTCGACGCGACGGTCCGGACGTTCTCCGCCGAGGCTCGCGCCAAGATGCAGAAGGCGTCGATCCAGCTGGTCACCTCGTTGGCCACGGCCCACGGGCTGGAGGTCGACGCGGACTACCAGGTCGGGTATCCGGTGACGGTCAACAACCCCGCGGAGTTCGAGTTCGCCCGCGACACGATCGTCGACCTGTTCGGCGCCGACCGTTTCCGCGAGCGCGCCAACCCGAGGTGCGGCGCTGAGGACATGTCGTACGTGCTGGAGGAGGTCCCCGGCGTCTACCTCAACCTCAGCGCGTGCCGCTCCGCCAACCCGGACGCCGCCGCCGACAACCACTCCCCCTTGGCCGACTTCGACGACTCCGTCCTCCCCGACGGGGCGGCCCTGCTGGCCGAGCTCGCTGTGCGGCGGCTGCACCGCGCCGACTAGGGAGAATTCCCGATATGCGGGCGGTCCGCGATTGAGCAGACTGCCCGCATGCCTTTCGTCAACGTTCCTGACGGTTACCTGTACTACGAGCAGCACGGTCAGGGTCCCGACGTCGTACTGCTGAACGGCGGACTCGCCGACGTCCGCATGTGGTCCTCGACCGTGGCGTGGCTGGCCGAGAGCCACCGCGTGACGACCTGGGACTACCGCGACACCGGGCTCTCCTCGCCGACCGAACGGGCGTACGACGAGATCGCCGATCTAGCTGCGGTGATGGACGCGGCCGGCGTAGGTCGAGGTGTGCTGCTCGGCGTCTCCGACGGTGGCCGGCGGGCGCTCGGGTTCGCGCACCGGCATCCGGAGCGCGTCTCGCGTGTCATCGTCGCGGGAGGATCGTTCGGCGAGTTCCCGGACCCGACGCCGGCGGAGGAGGCGGCCCGGGTGGTGATGCGCGCCCACTTCGCGGGGCTCGCCAAGGTCCTCGCGTCCGACGGCATTCCGGCTGCCGCCGAGCACGACATCCGGGGCTGGTGCCCGGGCGTGCAAGAAGACGACCGCCGGCTGCTCGTCGGCCTGGTGATCGCGAACTCGCGCGTGCTGACCATGCCCGTCCACCACGGCGTCGAACTCGACCCACCGGTCAAGCACCGCTTCGCCGAACTCGCCACCCCGATCTCCGTCCTGATCGGCAGCCGCGACTTCGACGGCACCCAACTCTGGGGCCGACGCCTGGCCTCGCAAGCACCGCACGCCGAACTGACCCTCCTGCCGCAGGGCGACCACATGCCGATGTTCTCCGCGCCGGCGGCGTTCCGGCAGTTCGTCAGCGACGTGCTGACCGATCGCGGGTCAACGCCGTGAGCCCCAGACCGAGGAGCGTCGCCGCCGCGGCAACCAGGTAGACGGCCGGAAGGCCAGGACCGGCGATGACGCGGCCGCCGAGCCACCCGGCGAAGGCGGCCGCGACCTGGTACGCCGAGGCGTTGACCGCGATCGCCAACGTCGGGGCGGCTGCGGCCGTGGTCAGTACGCGGGCCTGCATACCGGGGATGACGGAGAAGCCGACCGCGCCGATGGCGAACACGAGCAGGCCAGTGAGGATCGTGGTCGGGCTCAGCCGGAGAGCGACGAGCAGTACGACGACAAGAGCGAGCGCGGTCAATTGGGACGGCAGGAGCGCACGGTCCGCCAACCGGCCGCCGACCAGATTGCCGATCGTCGCACCCACGCCGTACACGAGCAGCATCGGCGCGACTGCCGTCACCGCGAACTCCGCGGGGCCGGTGAGCAGTGGGGCGAGGTAGGTGAACACCATCAGTAGCCCGATGTTCGCCACCGCGGTGATCGCGATCGCCAACTGCAGGTTCCGGTCGCGGAAGACGGCGAACTCGTGCAGGGCTCGGACGCGCACGCCGGGCTGATCACCGGGCACGAAGCGGGCGACGAGCACCAGGCCGGTCGCGCAGCAGGCGGTGATCGCCGCGAACGTCGTACGCCAGCCGAACGCCTCACCGATCCAGGTGCCGAGCGGTGCGCCGAGGATCATCGCCAGGTTCATGCCGAAGGCAACCTTCGCGACCGTCGACGCCTTCTTGTCCGGCGGGGCGGACCTGGTCGCGATCACGATCGCGTTGGCGAAGAAGGTCGACGTGACCGACGCCGTCAGGATCCGCGCCGCGAACAGCACGCCGTACCCGGGGGCGATCGTCGACAGCAGGTTGCCCGCCACCGCGACGCCGAGCAGGGCGAGCATCAACGGTTTCCGGGGCCGGCCGGCGGTGATTGCCGTCAGCAACGGGCCGCCGACGATCATGCCCAGCGCGTACGCCGTGACCAGCAGGCCGGCCGCCGGGATCGAAACCCGCAGGTCGTCGGCCATGGCCGGCAGAATCCCGGTCACCACGAACTCTCCAGTCGTCACGCCGAACACGCAGACGAGCAGCGCCGTCAGCTTCATCTCCACCTCACGGTTCAGATACGGATTATCCGTGAGAGACGGTAGCCGCTTCTCACGGATATCGGCAACCCGTACCATGAGACACATGGAAGACCCGCTGCCGCCGGCGCCTGGTGCCGACGCCTGTCTCGCGCTGGACTTCGCCAACACCGCGATCGCCCTTCCCGGCGGCCAGTACGTCGACCTCCTCGGCAGCCCGGCATCGGTCAACGAATGGCTCACCGCGCACGGGCTCGCCCCTGACCATGCCGACGTACAAGAGATGTGCGCGACCCAGCTACGTGCCCTCCGCGAGCACGTCCGCTCGCTCATCGCAGCCCGCGTCGCGGAGGCGCCCGCCCTCCCCGCAGCCCTCGACGCCGTGAACGACGCTCTCACCCGGGTCCCGCCAACCGACGTCCTCCGCTGGGACGACAGCACCGGCCCCTACCGCGCGACCGTCTGCCCCACCAACCAGATCCTCGACCACGCCCTGGCCACCATCGCCGCCAGCGCAGCCGACCTCCTCACCGGCCCCGACGCGGCCACCCTCACCGCCTGCGAATCCACCCCCTGCAACCGCTACCTGCTCCGCCACGGCCGCCGCCACTGGTGCTCCACCCGCTGCGGCGACCGAGCCCGAGCCGCCCGAGCCTACGCCCGCCGCACCGCTGGCTAACTCAACGCGCTGTCCAGCCAGGACATGAAGGCGGCGTAGTCGGCCGACACCGACATGACAATCTCGGTCCCGTCTGTACGGCACGTCATCTGTGCAACGTAGTCGAGCAAATCACGCGTTCCGGCCCTACCCAGCCGAGTATCGTGACCGACACGAGGAATGCGGCCCCGAGATAGCCGATGATCTTTGGCTACTCGGAATCGACTCGGACCAACTTGCCGTTGACGAGCTAACGGTACCGACGATCTGTTCGCGACTCGGAGCGCGACTGTAATGGCCCGATTGGACACGCGGCGATGATGGCCACTGGTCTCACCCGGCGAGCAAAGACGGCGTCGACGGAAGCGGAGACTCAGATTGCGTACTTCGTTCGTCCAGCACGGTTCACCCTTCGTCGACTGCTCGTGGCCTGATGCCCGAGGCCGCTGTCCCGCGTGCCAATCCGCCAGCACCAAGGGACCTCTTGCAGGAGTCAGGTCAACGCTGAGCTCACCAGTACGGCCGCTATGCATGCCGCGGCACCGGCAGAGAAGGCGACCAGAGCGAACTGAATCGCCAGGTACTTCCGGTGGACGATGTGCGAGACCTGATGAAGCTGGTCCAACACGCCCCGCATCGGCGTCGCTGCCGTGGCTTCCAGCAACGCAAGAAGGTCGTCCGCTGGGGCGGCGATGACATCCCCGAAGTAGCCAATCATGGCGGGCCGCGGAGAACGGGCACGGATCCGCGGATAGATCGCCCACCCGAGCGCGATCAGCCCCATAGAAGCAGAAGTCGCTCCGGTCCACCACAGCCACTCGACCACGTTGTCGAGCATGTTCGGACTCCAGCTGCCGGCCAGTACGGCCGCGAGGAGCGCTCCGAAAACTACACCAGCGGACGCAAGAAGTAGAGCCGCCTTGTTGTCGGCTCTGGAGAGTTCCTCGCGCGCAGCCGCCAGAACATCCTGAGCATGATCCAGCACGGGGTCAGACATTCCGTCCTCCTGGAAGACGTCGCAAATGCGAACGACGGATATCTATGGTACCGATATCCCAGCCTCGCGAGATGCTCGCAACTCAATCGCTTGATCGTCCGAGGACGATTTAACGCGATCTGGCCCTGCAGCGTGACGTGCGTTACCGTGGCCGGAATGGCCGAGTTCAGGTCGGTCAAAACAGTGATCTTTCAGGGGTGGAGATGACACCTGCTGTCGACGGCCAACTGAGCGACCTCCGAGGCCGAATATTCGCTGAGTTCGAACCAGTGGACGCTCGCTCGATCGCTGAATTCCACAAGCATCTTGCGGAGATTGACGCCGACGCGCTGATGTTCATGGCTAGGAAGTCGTACTGCGTCTACGACATGTTTACCAAACTAGGTGTCGCCGGTTCACCGTTGCCCATTCTGAGCGACCGCGTACTCGACTTGAACGTCGATCCTCTCAAGACTCGGCGCGTCGCGCTCGTCGACGACACAGTCATCCTCGGCAGCACATTGGCGAGAGCCAAACGGACCCTTGAATCATCCGACGTAGGCACTACTGTCCATGCTCTCGCGGTCAACAAGGACAGCTATGTGCCGGAGCTGGTAACAATAGACTACGCGCAGGTATTTATGTCGGACGAGGCCGTGAAGACGTTGTGCGCAAGCGAGGTCCGAGCGCTTTCGCTGCTCCCTCGCCCCTACATGGTCGACTTTCCGTTGTACGAGGGACTGCGCGTGCAGACGTCCGATCTGCACGCCTTTCTGTCGAGCATCGAATGGACCGTTCACAGCCTCACCGCTCCGCACCAGGCCGTCACCGATTCGGTAACGTATACCTTCTTTCCGTCTGAGGAACTGCGTGAGGAGCTTCGTCAACGACTGGGCGTGGCGGTATTCAACTGCCTCGACATCATCAAACTGCGGGCCTTTGGTAGATTTCTTGACGGCACACTCCAGTTGACGATCGTGCCTCTCATCACGCTCCGGCCGCTGAAGACCGCCGATCTGCACTCATTAACCCGACATCTGCTCGAATCGATCGCGCTCCGGTCGACGCCGGCGACGGACGAGTTGATTCAGGCGCTTCAATCACCACAGGCCTTCGTGCGAATGATCCAGTACCTGCTCGGTGCGGGACTCGTCGAGAGGTTCCTCTGGTCCACTCGGGGCGCAGTGCAGACCTCACGCGACTCGCACCTGTCGGCGCTCGACGTTGATGCTCATTTCGGTCCGTGGAACTCACTCAATATCGGTGCGGCGCTCACGTCGGCACGAACGGCATTCGCCAAAGACGGCCGACTCTTCACGGCGAGAGCCCACCTCAACATGCCGAAGCTTGAGCCAGTCGCAACACCGCCATCGTTGCAACTGTGGAGCCAGACGCTGCTCGAGGACCGCGACACCGAGACATCGGATTCGATTCAGCTCTCCTTGGAGGCGGAGAACCCCAGCAGCGGCCGAGTCGAGACCGATATGGCCGAAGTTTTCCTCGCCATGTTCCATCGGTACGAATTGCCTGCTCGACGCGAAGCGGCAACTGCTGGTGCGGACTACCTCGACGAGACCGGTTCAGGGCCGAGTCGCGCGGACAGACTCCTGCAGGGGATTACTTGGCCAACACTCGCCAATTACTTGTGTCTCAAGTATCGGCTCCCCCAAACTCGCGACTTCCGCGACCTGCTGAGCCTCAGCTTGGATCGGCTCAACGATATGGGTGTCGCCGTGCCCATCATCCGGGAGATCGACGGCATCGTAGTGCGCGCCTATCGGCACGGCGAGGACGTGACGTGGCAAGACGCCGAGTGCGACCTAGCGCACGAGATGGTCAGGGGGCTGCTCTCGGCGTCGGGCTGGGACACCGTTCCACGGCTTGTCCTCGAAAAGGCGCTCGTCATCCTGATAAGGGTCGGAGTCAGCTCCGGCTTCCTCACCTACAGACCCGAAGCGACGGCGGCACCGCCTGTCGCGAGGGTTAGCTACGACCTGCTTGGCGCCGTCACTCGGATCAGGACACAGGCTCGTAGTGTCGTGGGCAACGAACACTGGTTAACCTCGTATCTGCCGCGGCGCGGAGTATTGGTTCGGAAAGACAAGGAGTACGCATTGGGCGAGAAGCTCGGCGCCTCTCAGGTCAATCACAACGCCCTGAGTTCGGCCTTCAGCGTCGGATATCTCCTTGGCAGTCTCGTCAGAGGAGACACCGAACGGCCCGCACTGCAAGGTGAGGCGCGTGCGACCAACCGGACGCGAGGTCTGACCGACGATGATCTGGTCGCGCTGACAACCTGCACCGACCCCCGAACGATGCTGGCTGCGCTCCAAGCTGAGCTCGGTGCATTCACAGAATGGTGGCGGGGCCCAGGTCGACGTCGCCTAGAAGGACTCGACTGGAACAACGCCGCACGAGTGCAAGAGACGGTGAAGCACCTGGACCGCGCCAACGGGCGCACGGCGGTCACATCTGCATCGAGGAAGATGCGCGATTGGTCCGGGATGCGCTGGCGCACGGTGGTCAGCCAGAGCCGCGATCGCCTTGCCCGTAGAAGCCAGCGCGACGCGTCAGACTGGAACGCATTCTGGTGGCCGCTGATGGAAACCGAGGAGCACGCCCGAGAGCAGGAGATTCGTCGCGCGCTGATTTTCAGTGCGGAGCTGTGCTGGCGAGCGTTCGCCTGTCTCTCGCTGCTCGATGCGTGCTTGACCCGCGCGAGCGGTCTTGATGATGCCAGCGCCACCAGGAAACTGACCAGCATCTCGGAGAAGCTGGAGCGCTTCGCCGCCCGGATGTCAGCAGCAGCGGTCTCTCACCCCGGACTTGTGGGCAAGTACGAGGACATCATCGCCGGGTGGGCACGCAGAAGCCCTGTCCCGGACGCGGCCCAAACGTTCGCGAAGGCAGCCATCGACACCACCGACCAACTGGTTGATGAGATGCAGATCCACGCGTCGGAGTGCGAACGGCTCCTCGCCCAGTTCGGAACAATTGCCACGGCCAAGCAGTACGAGTTTCTGGTCTGGTACGACATTTACGACTCGAAGGGCAACCATCCGCATCCGCCGGTTCGGGGCCATCAGTATCGGCAGAACGTTCATGCCTGGCGGGAGGCGGTCAATGACACCCTTCTGCAGATCCAGCGGAGCGCAGCCAAGCAGTCCTGCGATATCCACGTCTGGAACGGCGACATCTCCTCCGTCAACGACGAGAAGTACATCGCCGTGTCCGGAAGTCGCGCTCTCTTCTGGGCCCGTGAGACGCTGCGGCGCGTGCAGGACGTCTCGTTCCGCTTCCCGTCCGTCAAATACCGAGCGATCTTCGTGCCGACAGACTTCGTCGGCACGAATCTGTGGCGCATGGGGGATGCGAGCGAGCTGCGTGGCGGGCAATTCCTGGAGCACCTCAGTGTGCTTCGGAAGTTTGTTCGAACCGTCGAAGCAGAGTATCTACCCGAGCAGAGCGTCCTGCTGATCGGCGGTCAGTCACTCGTCGACGTCGTCACGTCGGACGCCAACGTCGGCTTAGTAGACCCCGTCCGAACCTCCACCCGTACCGAGGTCGCCTTCCGGACCTGCGAAGTCGAGGTTCTATACGGTGGCGTCCCAGAACGCCTTCAGGAGTCCGACTAGTCCCATCCATGCGAGCAGCAGAAGAGGGCGCTTTGTGGGCGCCCTCTTCTGCTGTGTGGTGGTCAGCGGGCCATTGGGCGGCCGGCTGGGGTGGCGACGGGGGCCGCGATGGCGGCGGCTTCTTCGTCGATGTCTACTACGGCGCCGCTGAACTGGGCGTTGTAGAGGCGGGAGTAGGCGCCGTCGAGGGCGAGGAGTTCGTCGTGGTTGCCCTGCTCGACGATTGCGCCGTTCTCCATGACCAGGATCAGGTCGGCGTCGCGGATGGTGGACAGGCGGTGGGCGATGACGAAGCTGGTCCGGTCGGAGCGCAGGGCGGCCATGGCGCGTTGGACCAGGACCTCCGTGCGGGTGTCGACCGAGCTGGTGGCCTCGTCCAGGATGAGCAACTGCGGGTCGGCCAGGAACGCGCGGGCGATGGTGAGGAGCTGCTTCTCACCGGCGCTGACGTTGCTGCCCTCCTCGTCGATCACCGTGTCGTACCCGTCGGGCAGGCTGTGCACGAAGCGGTCGACGTACGTCGCCTTGGCCGCGGCCAGCATGTCCTCCTCGGTGGCCTTCAGGTTGCCGTACAGGAGGTTGTCCCGGATCGTGCCGCCGAACAGCCAGGTGTCCTGCAGCACCATGCCGATCCGCGAGCGCAGGTCGTGCCGGGTGAGCTCGGTGATGTCGACACCGTCGAGCGTGATCCGGCCGCCGTTCAGCTCGTAGAACCGCATGATCAGGTTGACCAGCGTCGTCTTGCCGGCGCCGGTCGGGCCGACGATCGCGACCGTCTGCCCAGGCTCCGCGACCAGGCTCAGGTCGGTGATCAGCGGCTTGTCGGGGTCGTACGAGAACGACACGTGCTCGAACTCGACCCGCCCACGCGAATCGGTGACCTTCTCCGGCGTCGCGTCGTCCGGGATCTGCTCCTTGGCGTCCAGGACTTCGAACACGCGCTCGGCCGACGCCACGCCCGACTGCAGCAGGTTCGCCATCGAGGCGACCTGCGTCAGCGGCTGGGTGAACTGCCGCGAGTACTGGATGAACGCTTGGACGTCACCCAGCGACATCGTGCCCGACGCGACCCGCAGACCGCCGAGGACCGCGATGACCACGTAGTTCAGGTTCCCGATGAACATCATCACCGGCATGATCAGCCCGGAGATGAACTGCGCCCCGAACGCGGCCTGGAACAGCTCGTCGTTCTTCTTCGCGAACTCCGCCTCGATCTCCTTCTGCCGGCCGAAGACCTTGACCAGCTCGTGCCCGGTGAACGCCTCCTCGATCTGCCCGTTCAAGGCGCCGGTGTGGCGCCACTGGGCGATGAACCTGACCTGGGAGCGCTTGGCGATCGCCGCGGTCAGAACCATCGTGATCGGGATCGTGACGAGCGCGATCAGCGCCAGCACCGGCGAGATCACGAACATCAGCGTGATCACCCCGATCACCGTCAGCAGCGAGGTGAGCAGCTGGCTCAGTGTCTGCTGCAGGCTGGTCGAGATGTTGTCGATGTCGTTCGTCACCCGGCTGAGCAGCTCACCACGCGGGGCGCCGTCGAAGTAGCTCAACGGCAGCCGGTTCAGCTTGTCCTCGACGTCCTTGCGCAGGGCCAGGATCGTCCGCTGCACCACGCCGTTCAGGATGTAGCCCTGTGCCCAGGACAGGAAGAACGCACCGGCGTACAGGGCGAGCACCAGGAGCAGGACGTTGCGCAGGGCATCGAAGTCGATGCCGACACCTGGGATGAGGTCGATCCCCTGCAGCAGGTCGGCCAGCCGGCCGTTGCCGGAGGCCCGCGTCTGCTCGATCACCTGTGCTTTGGTCATCCCGCTCGGCAGATGCTTGCCGATGGCACCGGCGAAGATGATGTCGGTCGCCCGGCCGAGGATCTTCGGTCCGAGCACCGACAGGCCGACGCTGCAGATCGCCAGCAGTACGACGCCGGCCACCTTCACCCGCTGCGGCCGCAACCGCCCGAGCAGCCGCTTCGCCGACGGCAGGAAGTTCATCGACTTGTCCCCCGGGATGCCTCCCGGCGGGCCGAATCCGCGACCGGTCGTCGGCCGCTCCGTCGCCTTCACAGCCTTCGGAGCCTGCCCGTTCGACGCCGCGGCCTCCGGTGCCTGGCCGTTCGGCGCCTGTCCGGTGGATGCCTGTCCGTTGGGTGCCTGTCCGTTCTGGGACGGCTTCTGTTCCTCGCTCATGCCGCCTCCTCCGCGGAACGCTGGGACTCGACGATCTCGACGTACGTCGGGCAGGTGTCGAGCAACTCGTCATGGGTGCCCCGGCCGACGATCGCGCCGTCCTCGATCACCACGATCTGGTCGGCGTCGATGATCGTCGACACCCGCTGCGCGACGACGACCACACAAGCCTCCCGGGTGACCGGCCGCAACGCTGCCCGCAGCCGGGCGTCCGTCGCCAGGTCGAGCGCCGAGAACGAGTCGTCGAACAGGTAGATCTCGGGCTTGCGGACCAGCGCCCGCGCGATCGCGAGCCGCTGCCGCTGGCCGCCGGACACGTTCGTGCCGCCTTGCGCGATCGGCGCCTCGAGTCCTTCCGCCATCGCCTCGACGAAGTCCTTGCCCTGGGCAATCTCCAGCGCTTGCCAGAGCTCCTCGTCGGTCGCGTCCGGGTTGCCGTACCGCAGGTTGCTGGCGATCGTCCCGGAGAACAGGTACGGACGTTGCGGCACCAGGCCGATCCGCTCCCACAACGCCTCGGGCTCGATCTCCCGTACGTCGATGCCGTCGACGAGGACCCGCCCCTCGGTCGCGTCGAACAACCGCGGCACCAGCGACAGCAGCGTTGTCTTACCGGCGCCCGTACTGCCGATGATCGCAGTCGTCTGCCCCGGCGAGGCGACCAGGCTGATGTCGTGCAGCACCGGCTCGGCCGCACCCGGGTACTTGAACGAGGCGTGCTCGAACACCAGCTGGCCGCGACCGGTGAAGGTTTTGATCGGCGTGACCGGCGGCCGCACCGACGACTCGGTGTCGAGCACCTCGGAGATCCGGTCCGCGCAGACCGACGCGCGCGGCACCATGATCATCACGAACACGCCCATCATCACCGAGAACAGGATCTGGATCAGGTAGCTCAGGAACGCGGTCAGTGCGCCGACCTGCATCGTCCCGTCCTCGATCCGGGAGGCGCCGAACCACAGCACCGCCACGCTCGACAGGTTCAGGATCAGCATCACGGTCGGGAAGATCAGCGCCATCAGCCGGCCGGCCTTGATCGCCGTGTCGGTGAGGTTCTGGTTGGCCTCGCCGAAGCGCTCGACCTCGTGCGGCTCGCGGACGAACGCCCGGACCACCCGGATACCGGTGATCTGCTCGCGCAGCACCCGGTTCACCCCGTCGATGTTCTTCTGCATCTTCCGGAACTGCGGGACCATCCGGCTCGCGATGAACCCGACGCAGGCGGCCAGCAGCGGTACGGCGACGGCCACCAGCCAGGACAGGCCGACGTCCTGGCGGACCGCCATGATCACGCCGCCGATCATCGTGATCGGCGCAGCGACCAGCATCGTCGTGGTCATCACGACGAGCATCTGGATCTGCTGTACGTCGTTGGTGCTGCGGGAGATGAGCGTCGGCGCGCCGAACTGGTTCACCTCGCGGGCGGAGAACTCACCGACCCGGTGGAAGACGGCCGCGCGGACGTCCCGACCGAACAGGGCGGCCGTCTTCGCGCCGAAGTACACCGCCGTGATCGTGCAGAGGATCTGCACCAGGCTGACCGCGAGCATCCAGCCACCGGTGCTCACGATGTAGCCGGTGTCGCCCTTGGCCACGCCGTTGTCGATGATGTCGGCGTTGAGAGTGGGCAGGTAGAGGGAGGCGATCGTCCCGACCAACTGCAGGACCACCACCAAGGACAGGTTTCCCGCGTACGGACGCAGGTGCGTACGCAAGACACGAAGTAACATCAATCATCCCCAGAGTCGTGATGGCGGGCGCCGCCGAGCGCGTACTCGACGATGCCCTCCGGGGCCGGCGGCTGATCTGTCTCGCGCTTGCGGAGACCGTCGAAGGCGAAGTCGACGATCTCTTCGGCGGTCAGCACGTGGCCGGCGGAAATCATTGGGTGGGTGGCGGAGAAGGTCAGCAGCCCGATCATCCGGACCACCTCTTCGGGTGGGACCCGCAACTGGTCCGCGTCCGGCCGGAGCAGGTCCGCGAACGCGGCGTTGGCCAGGTCCGACAGCCGCTGCCGCCGGGCCTCGTCCATCGGCGTGGAGTGCTTGAACTCCGGTGGCCGGCGGATCCGCAGGGCGAACAGCAGTTTGAACACGCCGCGCAACCGCTTCTGGCCGATCTCGACCGCGGCGACGGTGCGCTCACGCAACGGCAGTGAACGGTCGACCCGCTCGAGCGCCCGGATCATGTCGGAGGTGTCGAACACGGTGGCCATCGCGGCCTCGATCAGCGCGTCCTTGCTGCCGAAGGCGCGGAAGATCGTCCCCTCGGCGATCCCCGCCGCTTCGGCGATCTGCTTGGTGCTGACCTCGGCCCCGAACTCCTCGAGCAACGGCAGCGCGGCCTCGACGATGGCCGCGCGTCGCTCCTCGGGTGGCAGTGGCGTCGCTCGTGGTGTCACGGATCAAAGGTAACTGAGTGAGTACTCACTCACAACTACATTCACCCTTCCGGCGCAGACCGCTTCACCACCAGCGCGGACACGCCGTCCAGCAGCCGCTCCAGACCGTATTCGAACGCGTGATCGACATCGTACGGGGCGTCGAACTCATTCCCGACCGCGGTCCCGACCCGCCCCGCCAGCGGGAACTTCGCCAGGTCGCTGATCTGATCCAGGTGCGGCACGTGCGCCAGCCACCACTCCTTGTCCGTCATACCGGATCGCAGGATCACCTGCCGCGATTCGATCGCCGTACGGACGGCGCCGTGCACGTAACCGTTGACCAGCGCGACGGTCGAGTCCATCTCGACGTCGGTCAACCCGATCCCCTCGACCGCGGTCAGCTCCCATTCGTACTTCGCCATCACATTGGGGCCGAGCGGCGGGCGGCTGATCGCGACCTGGAGCATCCACGGGTGCCGCAGGTAGAGCTCGCGGTTCTCGCGGGCGACCTCCTCGAGCTTGGCCCGCCACTCCCCCGGTACGTCGCGTCGCGGCAACTCGCCGTACACGGTGTCGAGCATGACGTCGAGCAGCTCGCCCTTGCCCGGGAAGTAGCGGTACAGCGTCATCGCGCCGACGCCGAGCTCGTCGGCGACCCGGCGCATCGACATCGCGGCCAGGCCATCGGCGTCGGCCACCTTCAGCGCCGCCGTGACGATCTGGTCGACGGTCAGGGCCGGCTTCGGACCGCGGGTCGGTCGCGGTCGGCGGCGCCAGAGCAGTTCGAGGCTCTTCGCCGGGTCGCCGCTGCCGCTGTACTCCTGATTCATGTGCGTCGGTCTTCTCGGATCGGTTATACTTCGTACAGTGTACGCAGTTGACCTCGACCTTTGTCGAGGTTCTAGCGTCAGGTTTTGTCGGTGGCGCACGGAATCATCGACGGTCCCGATCGATCGATTCAGCCGAGCCTGGAGATCACTGCTGTGAGCATGGAGATGACTGCGTGGAACTCGATGTACCACGCGATGCACGCCCAGGACGACAAACGCCCGTTCTCGCGGGCCACGATGAAACGCATCCTCGCCTTCGCCCGGCCGCACCGGAAGCAGCTGCTTGCCTTCCTGGTGCTCAGCATCGGCGCGGCCGTGCTCGCCGTCGCCACCCCGGTTCTGGCCGGGAAGGTGGTCGACGCGATCGTCGGCGGCAAGGCGTTCAGCGTCGTGCTGCAGCTGGCAGTGCTGATCGCGGTGATCGCGGTCGCGGAAGCGGGGCTCGGCCTGTTCACCCGTTGGCTGTCCGCCAGCATCGGTGAGGGTCTGATCCTCGATCTGCGGACGGCGGTGTTCGACCACATCCAGAAGATGCCGATCGCGTTCTTCACCCGGACGCGGACCGGCGCGCTGGTGTCCCGGCTGAACAACGACGTGATCGGGGCGCAGCGGGCGTTCAGCGACACCCTGTCGGGCGTCGTCAGCAATCTGGTGATGCTGGTGCTGACGCTGGTCGTGATGCTCGGGGTGTCGTGGCAGATCACCCTGCTCGCGCTGATCCTCCTGCCGATCTTCGTGATCCCGGCGCGCCGGTTCGGGGCGCGGCTGGCCGGTCTGCAGCGCGAGGCGGCAAACTACAACGCGACGATGAGCACCCAGATGACCGAGCGGTTCTCGGCGCCGGGTGCGACGCTGGTGAAGCTGTTCGGTCGGCCGGCGCGCGAGTCTTTGGAGTTCGCGATCCGGGCGCGGCGCGTGCGCGACATCGGCGTACGGACGGCGATGGTGCAGTGGATCTTCGTGACCGCGTTGACGTTGGTGTCGGCGCTTGCCTTGGCTGTTGTCTACGGGCTCGGCGGGTTCTACGCGCTCCGGGATCAGCTCGATGCGGGTGCGGTCGTGTCGATGGCGCTGCTGCTGACCCGGTTGTACTCACCGCTGACCGCGTTGGCGAGTGCGCGCCTCGAGGTGATGACAGCGCTGGTGAGCTTCGAGCGGGTCTTCGAGGTGCTGGATCTCGAGCCGCTGATCAAGGACAAGCCGGACGCGGGTCGCGTGCCCGAGGGGCCGGTCGCGGTGGAGTTCGCGGGGGTGAGCTTCGCGTACCCGTCGGCGGACAAGGTCTCGTTGGCCTCCCTCGAAGAGGTCGCGAAGCTGGATACGCGCGGCGGCGTCGAGGTGTTGCACGACGTCTCGTTCCGGGCCGAGCCGGGGCAGATGATCGCGCTCGTCGGGTCGTCCGGTGCCGGCAAGTCGACGATCGCGCAGCTCATCCCCCGGCTGTACGACGTGGATTCGGGTGCGGTGAAGCTCGCCGGCGCCGACGTACGGGACGTGTCGGCGGAGTCGTTGCGGGAGACGCTCGGCATGGTGACGCAGGACGGCCACCTGTTCCACGACTCGATCCGGGAGAACCTGCTGCTCGCGCGGCCCGAGGCCTCCGAGGCGGACCTGTGGGACTCGCTGGAGCGGGCCCGGTTGGGTGACCTGATCCGATCGTTGCCCGACCAGCTCGACACGGTCGTCGGTGAGCGTGGGTATCGGCTGTCCGGTGGGGAGCGGCAGCGGCTGACGATCGCGCGGCTGCTGCTCGCGCACCCGCGGGTCGTGATCCTCGACGAGGCGACCGCGGCGCTCGACTCGACGAACGAGGCAGCGGTGCAGGCGGCGCTGACGGAAGCGCTGGCTGGTCGGACGGCGGTGGTGATCGCGCACCGGTTGTCGACGATCCGCGCCGCCGATCAGATCCTCGTGATCGAGGCCGGGCGGATCGTGGAGCGCGGCCGGCACGCGGAGCTGCTCGCGGCCGGCGGTCGGTACGAGGAGCTGTACCGCACGCAGTTCGACCAACCTGGGGCAGACGCTGTCCCGGTCTGACGTGTTCGCAGTGAAATCGGCTAGGAGGTTGTCGGGTTGGTGGATACGGGGCAAGAACTGGCCGGCTACGCGGTGGTCTTCCGGCCGGCAGATCCACCACGCGCCAGCACAGTCGCCTTCTGGGACCCCTCAGACGGCGACCTCCCCCTAGGCATCGGCAACCACGTCGACCTACAGCTCATGACCGAGGTTCGGTCCGATGCCGGCACGCGGGTGGTGCGGGCGATCGAGTTGCCTGTCGCGGAGGCGGTGCCGATTCTCGGGCGGATGCGGCGGGCTGCGGGGGCGCATCCGTCGGCGGCGTTCTGGGGTGGGGCCTCGCTGGTGGCGCTCCAGTTGGTTGCTCGCGGCAAGCTCCTGCCGGGCGTCTCCCCCGCCGGCCACGACGCCTGGCGGGTCGGACCCCTCGACGCGGACGACGTCACCCGAGTTCTCTCTCTGGCTGAAGCCATGCCGGCGTCAGCCAGGGCGGTCCCGCTGGACGCAGACGGTGTGCGGTTGCCGGTGGCTGAGGAGTTGTTGCGGGGGTTTCTTGATGCGGTGGCTGATGGGATGCCTCGGTCGCCGGCCGCTGGGAAGGCGCATCAGACCAACTTGTTCGCTGCCAAGGCGCCTCAGCGGGCTGAGCGGTTGCGTGGGTGGGCGGATGAGGTGTCGGCGGGGCTCGACACCGGGGTGCGGATCTCGTTGCGGATCGAGGTGGCCGACTCGCTCGCGTTCAGCGCTGTCGTTCAACTGCACAGCCTGAACGACCCGACGCTGGTGCGAGACGCGGACGATGTCTGGGCTGACGACGTCGCCGGGTTCGGACCGCGGGCCCGGATCGACGCGACGCTGGCCATCCGTCGGGCCGCGCGGGTTTGGGCACCGCTCAACAGGCTGCTGGACTCCGCCGTACCAAACGGTATGGAACTCTCGGACGAAGACGTCGCCGGCTTGCTCGCCGGGTCGGCGCAGCGGTTGACCGCGGCCGGGGTGGATCTGCATTGGCCGCGCAGTCTCGGCCGAGCGCTCACCGCACGCGCCGCGATCACCTCAGCGGACGGACCACCCAGCGACCTCCCAGGTTTCTTCGGCGGCGACCACACGCTCGACTTCAGCTGGCAGGTCGCGGTCGGCGACGATCCACTGACCGAGGCCGAGCTCGACCAGCTCGCGGAAGCCACCCGCCCGGTGGTCCGGCTGCGCGACCAGTGGATGCTGATCGATCCCGAGCTCGCCCGCAAGGCCCGCGAACGCATCCTCAAACCCGTCACCGCGATCGATGCCCTCGGCGCCGCCCTCACCGGAACCACCGAGATCGACGGCCGGCAGATCACCGTCACCCCGACCAAGTGGCTGGAGGATCTCCGCGCCCGGATCGCCGATCCGGATCGCGCCGACGAGTCCGTCGACGCGCCGGCCGCGCTGCAGGCCACACTGCGCGACTACCAGCTCCGCGGTCTGCGCTGGCTCGCCCGGATGACGTCGCTCGGGTTCGGCGGTTGCCTCGCCGACGACATGGGTCTGGGCAAGACGATCACGCTCATCTCGCTCCACCTCCACCGGCAGCAGTCCGCCGGCACCGCCGGTCCGACGCTGGTCGTCTGCCCGGCATCGCTCCTCGGCAACTGGGAGCGCGAGGTCCAGCGGTTCGCCCCCGGTACGGCGGTGCGGCGGTTCCACGGGACGTCGCGTTCGCTCGACGATGCACAGGACGGTTTCGTGCTGACGACGTACGGCACGTTGCGGCGTGACGCCGTACGGCTGGCCGAGCATCGATGGGGGCTGGTCGTCGCCGACGAGGCGCAGCATGTGAAGAACCCATCGTCCGGTACGGCGAAGGCGCTGCGCACCGTGCCGGGCCGAGCGCGGGTCGCGCTGACCGGCACACCGGTCGAGAACAACCTGTCCGAGCTGTGGGCGATCCTCGACTGGACGACGCCCGGGTTGCTCGGCCGCCTCGGATCGTTCCGCAACCAGTGGGCCGCGCCGATCGAAGCCGATAAGGACGAGGAGGTCGCGGCCCGGCTCGCGAAACTGGTCCGCCCGTTCCTGCTCCGGCGGAAGAAGTCGGATCCGGGGATCGCACCGGAGCTCCCGCCCAAGACCGAGACCGACCAGCCGGTCTCGCTCACCCGGGAGCAGGTTGTGTTGTACGAGGCAACTGTTCGCGAGCTGATGGCCGAGGTCCGGTCCAGCAACCAGATGGCACGACGTGGCCTGATCGTGAAGCTGCTCACCGGGCTGAAGCAGATCTGCAACCACCCGGCGCAGTACTTGAAGGAGGGCGACAGCGCACGACTCACCGGCCGGTCCGGGAAACTCGAGCTCCTCGACGAACTGCTGGAGACGATCGTTGCGGAGGACGGTGCGGTGCTCGTCTTCACGCAGTACGTCGCCATGGCGCGCCTGCTCGAGCGCCACCTCGGCGAACGCGGCATACCCACTCAGCTCCTGCACGGCGGCACGCCGGTCGCGCAGCGCGAGGCGATGGTCGATCGGTTCCAGGCGGGCGAGGTCACCGTCTTCCTGCTCTCGCTGAAGGCGGCCGGCACCGGCCTCAACCTGACCCGGGCCGATCACGTCGTCCACTACGACCGCTGGTGGAATCCGGCGGTCGAGGATCAGGCGACCGACCGGGCGTACCGGATCGGGCAGACCCGGCCCGTGCAGGTCCACCGATTGATTGCCGAAGGCACCATCGAGGACCGGATCGCCGCCATGCTCGCCGCCAAACGAGAGCTGGCCGAGGCAGTGCTGTCCGGCGGGGAGGCGGCGTTGACCGAGTTGTCCGACACCGAGCTGGCCAACCTGGTCGAGCTGCGAGGTGGTGCGCGATGACCCCACCGATGGTCGAGCGTGCCGGTGGAGGTGTGTCGTGAGCGACGTTCGAGGATTCCCGGCGTACGCCGCTCAGCACCGGAGCACTCGTGGACGGTCGTGGTGGGCGCGGGCATGGGTGCAGGCGATGGAGGACACGTCGCTCGACAACGACCAATTGCGCAGAGGCCGCCGGTACGCGAACTCCGGTCAGGTCGGCACGATCACCATCAGCCCGGGACGGATCGCGGCCACGGTGTACTCACCCGATGACACCTACGAATCCGTCGTACGCGTCGACGAGCTCAGCGCCGACGACTGGCGCCGGTTCCAGGCGGAGGTCGCGGCGCGGGCCGGCCACATTGCGGCGCTGCTGGACGGCGAGATGCCGCACGACCTGGTCGAGGCCGCTGCCGATGCGGGCGTCACGCTGTTGCCGGGCATCGGCGATCTCGACCCGAGCTGTACGTGCGACGCGTGGGAGCTGCCCTGCCAGCATGCGGCCGCTCTGTGCTACCAGGTCGCGTGGCTCCTCGACGCCGACCCGTTCGTGCTGTTGCTGCTGCGCGGTCGCACTCGCGAGACGCTCCTCGACGAGCTTCAGCTGTCGGCGACCCGTCCGACCGAGGCCGGCGTTCCGGTGGCCGACGTTCTCGCCACCACAGCCGCCGAGCTGCCCGACGTACCGGAGCTGCCCGGGAAGGTCAGCGTCGACGAGCTCGCGGTCACGGGCATCGAGCCGCCGGAGGGCTTCGGGCCGGCGGTCCTCCAGCTTCTCGTCCTCGACGCCGCCCGCCGGGCACGAGCCATCCTCAACGCGCTCCTCCACGGGACCCGCGAACCGCAACCGCTCGATGATTGGCAGGACAGCATCCGCCTGGCCGCCGACTTCCCCGGCCTCACCGAACCGTTGACCGAGGCAACGGGACGAGACCTTGCCCTCGGCATCCAAGCCTGGCGGTACGGCGGCAGGCCCGGACTCGACGTATTCGAGCACACCTGGACACCCAACCCGGCCGAGCTCAACCGGGCCCGGACCGAGCTGCTCGCAGCAGACGACGACCTGGCCATCACCACCGCCCGCAACCAGCTGACGATCGGCGCAGACACCCAGCTCCGCCTCGACCGCGACGGCCACTGGCACCCGTACCGGCTCGTCGACGAGACCTGGATCCCGGCCGGCACGCCGTCCAAGGATCCGCTGGTCATCGAGTGGTGACAGTGGTGCGGCCGGTATGGCCGGAGTGGTCGGTCAGGACTGGGTGACCGGGCGCATGGCGAGGCCCTCGGTGCCTGCCCAGTACGTGACGCCCTGGCCGTCGTCCGCCTCGAAGGAAGTGACCGGCATCTTCACCTTGACCGCCGGTTCCGGCTCCGCCTCGCCGCCGGGGCTGCCGAGGCCGACGGTGATGAACTTGACCGTATAGGTGTCCATCTGGCCGCCGGTGGCGAGCACGCCGGCGTACGCCTTCTCGCCGGGAGCGAGGGTGAGTGCCTCGCCGGAGTTGGTCGCCTCCTTGACCGGCGCATAACTCTTGGCGCCGCCCAGTGTGACCTCCGGATAGCCCTGGACGTCACACTTCTTGGCTCCCTTGTTCATGGCCACCAGCATGAGGTGGCGCACGTCTTCGCCCGGCGCGTCGTAGTTCGTGACGGTGAAGGTCAGGTCCGCCATGGTGCACAGGTCGACGCCGGCGTCGTCGGTGGGCAGCTTCGACGGCTTCGCAGTCGATTTCGCCGGGATCGTCGAGCCCGGGCTGGTCGACGTCGGGCTCGAGGCCGGTGCCGTCGGCGAGGTCGTCGCGCTCACCGAGGTCGTGGCACTCTGCTGGTCCGTGGGCTTGCTCCCGTCCGACGCATTTGCTGACCCGCACGCGGCGGTTGTCAGGAGTGCGGCGACCGCGCCGGCCACGAGGGCGTACCTTCTCCAGCTGCCCCGACTCTTACGGTTCCCGCAGACAACGTTCACTGAAGCTCCCCTTGTTCAGCTGACGAATTCAGGATGATTGACGCCTCGCACCCAGCTAAAGTTGATCGCGACTTCGAAGGAGGAGGTGAGTTGATGACCGCGCCATCCCCGGCTGCCGTACGTCCGGCAGCCCACTCGGTCACTCAACTCATCCACTGATCTTCGAAAGGGACCACGTTGTCCATCACCTGGAACACCCGTGTCGAGACGCCGTCCGACATCGAGACCGTCCGTGACATCACCCGGCAGGCGTTCGGCAAGCAGTTCGAGGTCGACTTCCTCGACACACACCGCGCCGACCCGGTCGCCTGGATTCCCGGCCTGCTGATCGTTGCGACCACCCCGGCCGACGAGCCGGTCGCCTACGCGCTCCTGACCCGCTGCCACATCGGCGACAGCCCGGTGCTCTCGCTCGGGCCGGTCGCCGTGCTGCCGGAGTACCAGCAGCAAGGTGCGGGCAGCGCGGCGGTCCGGGCCGCGCTGGCCACGGGACGTGATCGGGGCGAAGGAACCGTCGTCGTGCTCGGCCACGCGGACTACTACCCGCGCTTCGGCTTCCGGCAGGCGACCACGTTCGGTGTCCATCACCCGCAGTACGACGGCCCGCATCTGATGGCGCTCGCCTTCGACGGGTACGCCGTACCGGCCGGAGACCTCTCCTACCCCGTCACCGTCTGAAACCGGGCCGCCGGAGGCCGTGCGACAGCCTCCGGCGGCCCGTGCAGTCGTCGGCGTCGAACGTTCCAGTGCGAGTACGGCGAGCGGTCGTAAAAGGTTCAGCCAAACTCGCCGAATCACTTGCGCACCTGCCTTGTATACATGAAACAGTCGACAGAACCGCCTACTCAGGAGCACGTGATGACCCGTCGACTTCCGCTGTCGCTGAACCGTTTCACCTTGAGTAACCGCCGCCGGCAAGCGGCTGGGATCGGCGCTGCCGTCATCGCGCTGGCCCTGGTCGGGACGGCCTGCTCGCCGGTCGAGCCCGCCGGCAACAGCAACAGCAGCGGCGGCAGCCAGGCCCCGGCCGGGCAGGACGTGTTCGGCGAGCCCGCCGACGCCGCGCAGGTCAAGCAGGGCGGGACGCTGACCGTTGCCCTGTCCGCCGATCCCGACAAGCTCGACCCGACGCTGTCACGCAGCCTGTACTCGCGGTACGTCTTCCACACCATGTGCGAGAAGCTGTACGATCTCGGGCCGGACGCGAAGGTCGTGCCGCAGCTCGCCACCGCGCTCCCGACGATCTCGGCCGACGGCCTCAGCCTGACGATCCCGCTGAAGCAGGGCGTGAAGTTCGCTGACGGCGGCACGTTCGACTCGAACGCGGTGAAGATCTCGCTGAACCGGGGCCTCACGCTGGCCGGTTCGGCGCGCAAGAGCGAGCTCGGCCCGATCACGTCGATCGAGACGCCCGACCCGAAGACCGTGGTGATCAAGCTGTCGAAGCCGTTCGCGCCGCTGACTGCCGCGCTGGCCGACCGGGCCGGCATGGTGCTCAGCCCGGCCGCGGTCGCGAAGCTCGGGGCAAACTTCTCCAACGCGCCGGTCTGCGTCGGCCCGTTCAAGTTCGCCAGCCGGGTCGCGCAGAACTCGATCAAGGTGGTCAAGGACCCGCAGTACTACGACGCCGCGAAGGTGCACCTCGACGCGATCGAGTACCGGATCATCACCGACTCCAGCATCCGCTCGGCGAACCTGAAGTCTGGCGACGCCCAGGTCGCGGACTCGTTGTCGACGCAGGACACGCCGGCGCTGCAGAAGGACGACAGCGTGAGCGTGTTGCAGTCGCAGTCGCTCGGGTACCAGGGCCTGACGATCAACATCGGCAACGCGAACGGCATTGGCAACCCGCTCAAGTCGCTCGGCACCCCGATCGCGAAGGACCCGCGGGTCCGGCAGGCGCTGGCCCTGTCGATCGACCGCGACGCGTTGGTGAAGTCGCTGTTCGGCGGGCTGAACACCGTTGCCTGCTCGCCGGTCTCACCGAAGAGCGAGTTCACCTCGGACGCGGCGCAGGTCTGCCCGGCGCACGATCCGGCGAAGGCCAAGCAGTTGCTCGCCGACGCGGGCGTGACGACGCCGTACAAGGTCGAGATGGTGACCTCGAACAACCCGGACAGCTTGCGGCTCGCGCAGGCGTTGCAGGGGATGGTGAAGGAGGGTGGATTCGACCTGGTGATCAAGCCGGTCGAGTACGCCGCACTGCTCGACCAGCAGGACCGTGGTGACTTCGAGCTGCTGCAGCTCGGGTGGTCCGGCCGCGTCGACCCGGACGCCAACATCTTCAACTTCGTCGGCACGACCGGTAGCCAGAACGTCTCCGGCTACAGCAGCCCGGACGTCGACAAGCTCCTCACCGACGCCCGTCAGTCGACCGACCAGGCCGAGCGGGTCAAGCTGTACGGCGAAGTCGTCACCAAGCTCCAGCAGGACGACCCGATCATCTACATGTACCGCCAGCGCAACCTCACCGGTGTCTCCAAGAAGCTGCTCGGCATCCAGGTCTACCCGGACGGCGTGATCCGAACGGCCTTCGCAGGGTTCGCCAAGTGAGGCGGTACCTCCTCAACCGGCTGTGGCAGAGCCTGGTGACGCTCGTACTCGCGACGATCGTGGTGTTCGTCGGAGTACGGGCGTTGCCGGGCGATCCGGCGCTGGCCCTGGCCGGAGAGGATCGCGATCCGGAGTCGTTGCGAGCGATCCGGCAGCAGTACGGGCTCGACCAGTCGTGGCTGGTGCAGTTCTGGCAGTTCGTCAGTCACGCTGCGCGCGGTGACCTCGGGCAGTCGATCCGGACCGGCGCGCCGGTCCGGGGGATGATCCTCAGCGCGTTGCCGGTGACGATCGAGTTGTCGGTGCTGGCGATCCTGATCGCCGGCGTGGTCGGGGTCGGCACCGGAGTCGTGGCCGCGGTACGGCGTGGGCGCCCGGCCGAGTGGGCCGCGAACGCCCTGGCGTTGCTCGGGTTGTCCGTGCCGCACTTCTGGCTCGGACTGATGGCGATCCTGTACCTGTCCGTTGCCCTCGGCCTCTTTCCCGCCTCCGGTTTCGTCCCGTTCTTCACCAACCCGATCGACAACCTGCACCACCTGATCCTGCCCGCACTGATCCTCGGCACCGGTCTGGCGGCCGTGATCATGCGCCAGACCAGATCATCGATGCTCGACGCGCTGGGCGCCGACTACATCCGGACGGCGGAAGCCAAAGGCCTCTCCCCCAGGGCGGTGATCGGAAAGCATGCCCTCCGCAACAGTCTGATCGTCGTCGTCACGATCGTCGGCCTCCAACTCGGCGCGCTGATCTCCGGCGCCGTCGTCACCGAGCGGATCTTCGCGCTGCCCGGGTTCGGCAAGCTCACCGTCGACGCCGTGTTCCAGCGCGACTACCCGGTGATCCAGGCGGTCGTCCTCGTCACCGCGACGGCGTACATCGTGATCAACCTGCTGGTCGACCTACTGTACTCCGTCATCGACCCGAGAATCCGCGTGCGAGGTGAATCCTGATGGCAGTCGCCGAGGCGGTCGTTGCCCCGCGCAGCAACAGCAGCCGAGTGGTACGCCGGGTGTTCCGCAACCCGCTCGCACTGACCGGACTCGCGGTACTCGCGATCGCGGTCATCCTTGCGGTCTTCGCGAACTGGCTGGCGCCGCACGAACCGACCCAGACCCAACTCGACAACGCATTCGCTCCGCCGGGGACAGCCGGGTACCTGCTCGGCACCGACGACCTCGGTCGCGATGTCCTGTCCCGGATCATGTTCGGTCTGCGCGCGTCGCTGCACGTCGGCATTCTCGCGGTCGCGTTCTCGCTGGTGATCGGCGTACCGCTCGGTCTGATCGCCGGCTATTTCCGCACCGTCGACGCGCTGATCTCGCGGCTCACCGACCTGGTGCTGGCGTTCCCGTTCCTGATCCTCGCGGTCGGGCTGGCCGCGATCCGCGGCGCGAGCCTCGGCAACGCGGCGATCGCGATCGGCATCGCGCAGATTCCCGGCATGATCCGGATCGTCCGCTCGGAGACGCTGCGGCTGAAGTCGCTCGACTTCGTCGCCGCCGCGATCGTCGAGGGCGCCGGCGACGCCTGGGTGCTCGGCCGGCACATCCTGCCGAACGCCGGTTCGGCGGTCATCGTGCAGGCCACCGTCGGCATTCCGGCCGCGATCCTCGGTGAGGCGGTGCTGTCGTTCCTCGGCCTGGGCATCCAGCCGCCGGCGCCGAGCCTGGGCACGATGCTCGCCGACGCGCAGCAGTTCGCGTCCCGGGCGCCCTGGGCCGCAGTGATGCCCGGCGTCGCGATCATGTTGCTGACCCTGGCGTTCAACATCGTCGGCGACAGCCTCCGCGACGCCCTCGACCCGAAGGCGAGCCGTCGATGAAACCCATACTCGCAGTGCAGGATCTGTCCGTCACGTTCCGGACCGAGGACGGGCCGCTGTCCGCGGTCGACCACGTCAGCCTCGAGGTCGGCGACGGCGAAGTCCTCGCGATCGTCGGTGAATCCGGCTGCGGCAAGAGCGTCACCGCGATGAGCATCGCCGGGCTGCTCCCCCGCACCGCGACCGTCGAAGGCTCGGTCCGGCTCGACGGCACCGAGCTGATCGGCGCCGACAAGCGCACGCTCCGCTCGATCCGCGGGCGGGAGGTCGCGTACATCTTCCAGGAGCCGATGACCTCGCTGAACCCGGTCTTCACCGTCGGCTACCAGATCAGCGAAGTACTGCGTACTCACGTCGGAGTCTCTCGCCAGGCCGCTCGCGACCGCGCGATCGAGTTGCTCAAACTCGTCGGCATCCCGTCCGCGGAACGCCGGGTCAACGACTACCCGCACCAGCTCTCCGGCGGCATGCGTCAGCGGGTGATGATCGCGATGGCCGTCGCCTGCGACCCGAAGGTCCTGATCGCGGACGAGCCCACCACGGCGCTCGACGTCACCATCCAGGCCGGCATCCTCGACGTACTGCGGGAGCTGCGCGAACGACTCGGGACGAGCATCGTCCTGATCACCCACGACCTCGGCGTCGTCGCGGACCTCGCCGATCGGGTCGCCGTGATGTACGCGGGCCGCGTCGTCGAGACCGCGGAGGTACACGACATCTTCGCGAGGCCCCAGCACCCGTACACGGTCGGACTGCTCGGTGCGTCACCGGCTGCCGGCCGGCATGCCGGAACCGACCGGCTCAGCGAGATCCCTGGATTGGTGCCGGTCCTGTCCGAGCAGCCCGACGCCTGCACCTTCGCCGACCGCTGCTCCCGGGCCAGCGATACCTGTACGACGTCGCAGCCCGAGCTCACCGCCGGCGCACATCGCGTTGCCTGCTGGCACCCGGTCCGAGAAGCCGTGGAGGTCTGATGGAATCCCTCGCCCTGGAGGTGGAGGACCTCGTCATGCACTTCGGTCCGGTGCGCGCGGTCGACGGCGTCACGCTCCGGATCAACCAAGGTTCTGTGGTCGCGCTGGTCGGCGAGAGCGGTAGCGGCAAGTCGACCGTCGGCCGCTGCATCGTGCGACTGCTTGAGCCCACCGAGGGAACCGTCCGGCTGGCAGGCGTCGATGTCACGCACCTGAGCCGCCGGCAGCTCCGCCCGCACCGACGCAATGTCTCGATCGTCTTCCAGGACCCGGCCGGCTCGCTGGATCCGCGATTGTCCGTCGGCGACATCGTCGGCGAGCCGCTCCGGCTGATGCACCGGAAAGGCATTCCTGCCAAGGTCAGCGAGGCGCTGCGCCGCGTCGGGCTGCGGCCGGAGGTCGCCCAGCGCGCACCGCACGAGCTGTCCGGCGGTCAGCGTCAGCGCGTCAGCATCGCCCGCGCACTGATCTCGGAGCCGCGCCTGCTCGTCGCGGACGAGCCGACCAGCGCACTCGACGTGTCGGTGCAGGCGTCCGTGCTGAATCTCCTCGCCGATCTGCAGCGTGACCTCGGGTTCGCCTGTCTGTTCATCACACACGATCTGTCCGCGGTCGAGTACCTCGCCGACGAGGTCGCCGTGATGTACCTCGGCCAGCTCGTCGAGCAGGGACCACGCGCCCGCATCTTCGGGAAGCCGTCCCATCCGTACACGCAGGCGCTGCTGTCGGCGGCGCCCGTACCCGATCCGGCCGAGCAGCGCGCCCGACGGCCCGTGCTGCTCGGCGATGACCTGCCCTCCGCGATCGACCCGCCGCCCGGGTGCCGCTTCCACACCAGATGTCCGGTCGCGGTGGACAAATGCCGGACAGTCGTGCCGGAACAGCGCACGATCGGAGAGGCTGGACACCAGGTGGCCTGCCACCTCGTCAACGACGACGGAACCGGACCCGACGTACGACCAACTGAAGGAGTTGCCCGATGACGTTCACCACCCGGCCCACGCTGCGGGGCACGTTCGGGATGGTTTCGTCCACGCATTGGCTGGCGTCGCAGTCGGCGATGCGGATCCTCGAGCTCGGCGGGAACGCGTTCGACGCGGGCGCCGCGGCCGGGTTCGTGCTGCATGTGGTCGAGCCGCACCTCAACGGGCCTGGCGGTGAGGTGCCGGCGATCATCGCGACCGCCGACGACCCCGCCCCGCGCGTGCTGTGCGGCCAAGGCGTGGCGCCGGCCGGTGCCACGATCGAGCACTACCGCTCCCTCGGCCTGACGCTCGTGCCCGGCTCGGGTCCGCTCGCGGCGACAGTCCCCGGTGCGGTCGACGCCTGGCTGCTCCTCCTGCGCGACCACGGCACCCTGCCGCTGCGCGTCGTACTGGAGTCAGCCATCGAGTACGCACGCAACGGTCACCCGCTGGTGCCGCGGGTCGCCGACACGATCAGCACCGTGCAGGACCTGTTCGAGAACCACTGGCAGACGTCGGCCGCGCTCTGGCTCAAGGACGGCCGGCCCGTCACCGGACGGTTCAGCAACGAGGCGTACGCCGCGACGCTCGAGAAGCTCGTCGTCGAAGGCGAGGCGGCCGGCGCGGACCGGCTGGCGCAGATCGAGCAGGCGCGGAAGACGTGGCGGGAAGGGTTCGTCGCGGAGGCGATCGACAAGTTCTCCCGGCTGCCGCACCGCGACTCGAGCGGCGAGGACCACGCCGGGCTGATCACCGGCGACGACCTGGCCGCGTTCGAGGCGACCTGGGAGGACCCGGCGACGTACGACTGGAACGGGTACACGGTCGCGAAGACCGGTCCGTGGGGTCAGGGCCCGGGCATGCTGCAGTCCCTCGCCGTACTCGCGGCTCTCGGTGACGTCGACCTGGACAGCGCCGAGGGCGTGCACACGACGGTGGAGGTGATGAAGCTGTCGTACGCGGACCGCGAGGCCTGGTACGGCGACGGCGCCGACGTACCGCTGGACACGCTCCTCTCCCCCGAGTACGCCGCCGAGCGGGCGAAGCTGATCGGGCCGGACGCATCGCTGGACCTGCGGCCCGGACACCCGGACGGCCGTGCGCCGGTGCTCCCATCGTTTGCTGTGGGCAACGAAACGGGCGATGCCACGACCGGTGAGCCGACGGTGTCCTCCGGTGGTGCCACCCGCGGCGACACGTGTCACGTCGACGTGGTCGACAAGTGGGGCAACATGATCTCCGCGACGCCGAGCGGTGGCTGGCTGCAGTCCTCGCCGACGATCCCGGAGCTGGGATTCTGTCTCGGCAGCCGGGCGCAGATGTTCTGGCTCGAGGAGGGTCTGCCGGCCTCGCTCGCTCCGGGCAAGCGGCCGCGCACCACGCTCACCCCGACCCTCGTACTTCGTGACGGCGAACCACTGATGGCCTGTGGATCACCGGGTGGCGACCAGCAGGACCAGTGGCAGTTGCTGTTCCTGCTCCGGCACCTCGGCGCCGGGATGGACCTGCAAGAGGCGATCGACGCGCCGGCGTGGCACACCAACGGCTTCCCGTCGTCGTTCTACCCGCGCGCCACCGAGCCGGGCGGGTTGGTGATCGAGACCCGCGTCGGCAAGAGCACCCGCGACGAGCTGGTACGACGTGGACACGTCCTCACCGACGCCGATGCGTGGAGCCTCGGCCGGCTCTGCGCCGTACGGAAGGAAGCCGACGGGGTGCTTGCCGCCGCGGCCAACCCCCGCGGCATGCAGGGCTACGCGGTCGGCCGCTGACCGAACGCCGCCTTCGCGGCCGCCTCGACGTGTAGGCGGGCGGCCGTGCTGGCGGCGGCCGCATCGCCCGCTTCGATCGCGTCGACGAGCCGGACGTGCTCCTCCGACGAGTGCGGTGCACGCTGTGCGGCGCCGACCCGGAACACCCAGTGGACGTGGTAGTACATCGCGGCCGAGATCGAGTGCAGCCAGCGGTTCTCGCTGACCTCGATCACGGCCCGGTGGAACGCACTGTTCAGCTCCGCGACGCGGTCGAAGTCCTCGGCCTCGGTGGCCTTGTTGGCATCGTCGATCAGGCGGCGCAGCGTGGCGATCCCGTCGGCCGTCACGCGCTCCGCGGCGAGTCCGGCCGCGAGCGTCTCGAGCTGCTCCCGGACGGCGAACAGATCGCGGACCGCGGTCTCGTCGAGGGTCGCCACCACCGCGCCGCGGCGAGGCAGGATCTGCACGAAGCCCTCGGCCTCGACCACGCGCAGCGCCTCACGCACCGGGTTCCGCGACACTCCGAAGTCGTCCGCGAGCCGGGTTTCGGTCAGCCGCTCCCCCTGGCTGTAGTCGCCGTCGATGATCCGCCGGCGCAGTTCCGCGAGCACCTGCTCGCGCAGAGCGACGTGATCGGCACCGATCGTGCGTACGACCTGGTCGCGCGCGGCCTCCCCGTCCAGCTGCTCCACCCTGGCTCCTCTCCCCGTTCGCCTCTCCCCGCTCTGACCTGCGCGCCACGGTAGCCGATCGGCCGACCGGCGGCACGTGATCCCGCAAGCGCGTTATGTTGACGGCTTGAGCATCAGACTGATTCCCCTGACCGATCCCGACCACCGCCCGTTCAGTCGCCGGATCGCGTGGCTCGCCGCGGAGGCCGACGGCACCCCGGTCGGGTCCGCGTTCCTCCGGCTCGACAGCCGCGACAACTACTCGCAGCTCGCCGAGTTCGAGCTGACCGTGCACCCGGCCGAACGCCGCCGCGGTATCGGGTCGCAGCTGCTCGACGCGGTCGTCACCGGGGCGCGCGACCACGAGGTTCGCACGTTGCTCACCGACGTCGGGGTCGAGTCCGACGGCGACAAGTTCCTCCAGCATCACGGCTTCGGCATCGGACTGACGCTCATCTACACCCGGTTCGATCTGTCCGCCGCGGTTCCCGACGTACCGGAGGTACCGGGGTACCGGTTGATCTCCTGGGAGGGCGTCGTGCCGGACGAGCTGGTGCAGTCGTTCACCGACGCGCGGACCGGGATGAACGATGCGCCGACGGGCACCATCTCGACCAGCGTGGACGTCTGGGACGTCGAGCGGACCCGGCACGCGGCCGAGGTGATCGCACAGCGCGGCGACCACCTCTCTGTCGTCGCCGCCCTCGACGAGACAGATCAGATCGTCGGCTTCACCGAGGTCGTCGTACCAGGTGATGGAAAGGGCGATGGGCAGCATTACGGCACTGCCGTGCTGCCCGCACACCGTGGCCGCGGTCTGGCCCTGTGGATGAAGGCCGCCCAGATCCGCGAGACCCGCCACCGCTTCCCCGACCTCGACGGTCTCCTCACGGACACTGTCGACACCAACACCGCGATGCGCCGAACCAACGCCCACCTGGGCTACCAGCCCGGTTACCAGACCCACCGCCGCAAACTCGACCTCTGACTACTGGCCGAGGATGCGCTGCACGGCGGCCGTGGTGATGGGGTGGTAGCCCGGGCGGGCCTTGGCGAAGACCTCGGCGGCGAAGGCCCGGTCGGTGCCGGCCAGGGCCTGGTACACCGGGAGGACCAGCTTCATCCGGCCGACCTTGGTGAGGAACTCGGCCATCTCCGCGTACGCCGCCTCATAGCTGCTCGCCGCGACGATCTGGTACCAACGCCGCGCGATCTCGCCGTTCGCGGTGCCGGTCAGGCCGAAGGCACGATCCAGCTGCTGCAACAGCAGCGGGCTCAGTACGTCGGGAGCCGCGTCCAGGAACCGCAACCACTCCTGCGTCGTCCACTGCCCAGCGCCGAGCGGCAGCTCACCCGTCTTCAGCCAGAGCGCACGCGCCTCGTCAACCACCTGGAACCGCGGCGACACCGCCCGCTCCGCGAACGCCGGGATGCCCGGCTCGTACAACCAGGCCGCCAGCTCGTCGTCGGTCACCACATCCGGGTGCTCTGAGAGCAGGTGCTCCCGCAGGTGCTCGACGAAGTTGTCGGTGTTGATGCTGCGGAACGCGAACCGGTCGAAGTACCCGCGCAGGAACGGATCGAACACCTCCCGCGAGAACCGCTCCTCCAGCCAGGACAGGAACCACGACCCCTTCAGCGGCCCGGTCGAGGTCTTGCCGTGGTACTCCGAGCGGTGGTGCAGACCCGGAAGCTCGACCGCCAGTTCGGCCGGCGTCAACGGGTCCAGCTTCACCACGGTCGCGTGCTGCTTGATGGCGGTCTCCATCAGCGCGAACTCGGTCCCGTAGACGGCCTCGACGATCCGGTTCTCGACGTACGACGTGAAGCCCTCGTTCAGCCAGATGTCGTCCCAGCTGTCCTGCGTGACCAGGTTGCCCGACCAGCTGTGCGCGAGCTCGTGCGCGATCACGCTGACCAGCGACTTGTCGCCGATCACCACGGTCGGCGTCGCGAACGTCATCCGCGGGTTCTCCATCCCGCCGTACGGGAAGGACGGCGGCAGCACGAGCAGGTCGTACCGGCCCCAGCGGTACGGGCCGAACAGCTCCTCGGTGACCCGCATCATCTCCTCGGTGTCGGAGAACTCGGTCGCCGCCTGCCGGACCGTGGCCGGCTCCGCCCACACCCCGGACCGCACGCCGAGCGGCTCGAACACCAGGTCGCCCGCGGCGATCGCCAGCAGATACGACGGGATCGGCTCGGGCATCACCACGTCGTACGAGCCTGTCCGGCGCGACGTCGTACCGTTGTCGGCGCTCATCAGCACCATCAGCTCGGGCGGCGCGGTCACGTGGGCGGCGTAGCTGAACCGCACGCTCGGCGTGTCCTGCACCGGCACCCAGCTGCGCGCGTGGATCGCCTGCGACTGGCTGAACATGAACGGCATCACGCCACCGGCCGTCATCGCCGGCTCCAGCCACTGCAGACCGGTGGCCGTCGGCGCGGTCCGATACTTCACCCTGACCCGCGGGTGCCTCGACGTCCGGACCGTCAGCGCCGCGCCGAGCTCCTTGTCCGGAGCGGCGAGGCTGTACTCGAGAGGCTCCCAGCCGTCGGCCGTCTGACCCTCGACCTCCAGCACGGTGAGGTCGCGAGTGTCGAGAACGAGCCGGTCGTCGGCAGCATCGGTCCAGGCGAGCGTGTGCGAGGCCGTACCGGCCAGCACCTTCTCGTCGAAGTCGAGCGCGAGGTCGAGCTCGAGATGGGTGGTCCGAACCAGGTCAGGTTCGGCGTAGGAGTGGCGATCGTGCGTCACGGAAGCTCCCCGAGTGAGGCGTCCGGGGAACAGTACCCACGGAGAAGCCCGATCGGACGGCCAATCTGGGCCATCCGCACCAACGTGCCAAAACCCCGGTTCGGTCCTGACATCGGCGGGATACCGGTTGCGGGAACCGGGGTGCTTCCTAGCAGACTGTGACCATGATGTCCCAGGGAAGTCCGGAGCTGGTGCTGAAGCGGCGGCCGTTCGGATCCTGGCTGCTCGGCCCGGCCGACCAGAGCACCCGGCGGCTGCGGTTCCGCCTGCAGGTCCTGATGACCACGTTCTCGATCGGCACCAACCTGATCGGTGCCCTGGTCGTGTTCGTGCTGGCCGTCTTCGTGCTCCCCGGCCCGTCGCTCGTCGACCAGCTCCAGGTCGCCGACGCGATCATCATCCCGGCGTACTTCGTGCTGGCGATGGCCGTCGGCTGCGTCTGGAGCACCCGGCTGACCCGACGCGTGACCCGCTGGGTGGAGCTCGAGCGGCCGGCCTCTCCCCGGGAGCAGATCGCCACCCTGCAACTGCCACTCCGGCTCACGCTCATCGAGGTGCTGCTCTGGCTGGTCGCCGCCGTGGTGTTCACCGTGATGACCGTCATCATGCAGCCGGAGAACGCGCTGCGCGTCACCCTGACGGTCATCGACGGCGCGGTCGTGACCTGTTCGGTCTCGTATCTGCTCACCGAGTTCGCGCTCCGCCCCGTGGCGGCGCGGGCGCTGGCAGATTCGCCGCCGCCGCGACGGCTGCTGGCAGCGGGGTTGAAGGCGCGGACGGTGTTCTTCTGGGCGGTCGGCTCCGGCGTACCGGTGGCCGGCCTGATGCTCGCCGCCGTACTCGCGCTGATCGAAGGGGACGTCACCTCGACCCGGTTGTCGGTCGTGATCCTTGCCCTGGGCATCGTGGCGCTCGGCAACGGCTGGCTGCTCACGATGCTGTCGGCCCGGTCGGTCGTTGCGCCGGTCCGGTCGGTGCGGGACGCGCTGAGCCTGATCGGTGACGGGCGGCTCGACGTGACCATCCCGGTCTTCGACGGTACGGAGCTGGGTTCGTTGCAGGCCGGGTTCAACCGGATGGCCGAGGGACTGCGGGACCGCGAGCGGATCCGGGACGTGTTCGGCCGGTACGTCGGCCCCGGTGTCGTGCAGGAGGCACTGTCCAGCGACCGGCTCGGCGGCGAGGAGCGGTACGTCGCGGTGCTGTTCGTCGACCTGGTCGGATCGACCGAGCTCGCGATGAACCGGCCGCCGACCGAGGTCGTGCAGCTGCTCAACCGGTTCTTCGCGATCGTCGTCGACGAGGTGGACCGGCAGGGTGGGTTCGTGAACAAGTTCGCCGGTGATGCGGCGCTGGCGATCTTCGGGGCGCCGGCCGAGCTGCCGGACCCGGCCGGGAGCGCGTTGAGCGCCGGGCGGGAGCTGGCCCGCCGGCTGGACGAGGAGTTGCCGGAGGCAATCGCCGGGATCGGCGTCACGGCCGGGATCGTGGTGGCCGGCACGGTCGGCGACGTCCGGCGGCACGAGTACACCGTGATCGGGGATCCGGTGAACGAGGCAGCGCGGCTGAGCGAGCTCGCCAAGTCCGCCCCCGGGCGATTGATCGCTTCGATGGAAGCAGTGGACCAGTCGGCGCCCGCCGAGGCCGATCAGTGGCGGACGGCCGAGCAGATCACTGTGCGGGGGCGGTCGGTGCCGACTCGGCTTGCTGTCCCTGACTGATGAGTTGATGCAGCAGCGCAGCGCCGTACAGCATCGCCTTGGTCTGGCGGTCGTGCGCGGCTCGGCGCTCAGCGATCGCGGTACGCAGCGCGTCGGTGCTGCCCGTCCTGCGTAGACCGTCGAGGACCGGCTTGATCTGCTCGAAGTAGTACCGGCCCTGCCGGAGCATATGGATGATGCGTGCGTCGCGGACCTGCTCGGGGCCGTACCGCCGGTACTTCGTGCCTGGCTCTCGCGTCGGCGCCAGCAGCCCGGCCGCCTCCCACACCCGCAGTGCCGACGTACGGATGCCGAGGCGGTGCGCCAACTCCCCCACCAGCAACGACGGGCCGGTGAACTCGTCGACCTGCTCAGCGGCCAACGCGGCCAGTGCCTCGCTGGCGGCATCGGTCGCGAGCCGCTGTTCGTGCAGCGCGGCATGGGCTGCGTCGACGAGCCGGTACGCGAGCGCTTCGTCGCCGTCGTGCACGGAGCGCATGATCTCGGTGGCGGTCTCCGCGCCGAAGCCGGGCGCGAGCGCACGATACGTCAGCAGCGCGGAGACGTGCTCCGGACCGTACTGCCGGTAGCCGGTGTCCGACCGCGGTGCCGGCGGCAGGATCCCGGCCGCCTCGTAGTTGCGGACGAGCTGGGTCGACACCCCCGCCCGGCGCGCCAGATCAACCGGCCGGAGCCCCATGGTCTACCGGCCGCCGGAGACGTCGACCGTCGTCCCGGTCATGTACGACGAACGGTCGGACGCAAGGAACGCGATCACCTCCGCGACCTCCTCCGCCTTCCCGGGGCGGGCCAGCGGCGGCGTCGCACCGAGGCGATCCAGCCGGCCCGGCTCGTGGATGTCGGTCTGGATCAGGCCGGGCCGTACGCCGAGGACGCGGACGCCTTCCGTCGCGACCTCGTTGCCCAGGCCCGTGGTGAGTGCGTCGACCGCGGCCTTGCTCGCCGCGTAGTCGACGTACTCCCCGGCCGATCCGAGGACCGCCGCACGGGACGACACGTTGACGATCACGCCGCCGTTCCCGCCGTACGCCGTGGACATCCGGCGGACCGCCGCGCCGGCGACGAGGAACGCGCTGATCGAGTTGATCCGGAACACCCGGTCGAGGCGCTTGGCGTCGTACTCGGCGACCCGGCCGCCCGGCGAGACGACGCCGGCATTGTTGATCACGGCACCGATCGGGCCGAGCTCGGCGGTCACCGTGTCGAAGAGGCGCTCGATCTGATCCGCCTCGACGACATCGGCCTGCACGGCGATCGCGCGCCGGCCGAGCTCCTCGCACGCCTTCACGACGCGGGCCGCAGCGTCGGCCTGGGTGCGGTAGTTGACGCCGACATCCCAGCCGTCCGCCGCGAGAGCGAGTGACGCGGCCGCGCCGATCCCGCGACTTCCACCGGTGACGAGCACAACCCCACGTCCAGTCATGGGCCCTACTTTGTCACGCAGGCGGCTTCGCGAACCCCAGCTGGGTCTCCGAGTCGGTGAAACCCAGCGAGCGGTAGATCCGGATCGCGAGGTAGTCCGGATCCGCAACCATCACCAGAGTCCGCGCACCGCCCTCCGCCAGACCGTACGTCGACGCGTGATGGACGAGAGTGGTGGCCAGGCCGCGACCACGGTCCTCCGGGGACGTCTGGACATCCTGGAACCGTGCCAGCCCCCTGCCGTCGAACATCAACCCGAGCGCACTCTGCAGCCGATCCCCGTCGAACGCGCCGAACCACTTCCCATGACCGGCGTCGACCAGCTCGCGCTTCGCCGCCAGCCTGCGACGGGTGAAGTCCTCGTAGGCGGCGTCGACCTCCATCGACGCGGTGGCGAGGCTCTGGTGGAACAGCTGCTCCCAGTCGTCGTCACTGCTCAGGAAGCGGTACGTCGACTCCGCGTTCGGCCGCTGTGGAGGCAGGACCCGATCGGCCGTCATCACCACGCTGCGGTCAACGGTGAACCCGGCAGCGGTCACCTCGTCCTCGGCCCCGATCTCGCCGTCCACACTGTCGATGCCGATGGCAACGTGTTCCGCGGCCGGGAACTCCCGGCGGAAGTCGTCGAGGCGGAGCTTGGTGTCGTCCGGTGCGAACGGCGTGCGGTACAGCAGGAAGTTGCCCCACCAGAAGCCGGGATTGGCCGGCGTCCGCACCACGACGTACTCGCCGGTGTCGCGGAAGGTGCTGCCGCTCAGCTCGAGCAGCAACAGGTCGGTGCGATAGCCGAGGCTGGTGATGTCCACTCCTCCATCCTCGCCCGAGCGTCAATCGAGTTGCCTTGACATGCAGCCTTTCGGCTGCCTATTTTAGTCATGCAGCTAACTGGCTGCATGATCATCGGAGGCGTGATGGACGACGAGGTGTTCCGCGCACTGGCCGACCCGAGCCGGCGGCAGCTGCTGGACATGCTCAACGCCCGCAACGGCCAGACCCTGCGGGAGCTCTGCGCCGGGCTCGAGATGGCGCGGCAGTCGGTGAGCAAGCACCTCACGATCCTCGAGACCGCGAACCTCGTCACCACTGTGTGGCGTGGTCGCGAGAAGCTCCACTACCTCAACGCCGAGCCGATCAACGCGATCGCCGACCGCTGGATCAACCAGTACGACCGTCGGCGGGCGCAGCTGTTCGCCGATCTCAAGACGGCTTTGGAGGCCGAACCCACCATGAGCGACAACGACTTCGTCTACACCACGTACATCAAGACCACGCCGGAGCGGCTGTGGCAGGCCCTCACCGAGCCGAAGTTCACCGAGCAGTACTGGAAGCTCCACCACGAGACCGACTGGAAGCCCGGCTCGGAGATCGTCTGGCGGATGGGCGACGTCACGATGTCGGGCCCGGGCCAGGTCGTGCTCGAGCACACGCCGTACTCGCGGCTGTCGTATGCCTGGCACCACATCACGCCGGAGTTCGCGAAGGCGGTCGAGCTGACGGACGACGTCTACGAGAAGACCAGCCGCGAGCCGCTGTCCACTGCCACCTTCGAGCTGGAGCCGGTGGACGACAAGGTGAAGCTCACCGTCATCCACGCCGGCTTCGAGCCCGGCAGCGTCCTGCGAACTATGATCCAGGAAGGCTGGCCGGCACTCCTGTCCGACCTGAAGTCCTTCCTGGAGACATCACCAGAACTCTCCACCGTGCCCTAGTCAGGGGCGTTTGTGGATGATCAGCGGTAGGACGGCGGCGGCGCCGGCCTCGCGGAGTTTGGCGGTGGCGACGGTTACCGGCCACTGGGACGAGGTGGCGTCGACCAGTAGGAGGACCGTGCGGGCGGTGATCGCCTCGGCGGTGGCTGCGTCGACCTGGATCCCGTCGCGCCAGACTCTGGCTTCCTCGGCTGAGGAGAGGTCGTCGGTGTAGCCGGTGCGGTCGATCGTCAGCTCTGCCCGATCCAACCGGCCCACCCCGGCCACGTGGTCGGCGATCGCGGACGTGAACTCCTCATGACCCGAAGCGGCCAGCGGTACGACGACTTCCGGGCGGGCCGACCACGAACCGCGCCACCGCGACAGAGCAGCCACGGCGCCGGACTTCAGCGCCTCCACCGCATCGGGCGTCGGCGAACCGCTGAACGCACCTTGAAGCACCTCGCGCCACTCCGGCGCGTCGGCGTACACGATGATGCGGCCGGGCTCGGCCGACAGCGCCGGCGGGATCTTCCCGCGGGCGCCGAACGCCCCGCCCGGCCACATCTTCCGCGGCTCCAGCACGTGCACTTCACCGCGCAGCAACCGGACGATGGTCGCGACCGTCTCCGGATCGGGACGTGACTCCAGCGGCGCCGGCAGCTCGCCCAGGCACACCGAGCACCGTCCGCACGGCTCCGCCGACGGATCGTCCAGCGACTCCTGGAGAAGTTGCATCAAGCAACGATCTCCGCGGGTGTACGCGCGCATGATGTCCGCCTCGCGCCGGCGGACCGACACGATGCCGTCGTAGTGCTCCGCGTCGAAGGTCCAGTCCGCCCCGGTCCGCACCCAGCCCCGCTCGACCCGGTCGACCGCCCCGTCCACCGCCAGCTGCTTCAGCATCAACTCCACACGCGTCCGCCGCAGACCGGTCTCGGCCTCGAGCGCCGGCGCGGTCGCCGGCTCGTCCGGCCCGTATCCGTCCAGCGCCCGCAGCAGCCGCTGAACGTTCTCCGGCACCGGAATCGTCGCCGTCGCGAAGTAGTCCCACACACCCGAGTCAGCATCCGAGGGCAGCAACGCCACCACCGCGTGATCGATCCCGCGCCCGGCACGACCGACCTGCTGGTAGTACGACACCGGCGACGGCGGCGACCCGACGTGCACCACGAACCCCAGGTCGGGCTTGTCGTAACCCATCCCCAGCGCAGATGTCGCGATCAGCGCCTTCAGCTGATTGGCCCGCAGCGCGTCTTCGAGGCTCTCTCGCTCCCCCGCCTCCAGCTGACCCGTGTACGCCGCGACCGGCACATCCCGGCCGTGCACCTCCTGGACCAGCGAGGCCAGCCGCTGCGCGTCCGCCACAGTCAACGCGTAGACGATGCCGGACCCCGGCAGCTTCGGTAGCTGATCGACAACCCAGGCGAAGCGGTCGAGTGGAGACAGCTTGTCGACGACCGCCAGCTGAAGACTTGCGCGGGCGAGTGGACCGCGCAGCACGAGCGTCGACTCCCCCAGTTGCTTCGCCACGTCGTCAGTCACCCGCGAGTTGGCCGTGGCTGTCGTCGCGAGCACCGGAGTCTTCGGGTTGAGCTGCTGCAGGACGTCGGACACCCGGCGGTAGTCCGGACGGAAATCATGACCCCAGTCCGACACCGCATGCGCCTCGTCGATGACGAGCAACCCGACCTGCCCGGCCAGTCCGTCCAGTACCCGCCGCCCGAACCCCGGATTCGCCAGGCGCTCCGGGGACACCAGCAGGACGTCGATCGCGCCCGAACGAAGGTCCTGCTCGATGCCTGACCAGGCGTCGATGTTGTTCGAGTTCAAGGTCGCGGCGCGCAACCCGGCGCGGCTCGCGGCCCCGACCTGATCACGCATCAACGACAGCAGCGGCGAGACGACCAGGGTCGGACCCGCGCCCTCCGATCGTCTGATCGCGGTCGCGGCCCAGTACACGGCTGACTTGCCCCACCCGGTCGCCTGCACGACAAGCACCCGAGCCGCCGGCTCGCAGAGCGCGGCGACCGCTGTCTCCTGGTCCGCACGCAGCCGGGCGTCGTCGCCGGCGATCGCGCGAATCACGTGGCCGGCGACCTTCGCACGGTCGTCGGTCAGAGCCTGCGGTCCATCGGTCTCAGCCATGTCCCAGACCCTAGACGCCCACACCCCCAGTCCGCTGGCCTCGACCCCGGAGCTGTGGATAACTTCAGGCGCACTTCCCCGGGTGACACGGTTCGCCTTCGTTGTCCATCAGCCGGCGCGGGCCCGGGCCTCTCGCGGCCAAGGCGTCGTACGGGTTGGCCAGGGCGCACCTGTCGAGGGACAGGCAGCCGCAGCCGACGCAGTCCTTGAAGTCGTCGCGGAGCTGCTCGAGGTGCAGGATCCTGCGGTCGAGCTCGGCCTGCCAGCACTCGGAGATGCGCTCCCAGTCGGCCCGCGTCGGCGTCCGGTTCTCCGGCAGCAACTTGAGGATCGCGGCCACCTCGGCGAGCGGTACGCCGACCCGCTGGGCGATCCGGACCAGCGCCACCCGCCGCAGGGTGTCCCGCTTGTACCGGCGCTGGTTCCCCGACGTACGGCGGCTGATGATCAGGCCCTGGCGCTCGTAGAAGTGCAAGGCGGAGATCGCCACGCCACTGCGCTGCGACAGCTGCCCGACCGTCAGCTCACCAGGCTCGATGTCCATCGCTCATCCCTCCAACCTCAACCTAGATCGAGGCTAGCGGAAGGAGTCAGGCAGTCACGAGTCGGCGTCCGATGCTTGCGGACATCAGGGCCGCGCCGGCGCAGAGTCCGCCGGCCAGGTACCACGCGAGGTTGTAGCTGCCCTGCGCGTCCCGGATCCAGCCCGCACCGGTCGCGGCCAGCGCAGCGCCGACCTGGTGCGATGCGAACACCCAGCCGAACACGATCGGCCCGTCCTGCCCGAACCACTCCCGGCACAGCGCGACGGTCGGCGGCACCGTCGCCACCCAGTCCAGTCCGTAGAAGATGATGAACACCCAGGTGCTCGGTGCGGCGGTCGGTCCGAGCAGCGACGGCAGCACCAGGAGCGAGAGTCCGCGCAGCGTGTAGTAGGCGATCAGTAGGTACCGCGGGTCCCACCGGTCGGTCAGATACCCGGAGAAGATCGTCCCGCCCACGTCGAACAAGCCCACCAGCGCCAGCAGCGATGCAGCGGTCGTCGCGGGCATGCCGTGGTCGTGCGCGGCGGTCACGAAGTGCGTCCCGACCAGACCGTTCGTCGACGCTCCGCAGATCGCGAATCCACCCGCAAGCAGCCAGAACGCGGGCCGCCGTACGGCCATCCCCAGTGCCCTGAGCGCTCGCATCGCACTGCTACCGGTCGCCTCGACCCGCTGTCCCGCAGTACTCCCCTCTGGAGCGCCGTACGCCTTCAGCCCGACATCGCTCGGGTAGTCCCGCAGGAACAGCAGCACCAGCGGCACGACGGCCAACGCCGCACCGGCTGCCACCAGCGCAGGCAATCGCCATCCGTGATGCGCCGCCAGAGACGCGATCAGAGGCAGGAAGATCAGCTGGCCGGTCGCACCGGCCGCAGTGAGGATCCCAGTGACCAGACCGCGGCGATGGACGAACCAGCGCCCGGTGATCGTCGCCACGAACGTCATCGACATCGATCCGGTGCCGACGCCGACCAGCAGGCCCCAGCAGAGCAGCAGCTGCCAGGAAGACGTCATGAAGACGGTCAGACCGCTCCCCAGCGCGATCAGGACCAGTGCGCCGCTGACCACCTTCCGCAGTCCCAGCCGGTCCATCAGCGCGGCAGCGAACGGCGAGATGCCACCGAACAGCAGCAGGTTGATCGACACTGCCGCCGAGATGGTCGCGTGCGACCACCCGAACTCCTCGTGCAGCGGATCGAGCAGCACACTGGGCACCGAACGGAACCCGGCCGCACCGATCAAGGTCACGAACCCCACCACGGCGACTGCCCAGGCCAGATGCACCCGGGCAGGCTTCTTCGTCTCCAGAATCTGCGTCACCCGACCAAGGGTGCCCGTTCGACCGTCATCGAACTAGTGGCCAGATGGACAACATGTGTCAAAATATGGCCATGAGTCCCCGCCACCTGACCTCCGTCGGTCCGCATGTGGTCGCCGTCCTCGCGCTCGAGCCGGTCGTCGGGTTCGACCTGACCATCCCGCCGACCGTGCTCGGCGCGGCGACCAAGGCCGACGGCACCAAGCTCTACGACATCCGCATCTGCGGCCTCGGCGGACCGGTCCGGGCGGGCGCCGGGTTCAACCTCGTCCCGGACTACGGGCCGGAGGCGCTGGCCGAGGCGGACACCGTGATCGTCCCGGGCACCTACATCCCCAAGCCGCGGTACGAGGGCACGCTGCCCGACGACCTGGCCGCCGCGCTCGCGACGATCCGTCCCGGCACCCGGATCGCCTCGATCTGCACCGGCGCGTTCGTCCTCGCCGCGGCCGGCTACCTGGACGGTCGGCCCGCGACGACGCACTGGGAGCGGGCCGAGTTGTTCCGCAGCGTCTACCCGGGCGTGAATCTCGACGAGGACAAGCTCTTCATCGACGACGGCGACATCCTGACGTCGGCCGGGCTGGCCGCGGGCGTCGACCTCTGTCTGCACCTCATCCGCCGCGACTTCGGCAGCGAGGTCGCCAACCGGGCCGCGCGACACTGCGTCGTACCGCCGTGGCGGGACGGTGGCCAGTCGCAGTTCATCGAGCGGGCCATCCCGGAGGAGGGCAGCGAGGGTACGTCGCCGACCCGGGCCTGGGCGCTCGCGCGACTCGGTGACGAGATCAGTCTCCCGGCGATGGCGACGCACGCGCGGATGAGCGTGCGTACCTTCAGCCGCCGCTTCAAGGCCGAGACCGGCCAATCCCCCGGCACCTGGCTGCTACAGCAACGCGTGCGGCACGCCTGCAACCTGCTCGAGACGACCGATCTGTCAGTGGACCGTGTCGCCGAAGAGGCAGGTCTCGGCACCGCCGCGTCCCTGCGGCATCACCTTCGCTCCGAGCTGGGCGTCTCGCCCCTCGCCTACCGCAAGACGTTCCGGGCGGGCTGAGCCTCAGAGCACCACGAGGTCGTGCGGCCGGTTGTTCATCGACTCGCCGCCATCCGCGGTGACCACGACGATGTCCTCGATCCGCGCACCCCACCGGCCCGGCTGGTAGATGCCCGGCTCGACGCTGAACGCCATCCCTGGCTCCAGCGGCAGGTCGTTGCCCGCCACGATGTACGGCTCCTCGTGGACGTCCAGCCCGATCCCGTGACCGGTCCGGTGGATGAAGTACTCACCGAACCCGGCCGCCGCGATCACGTCCCGAGCAGCGGCATCGATCGACTCCGCCGTCGCACCCGGCCGAACCGCGTCCACCGCAGCCTGCTGAGCCTCCTGCAGTACGGCGTACGTCGCGGTCACGTCGGCGTCCCGCGGCGTGCCGACGGCGTACGTCCGGGTCGAATCGGAGTTGTAGCCCTCGGCAACGGGTCCGCCGATGTCGACGACCACCACGTCACCCGCCTCGATGACCCGCTCGGACAGCGCGTGGTGCGGGCTGGCGCCGTTCGGGCCGCTCCCGACGATCACGAAGTCGGCCTCGGTGTGGCCCTCCTCGACGATCGCGGCCGCGATGTCGGCGCCGACCTCCGCCTCCGTCCGGCCGGGCCGCAGCCACTCGCCGACACGGGCATGCACGCGGTCGATTGCCGCGCCCGCCTTCCGCAGGGCCTCGATCTCGGCCGCGTCCTTGCGCATCCGCAACTCCCGGACGATCGGACCGGCCAGCACCTGCTCGGCCTTCGGCACAGCGTCCCGGATGGCGAGCACGTGCAGCGCCGGCGTGAAGTCGCTGACCGCGACCTGCTGAGGACTGCCCAGCCGCTCGGCCGCCAAGTTGTACGGATCGACACCGTCGACCCAGGTGATGACGTCGACCCCGAGCTCCTCCAGGCCGGCGAAGCCCGGCGCTTCGAGCTTCGGTACGACGAGCGCCGGCGCCCCGTCGGCAGGGATCACCAGCGCGGTGAGTCGCTCGAACGAGCCGCCAGGCTGACCGATCAAGTACCGCAGGTCCGAGCCTGGCGCGATCACCAGGCCGGTCCCGGCCGCGGCCTCGCGGGCGCGGTCCAGGCGGGAACGGAGTACAGCGGCAGCGGGAATCGGAGGGACTGCTGAGCGTCGGGCCATGGGTCGACTCTAAAACTGTCGGGCGGGGTTGCTACAACCTCTTTCATGACTCTGCACCATGTGGCCTTCGGCGACGGCGTTCCGGTTCTCGCGTTGCACGGCTGGACCCCGGACCACCGGCTGATGACCGGTTGTCTCGAGCCGATCTTCACCCAGCTCCCCGGGTACCGGCGGCTCTATCCCGATCTGCCCGCCATGGGCCAGAGCCCGGCCGGTGACATCGACAGCTCCGACGGGATCCTGGCCGCGGTCCGGGAGTTCATCGACGAGCAGATCGGCGACGAGCCGTTTGTGCTCATGGGCGAGTCGTACGGCGGTTACCTCTCCCGCGGCCTGGTCGCCGAGCGGCCCGAGCAGATCCTCGGTCTGGGCATGATCTGCCCGACCGGCACGCTCTGGCACAAGGACCGCAAGCTGCCGGAGCACGTCGTCCTGCGGACCGAGCCCGGCGTGCTCGAATCGCTGACCGAGGGCGAAGACTTCACCGAGCTCGCTGTGGCGCAGACCGCGGCCGCGCTCGCCGCCTATCGCCGCGACGTCGCGCCAGGTCTCGAAGTCGCGGACCTGGCCGCGATGGACCGGATCCAGGTGAACTGGGCGTTGTCGACGGCTCCGGAGAGCGGACCGGTCTACACCCGGCCGACGCTGGTGCTGTGCGGGCGGCAGGACGCCGTCACCGGGTACGAAGACCTGTTCGAGATCCTTCCCCACTACCCGCGCGCGACGTACGCCGTCCTCGACATCGCGGGGCACAACCTGCAGCTGGAGCAGCCCGAGTTGCTCGACGCGCTGGTCCGCGAGTGGTTGCAAAGAGTCAGCCAAGAGGTGCCGCGAGTGGCTACCAGCGGGTAATGTCGGCCGCATGGTGACTGGGAAGCGTCCGTTCGGGTGGCCGTTGCTTGTCGCGCTGACCAACGGGCGCACCCGGATCTCCGACGAGCGGTTGACCGCGGCGGTCCGGGACAAGGTGATCCTGGTGACCGGTTCGTCGTACGGGATCGGCGAGGCGGCGGCGCGCCGGCTGGCAGCGGCCGGAGCGACGGTGCTGCTGGTGGCGCGGACCGAGGACCAGTTGCAGGTCGTAGCCGACGAGATCCGGGCGGACGGCGGTTCGGCGTACGTGTACCCCGCGAACCTGGCCGACCCGGCCGCGGTCGAGGAGCTCGTGCGCACGGTGCTGGCCGAGCACCGACGGGTCGACGTGCTCGTGAGCAACGCAGGCAAGTCGATCCGGCGATCGATCGCCGACACGTACCAGCGGTTCCATGACATCGAGCGGACCAACGCGATCAACTACCTCGGCCCGGCGAAGCTCGTGCTCGAGTTGCTCCCGTCGATGCGGGAGCGCGGGTCGGGTCACATCGTGAACGTGTCAACGGCCGGTGTCCGGACACCGCCGATGGCGCGCTGGTCGGCGTACCTGGCGTCGAAGAGCGCGTTCGATGTCTGGCTGCGGTGCGTGGCCCAGGAGGTTCGCGGCGACGGGGTGACGACCTCGACCGTGTACATGGGGCTGGTGCACACGCGGATGAGTGAGCCGACGCCGCTGCTGAACAAGATGCCCGGGCTGACACCGGAGCAGGCCGCTGATCAGGTGTGTACGGCGGTGGCTGAGCGGCCGCACAACATCACGCCACCGTTCGTCCGCCCGGCCGATGCCGTGGGCAACTTGTTGCGGGTGCCGACGGACCGGCTGCTCGAGCAGTACTACCGGCGTACCGGCGGCAGGAAGAAGCGATGAGGACGATCCGGCCGATCGGCCCGATCCGGCCGCCCGAGTGGCTGATGCAGGGCGCGGCCGAGGTCGGGGGGTTGTCGGTCGCGCTGATCCGGTCCGGGGTCTGGCGGTCGGCCGGACCCGCGCAGCTGGTGCGGATCGAGCGCGCGCTGCGGACGTGGGGTCAGTCGATGGCGGCTCTCGGCGCGATCGCCGCGATCCGGTACCCCGATCGCGCGGCCGTGATCTCGGGCGACAGCCGGATCACGTACGACGAGCTGGACCGCCGGTGCGAACGGATCGCGGCCGGGCTGCACGCGCAGTACGGCATCGTTGCCGGGAGCAAGGTCGCCGTCCTGTGCCGCAACCACACCGGCTTCCTCGAGGCGACGCTCGCAGCGTCCCGGATCGGCGCCGACGTGCTCTTCGTCAACACCGAATTCGCCCCGCCTCAACTACAGGCAGTCATGGAACGCCACCACCCGGACCTCCTCATCCACGACGCCGAGTTCACGGCACCGGCTGGGATCCCGGCCATCGGGTCCGACCTTGAAGACGTTGCCGCCAGCCGCTCGCCCGGCGCACCGCCGCCCGATGCACCCGGGCACATCACGATCCTCACCTCAGGGACGACCGGTACGCCGAAGGCAGCGCCGCGTGTTCCCACCGCATTGGGTCTTGCCGGGCTGACGGCCAGTGCGCTCAGTCGGTTCGGGCTGCGGTCGGGTGAGCCGGTGATCATCGGTCCGCCGTTGTTCCACGGGCTCGGGCTGCTGACGTCGATGCTGGCGTTGTTCCTCGGCGCTCCGTTGGTGCTGCGGCCCCGGTTCGATGCCGCGACCCTGCTCGCGGATATCGACACGAACCGAGCCGGCGCGGTGGTCGCCGTACCGGTGATGCTGCGGCGGTTGCTGGAGCTCGGGCCGACGGCGATCGCGGAGTACGACCTGCGCTCGCTGCGGGCCGTGATCTCGGGTGCGTCGCAGCTCGGCGTACCGCTGGCCGAGCGGTTCATCGAGCGGTTCGGGCCGGTGCTCTGCGACGCGTACGGGTCGAGCGAGGTAGGCATCGCGACGATCGCGACCTCGGCGGATCTGCTCGCCGCGCCCGGGACCGTCGGCCGCCCGTGTCTGGGCAGCTCGCTCCGCATCCTCGACGATCAGGACCAGCCGGTGCCGGCCGGCACGACCGGGCGGATCTTCGCCGGTGGCGGGCTGGTGTTCGGCGGATACTCAGATGGTTCGAGCAAGACCGTGGTCGACGGCCGGATGAGCACCGGCGATCTCGGCCATCTCGACCGGGCCGGCCGGCTGTTCGTCGACGGCCGCGAGGACGACATGATCGTCTCCGGCGGCGAGAACGTGTACCCGGTCGAGGTCGAGGAGTGCCTCGCGGGCCACCCCGCGGTCGCGGAGGCAGTCGTCACCGGCGTACCCGACGACGACTTCGGCCAGCGCCTGATCGCGTACGTCGTACTGCGCGAGCCGGTCAGCGAGGACGAGCTCATCGCCCACGTGAAGGCGAACCTGGCCCGTTACAAGACCCCGCGCCAGATCATCGTCCTCGACGAGTTCCCGCGCAACGCCACCGGCAAGGTGCTCCGCGGCAAACTCAGCCCGCCGTGAACAGCTCGTAGAACCGCGTCATCCGCTCGAGAGCGTCACGCTCGTCTCCGAAGGAAACCGCGAGCGTCTCGGCACCCGCCTCGGCGAGCTCGTGCGCCATCGCGACCACGGGCTCGGGATCGCCGCTAGACCAGTCGAGCCGAGTGCCGACCTTGACCTCCCGCTCGCCGAACGACCGCAGCCGCGCGACCGCGGCACTGAATCCGGCGCCGTCCAGCCCCAGCCCCTGCCACTCGTCACCGAAACGGGCTGCCCGCCGCAGCGCCGGCGTCGTCGTACCGCCGATCATGATCGGCAACGGCGCCCGCAGCCTCGGCTCGAACACCCCTCCCCGATCACGACCCTCGAAGAGATCGCGGATGATCTCGAGCGACGTGTCCGTACGACGCCCGCGCTCCTCGAACGTCGATCCCACCGCCGCGAACTCCTCGCGCGCCCAACCAGCCCCGACCCCGAGGACGACGCGTTCGCCCGACAGCCGATGCAGCGTCGCAGCCTGCTTGGCGACCACGAACGGGCTCCGCATCGGCAGGACCAGCACGGACGTGCCGAACCGGATCCGGGTCGTGCGGGCAGCGAGGTACCCGATCGTCACGAGCGGTTCGTACACCCCGCCGTACGTCGAACCGAACTCGCCCGGCGGTAGCAGGTGATCGGGCAGCCAGGCCGTGCCGTAGCCGAGGTCCTCGGCGGCCACGGCCAGCTCGACCAGTCGTTCGGGCGGCATCGCTGCCGATTCGTCGGGGAGGACCACCTGCAGTTCGACCATGCGCTCGACCCTAATCAATCCACCGACGCCCTCAGTCCGTCGGTGGGCGCGTTTGATGGGAGAGTGGGTGCCGTGAAGATTCTCGTCGGATACGTACCAACGCCCGAAGGTGAGGCGGCGCTGACCGCTGCGGCGACCGAGGCCGAGCTGCGGGGTGCCTCGGTGCTGCTCCTGAACACCAGTCGCGGCGATGCCTACATCGACGCCCGCTACGCCAACGCCGACGAGTTGGCTGCCGCCGAGGCCAAGCTGCGCGAGCAGGGCGTCGAGGTGACGATCCAGCAGGCCGTCTCCGAAGGCGACGTGGCCGGCGCGCTGCTCAAGGCGGCCGCGGCCGACGACGTCGGCCTGATCGTCCTCGGTCTCCGCCGCCGCTCCCCGGTCGGCAAGCTGATCCTCGGCAGCACCGCCCAGCGCGTCCTGCTCGAGTCCCCGGTCCCGGTCCTCGCCGTCAAGGTCGTGTCACCGCACGACTGACCGCAAGAACGCGCGGCCCGCTCCGACCCACGGGTGAACGGGCGCCTTCGGGGTGCCTCGGAGCGGAAGGAACTGTGGATGTCATATCCCGAGGTTGGCGTCGGGCTGCCGGTGGTCGGGCTGCGCGGGCCGGATGCGGTGGTCGAGCTCGCGACGGCCGCCGACGAGCTCGGATTCGCGGTTGTGTCGGTCTTCGAGCGGCTGCTGGTTCCGGCCGCGCCGGACTGGGTGAACCACGCCGGGCTGCCGACGGAGGCGGCGTACGACGCGTTGGAGACGCTCACGTACGTCGCGGCGCGGACCGAGCGGGTGCGGTTGCACACCGCCGTACTCGTGCCGCTGTTCCAGCAGCCGGTCGTGCTCGCACGGCGGGTGGCGACGATCGACCAGCTCTCCGGTGGGCGGATGGATCTGGGCATCGCGCTCGGTTGGCTGCCGGAGGAGTTCGTCGCAACCGGCGTGCCCGCGCGCGGGCGGGTCGCGGCGTTCGAGGAGTCGGTCGCCGTACTGCGTACGTGCTGGGGTCCTGATCCGGTCTCGTTCACCGGTGCGCATTACACCGTCCCGATGGCGATCCTCGGGCCCAAGCCGGTGGCATCTCCGACGCTGTACGGCGGTGGCGTGACCCGTCCCGCGATCGAACGGGCCGCGCGGATCGCCGACGGTCTGACGCTCGCGCATCGCGACTGGGAGTCCACCCGCGCGGCGATCGGTTGGTATCACGAGGCCGGTGGCGCCGGACCGATCATCCTCCGCGCCGGACCGATGAAACCTCATCCGATGCTGCAAGGGCCGGTCGGTTTCACCCCAGACACGATCCTCGACGACCTGCGGCGTGCCGCCGACGAAGGCGTCACCCGAGTGGACTGGGACCTCAACATCATCGGCATCCCGATCCCCGACCAGGTCGCGGCGTTGAAGGCGCTGGCGGACCGGCTGCGGTAATCCGGGTGAGGGGCTGGGGGCGGACGCCTAAACTGGACTGGTTATGCCTGATGCCCGGACCGAGTCCCCGAGTCCATCCCCAGTTCCCTCCCAGGACCCAGCAGGCGCGCGCCGTCCACGCCGTCGCCGCAAGCCGAGCTCCTCGGGCACCACCCCACCCGCCGGACCCCGTGCTTCCGCCGACCGCCAGCCTGCCGAAGGTGGGTTGAGTCTCGCGGACGCGATTGCTCGGTTGGACGGATTGACGGCGTACGACCGGGAGCAGCTCGGGAAGCGGCTGGAGCGGGTTCGGACGATCAAGGAAGCCCGGAAGCGGGAGCAGGCGCTCCAGGGTGTGATCGGCGCGATCGAACAGGCCGAGCGTCGGGTCGAGGTACGGCGTAGCGCCGTACCGGAGATCACGTATCCGGCGGAGCTGCCGGTCAGTCAGCTGAAGGACGAGATCGCGACGGCGATCCGGGACCACCAGGTCGTGGTCGTCGCGGGTGAGACCGGATCGGGCAAGACCACTCAGATCCCGAAGATCTGTCTCGAGCTGGGGCGCGGCATCCACGGCATGATCGGCCACACCCAGCCCCGCCGGCTCGCCGCGCGGACCGTCGCCGAGCGGATCGCGGAGGAGCTCGGCACCGAGCTGGGCGAGACGATCGGCTTCGCGGTCCGGTTCACCGACAAGGTCAGCGAGCGCTCGCTGGTCAAACTGATGACCGACGGCATCCTGCTGAACGAACTGCAGCGCGACCGCGACCTGACCAGGTACGACACCCTCATCATCGACGAGGCGCACGAGCGCAGCCTGAACATCGACTTCATCCTCGGCTACCTCCGGCGCCTGCTCCCCCGTCGCCCCGACCTGAAGGTCATCATCACGTCGGCGACGATCGACCCGGAGCGGTTCGCCGCGCACTTCGCCGACGCCCAGGGCAGCCCGGCGCCGATCGTCGAGGTGTCCGGCCGGACCTACCCGGTCGAGGTGCGGTACCGCCCGGTCAACGACCCCGACGACCCGAGCACGATCGACCGCGACCAGACCCAGGCGATCCTGGACGCCGTCGACGAGCTCGAGTACGAGGCGGACGGCGACGTACTGGTGTTCCTGTCCGGCGAGCGCGAGATCCGCGACACCGCCGACGCCTTGAACGACAAGTTCCGCAACGACCGCCGGACCACCGAGATCCTGCCGCTCTACGCCCGGCTCTCGAACGCCGAGCAGCACCGCGTCTTCCAGTCGCACTCGAACCGCCGGATCGTGCTCGCGACCAACGTCGCCGAGACCTCGCTGACCGTCCCCGGCATCAAGTACGTCATCGACCCCGGTACGGCGCGCATCTCGCGGTACTCGCACCGCACCAAGGTCCAGCACCTCCCGATCGAGCCGGTCTCGCAGGCGAGTGCCAACCAGCGCAAGGGCCGCAGCGGCCGCACCAGCGACGGCATCTGCATCCGCCTGTACTCCGAGGAAGACTTCACCAACCGCCCCGAGTTCACCGACCCCGAGATCCTGCGGACCAACCTCGCGAGCGTCATCCTGCAGATGACCGCGATCGGGCTCGGCGACATCGCGGCGTTCCCGTTCATCGACGAGCCGGACAAGCGCAGCATCACCGACGGCCTGCAGCTCCTCACCGAGCTCGGCGCGATCGACACCCCGAAGGGCGGCCGGCTGACCCCGATCGGCCGGCAGCTCGCGCAGATCCCGCTGGACCCCCGGCTGGCCCGGATGATCGTCGAGGCCGACAAACACGCCTGCGTCCGCGAGGTGATGGTTATCGCCGCCGCGTTGTCGATCCAGGATCCGCGCGAACGGCCGACGGACGCCGAGGCGCAGGCCCAGCAGGCACACGCGCGGTTCCGCGACCCGAACAGTGACTTCCTCGGCTACCTGAACCTCTGGGGCTACCTGAAGAAGCAGCAGAAGGAGCTGTCCGGCAACCAGTTCCGCCGGATGTGCCGCAGCGAGTACCTGAACTACCTCCGCGTCCGCGAGTGGCAGGACATCTACGCACAGCTCCGCCAGGTCGCGGCCCAGATCGGCGTCAAGCTGAACAGCGGCGAGCCGGCCGACCCGCAGAGCGTGCACATCTCGCTGATGTCCGGCCTGCTGTCGCACCTCGGGCTGAAGGACCCGGCCAACCAGCACCAGTACATCGGTGCCCGCGGCACCAAGTTCGCGATCTTCCCCGGCTCCGGGCTGTTCAAGAAGCCACCGCAGTTCGTGATGGCCGCCGAGCTGGTCGAGACCTCGCGGCTGTGGGCGCGGGTGAACGCGAAGATCGAGCCCGAATGGGCCGAGGATCTCGCGCCACACCTGATCAAACGCTCGTACTCCGAGCCGCACTGGGAACGCAAAGCCGGTGCCGTCATGGCGTACGAGAAGGTCACGCTGTACGGCGTACCGATCGTTGCCCGGCGCAAGGTGAACTACGGCAAGGTCGACCCGGAGGTGTCGCGCGAGCTGTTCATCCGGCACGCGCTGGTCGAGGGCGACTGGGACACCCACCACAAGTTCTTCCACGAGAACCGCAAGCTGATCGAGGAAGTCGAGGAGCTCGAGGAGCGCACCCGTCGCCGCGACCTGCTGGTCGACGACGAGACGCTGTTCGCGTTCTACGACGAGCGGATCGGCGCCGAGGTCGTCACCGGACGGCACTTCGACACCTGGTGGAAGACGGCGCGGCAACGCGACCACGACCTGCTCGACTTCGAACGCTCGCTCGTGGTTCGCGAGGGCGCCGAGGTCAGGGAGGAGGAGTTCCCGCTGCACTGGGTGCAGAACGGGATGACCTTCGACCTCACGTACGCGTTCGAGCCGGGTACGGACGCCGATGGTGTGACCGTCCACATCCCGCTGCTCGTGCTCAACCAGGTCACCGCGGACGGGTTCGAGTGGACCGTGCCCGGCTTCCGCGAGGAACTGGTCACGACCCTGATCAAGTCCTTGCCGAAGACGATCCGGCGCAACATCGTGCCCGCGCCGGACCACGCCCGGCAGATCCTGCCCGAACTGGACCCGGCGTCCGGACCGCTCACCGATGCGATGGCCCGTGCGCTGCGGGACCTTCGCGGTGTCGTGATCGAGCCGAGCGACTGGGACTGGAGCCGGGTGCCGGAGCATCTGCGGATGACGTTCCGGGTCGAGGACGACAAGCGCAAGACTGTGGCCGAGAGCAAGGATCTCGCCAGGCTGAAGGAGAAGCTCAAGCCGAAGACCACGGCCGCGATCTCGCAGGTCGCGTCGAAGGCGGTCAGCGGGCTGGAGAAGTCCGGCCTGACCGACTGGACATTCGGCGACCTCCCGCGCAGCTTCTCCGAACGCCGCAACGGCCTGACGGTCGCCGGCTACCCGGCGCTGGTCGACGAGGGCAAGAACGTCGCGATCCGGCTGCAGGAGACCGAGCGCGATCAGGCCGCAGCGATGTGGACGGGCACACGCAGACTGCTCCTGCTGACGATGCCCTCGGTGATCGACGTCGTACAGCGGCATCTGAGCAATCAGCAGAAGATGACGCTGATGGCCGGTCCGCACCGCAGCGTCGGCGAGTTGCTCGACGACGCGATCGGAGCGGCGGTCGATCAGCTGATGGCGGCCGCGGGCGGACCGGCCTGGAACCTTACCGCGTTCTCCATCCTGCGTGACGCCGTACGGTCGGAGCTCGCGGACACGGTGCTGACGATCCTCCAGCAGGTCGAGCAGGTGCTCGGCCATGCGCGGACCGTGGACAAGCAGATCTCGCGGGCGTCCAGCCCGGCGCTGATCGTGGCTCTGTCGGATGTCCGCGGTCAGCTCGAACGGCTGGTCCATCCCGGCTTCATCACCGACACCGGCGCCAAGCGGCTGCCGGACCTGGTCCGGTACCTGCGTGGCATGGAGCAGCGGCTCGAGAAGCTCGGCGCGAACGCAGCGCGCGACCGCTCCGGGATGGCCATCGTCCAGACCCTCACCGACGAGTACGAGAAGCACCTCCGTGCCGTGCCCACCGGCAAGTACCCCAGTCCCGAGCTCCTCGACGTCCGCTGGATGCTCGAGGAACTGCGCATCAGCTTGTTCGCGCAGACACTCGGCACGCCGTACCCGATCTCGGAGAAGCGGATCCGGAAGGCCCTGGCTGACAGCTAGGAGTCGAGGAGACGGCGGGCGTGCTCGTGGACGGCCGTGCGGAGTTCGGGTGGGTCGAGGATCTCGAACGGCCAGTAGAGGCGGATGACCCCTGAGACGAGGGGTCCCAGCTCGTTGGCGGCGAAGCGGACCTCGCAGGTGTTCGCGTCGATGGGATCGATCACACCTTGGCTCGGCGGAATCATCCGGGCGACCGTCGCGGCGTCGGCCTGCACGCGGACCCGGGCGACGATGTCCCAGGGCGCCACTCCGGTGCCCTCGGCAACTAGTGCGACCGGGTCGGGCGGGTCCTCGAACCGATAGCGGGAGCCGGTGAGCACGGGCTGGGTGATCCGGTCGACGCGGAAGGTACGCCAGGCCTGGCGATCCCGGTCGCGGGCGACGAGGTACCAGCGGCGGCCGGTGTGCACGATCTGCAGCGGCTCGACGCTGCGCTCGGACTCGGTGCCGTCGTGGGTGCGATAGCGGAAGCGGATCCCTTCGACATGACGGCAGCCGGCGGCGAGGGTGACCAGCACCTCGCCGTCGACCTGCGGCAGCTCCCCCTGCGGCAACTGCGTTGTGTGCGCGCCGATGGCCGCGACCCGTTCCTGCAGCCGGGTCGGCAGGACCTGATGGAGTTTGGCCAGCGCCGAGATCGCCGCCTCCTCGACACCCGACACGGTCGTGGTCGTCGCGACCCGCAGGCCGACCGCGATCGCCACCGCCTCCTCGTCGTCGAGCAGCAGCGGCGGCAGCCGGCCGCCCGGACCGAGGCGGTACCCACCGCCGATGCCGGCCTCGGCCTCGACCGGGTACCCGAGTGACCGCAGCCGGGTGACGTCACGCCGCACGGTCCGGGGCGTGACGTCGAGCCTGGCGGCCAGCTCGGTGCCGTCCCATTGCGGGCGCGACTGGAGCAGCGACAGCAGGCGGAGCAGACGGGCTGCGGTATCCATCGATTTCTATTCTGCCTCGACCTGCGGACCGATCCTGTCCGCAGGTCGCTCTACGGTGGCGCTATGACGACGCTTTCGCAGGATCTCCTCGACCTGTCCGACTTCGCCTGGCAGCGGCTGCGCCACCGGGTGGAGGGCCTGACCGACGAGGAATACCTCTGGGAACCGTTCGACGGCTGCTGGTCGATCCGGAAGACCGAGGCGGGGTACGTCGCCGACGGGACCCCGATCCCTCCGGAGCCGGCGCCGTTCACCACGCTGGCCTGGCGGATCACGCACATCGTCGACATCCTCCAGGAGGACCGCACCGCCACCTGGTTCGGGCACCAGCCGCTTGCCGAGGACGGCCAGCCGCCGGTGCCGGCGTCCGCGGCGGACGCTCTGGCCGCGCTGGATCACGCGTACGCGGTCTGGCGTTACCGCCTCGCCGCACTCAGCCCCGAGGACCTCGGCCGCGCGATGGGCGAGGTCGCCGGACCGTACGCCGAGCACGCCGGCAGCTCGTTCGCCCTGCACATCCTCGACGAGCTCATCCACCACGGAGCCGAGGTGGGTACGGTCCGCGACTTCTACCGGGGAGCGCATCCCGAGGACCCGTTCGCGGCCGCGATTGCGGGTGAGCTCACGCCGGCTGAGCGCCCGGCGCTGCTCGCCGAGGCTGCTGCGGCGCACCGATGGGACGTCATCACGCAGCTCGCCGACCTCGGCTTCGGTGTCGACGAGCGCACTGCCAACGGCTTCACCGCAGCGCACCTTGCGGCCGGGACCGGCTCCCTGGACACGCTTCGGTTCCTGGTCGGGCGTGGAGCGGACCTTTCGGTGACCGATCCGCGGTTCAACGCCGACGTACTCGGGTGGGCGAAGTGGTTCAAGCACGCCGACGCGATTGCGTACCTGGAATCGCTCTAGGGCACGAAGGCGCGCTGGGACCGGCGGCGGAAGTCGCGGGGCGGGAGGTCGTGCGCCGCGGTGAACGTCCGGGTGAAGTAGGACTGGCTGCTGAACCCGCAGCGGGCCGCAATGATCGCGATCGGCGTATTGGTTGCCGCCAGCAAGGATGCGGCGTGTTCGAGGCGGAGGTCGGTGACGAAGGCGGTCGGGGTGACGCCGTACGCCCCGCGCATCGAGCGGGACAGATGCGCGGGGCTCACGCCGGCCAGTTCGAGCAGCCGGGGTACGCCGCCGTGGAGGTTGTGCTCGGCGCGCATCGCAGTACACGCCCTCGCCAACCAGTCGGGTACGCCGGGGCCTGCGGCGTCGGCCGGAGCGAGCAGTTCGACGAGATCGATCCAGAACCGCAGCAGGTCGTAGGTGCTGGGGTTGTCCTGGAAGCGGGCCAAGGCTTGCTCGAAGACGGCGATCGCGGCCGGTTGGTGGAAGCTGATCGGTCCGCGGGACGACCAGGTGGCGGTGCGGGTCAGGTCCAGGAAGCCTTGCCAGAGCGAGCTAGGGAAGGCGACGTTGACGAACTCGAGGCCATCGGGCACCGAGCCGCGGACGGCGTGCCGGTCGCTCGGGCGGACCAGAACGACGTCGCCCGGCCGCAGCTCTGCGACACCCGTGGTCAGCAGGTGTTCGCCGTGGCCGGACACGACGCCCATGAACTCGTGGAAGTCCGCGTGGGTGTGCAGTTCGGTGTCGCGGGCGCGCGCCGGGATCCGCACTCGCGCCGCGTGGTACGGCCGCCCGAACGCGTGCGCCTCGAAGCGCAGGATCTGCTCCACCTCAACACAGTACAAATTCTCGTCAGTCCGCTGCTAGTCCGGCGGATGTGCGCGGCTGCACGCTGAAGACATGTATGAGACCGACGGCTACGTCATCTTCCGCGACGTCATCGACCAAGAGCTGATCAAGGAAGTGAACGATCATGTCGAGTGGCTGCAGGCCCGGCATCCCGACGTACGGCCTGAGCAGCTCGGCCATGTGTACCTGCGCGACGATCCGTTCTGGGTCCGCCTGGTGAGCGACGACCGGCTCGTCGACATCGCCCAGCGGTTCGTCGGGCCGGACATCGCGTTGTTCGCCTCCCACTACATCTCCAAGCCGCCGTACTCCGGGCAGCCGGTGCTGTGGCACCAGGACGCGGCGTTCTGGCCGCTGGACCCGATGGAGGTGGTGACGCTGTGGCTGGCGGTCGACCACTCGACACCGCAGAACGGATGCGTGCGGGTCGTCCCGGGCAGCCACCGGTCCGGGGTGGCCGGGATGCGCAACAACACCGACGTCGAGAACGTGCTCGGCATGGAGATCGCGGTCGAGGTCGACGAGGCGCAGGCGGTCGACATGGTGCTCGCACCGGGCGACGTCGAGGTCCACCACCCGAACATCGTCCACGGCAGCAACGCGAACACCTCGCCGAACCGGCGCTGCGGGCTGACGATCCGCTACATCCCGACGTCCACCCGGATCACCGATCCGGAGACGCCGTACCCGAGCGCGTTCCACCTGCGCGGTGAGCCGGGGGTGAACAGCTACCAGCCGCGGCCGAAGTTCGTCGAGGAGCGGCACTTCCCGTTCACGGGCAGCAGCGCCTGGGCCTGAACATGCGAAGACCCGCCCCGGCTGGGGCGGGCCTTCGACTGCTTACTCGAGGCAGATCCGGAACGGGTGGCCCGCCGGGTCGGCGTAGATCCGCCAGCCACGCGCGTTCTCCGCGGGCGGCGGGTCCAGGGGGTCGAGCGGCTCGGCGCCGAGGGCGACCACGGTCGCGTGACCGCTCGAGAGGTCCTCGACGATGAGGTCGAGATGGAGATCCTGCGCATCGGTGCCGGGCCAGGTGGCCGGCACGTACTGCTCCGAGCGCCGGAAGGCCAGCGTCGAGAACCCGAGCGACGAGCCGGGGCCGGTCAGGCTCCGCCAGTCGTCGTCACCGTTCTCGTCGATGTCCAGCCCCAGCAGCGCTGAGTAGAACTGGGCGAGCTCGAGTGGGTCCGGGCAATCCAGCACCACCGAGCCGAGCCGCCCGGCAGTACTGCCCGGCTGCTCTGCCACCTGCGTCATCTGTCCTCCACTTTCTGTTGCGTCAGCCTGCTACCTAGTCCGGAGCAGGACCGGCCAGGTCCCTCTGGTCGGAAGGCCCGGCCGCCTACGATGACAGGTTCCGGGGACAGTTCGCACCTTTCGACACGCGTTCTCGACCTGTGAACCGATCGCTGACAGTGAAGGTTCGCGGACGCTACCACTACGACTGGAGTACGCCGGTAGCTCGGCGCCGCTCCCCCAGCTTGCGGATCTTCGCCCGGGTGCCGCAGTCCTCCATCGCGCACCAGCGCCGGGAACCGTTCCGGCTGCGGTCCAGGAACAGCCAGCCACAACCGCCGTCCTCGACCGGACACGCCCGCAGCTGCCGCAGCTCGACAGCCCGCACCAGCTCGACCGCGGCCACCACCAGGCGATCCGGGATCAGCTGCGCCGGCGACGTCCCGACGACCAGCTCCGCAATGCCGCGCTCCCGGTCCGCGTCCGGGATCAGCATCGAACGCGCAGCAGCGGCCGACCAGCGCAACATCAAGCGCTCGAAGGCGGAACCCTCGCTGCGCTTGACTCCGTCCTTCGCGACGGCGACGCCGGCCGCGTGCGGCGCCAGCACGTCGTACGCCGCCTCGCGGATCTCCAGCGTCGCGCCGAGCGCCTTCTCGGCCAGCTCCGGGGCCGACCGCCAGGTGCCCTCGATCGCGCTGTAGTCACGCAGATCAATCAGCTCGATCCGGCGACTCCAGGCGAGCAAGTCAGCCGGCGAGGTCAGGTATTCGTGCTCGACCGCGCCGCCGCGCGCTCGCGGGGTGACCGTGTTCACCAGATCAAGGGCGGGATGCCCGCCCACGATGCGAAATTCCGCATGGGAACTGTCGGTCATGGGTGAGATGCTACCAGCATCAAGTCCTTTACCGGGATCAGGTGACCTCATGCAACTCTCGTCCCGCCGAGCCGCCGCCGCGCTCGTGTTCCTCGGCGTCTCGACGTTCTCCTTCGTCACCGTCGAGGTGCTGCCGATCGGGCTGCTGACCGTGATGGCCGACGATCTCGGCCGGTCACGCTCGCAGATAGGCCTCCTCGTCACCGGGTACGCCGTCGTCGTCGTGCTCGCCTCCATCCCCCTGGCCCGGCTGACCCACCATCTCCCCCGCCGGCTGGTGCTCGGCGGGACGCTGGCCGTCCTCACCGTTGCGACCGCACTCTCCGCCGCTGCCCCGACGTACGAAGTGCTGTTCGGCGGGCGGCTGGTGATCGCGATCTCGCAGGCGCTGTTCTGGTCGATCGCTCCGCCGATCGCGACCAGCCTGTTCCCGCCGGAGTTCCGCGGCCGGGTGGTCGCGCGACTCGCGATCGGCACGGCGCTGGCGCCGATCCTCGGCATCCCGTTCGGCACCTGGCTCGGCGAGCAAGCCGGCTGGCGGGTCCCGTTCGTGGTGATGGCCGTGCTCGGTGCGGCTGCCTGCATCGGGATCGTGACGCTGTTGCCGCGCACGGAGGTCCAGGACAGTCCCTCGCGTCGCGGCAGCGCCCCGGACCTCCGCGGGTACGTCGTCCTGCTGGTCGCCGCGGCGATCGGAGTCACCGGCTTCCTGACGTTCAACACCTATGTCACGCCGTTCCTGCTGGACATCACCGGCTTCTCGTCCGACGCGCTCGGTCCGATGCTGCTGGCCAGCGGCGCAGGCGGGTTCGCCGGCACGCTGATCGTCGGACGGCTCCTCGATCGGTACCCGTGGGGTGCGGTCGTCGTCCCGTTCGGAGTTCTCACCGTCGGGTTGTTCGGGCTGTTCTCCCTCGGAGAGCTCAAGGTGGCCACGGGCATCCTGATCGCGCTGATCGGGCTGTCCTTCAGCGGACTCGCGGTCGCGGTGCAGAGCCGGACGCTGCAGATCGCTCCTGGCAGCACCGACATCGCGTCGGCCGGAGCCAGTTCGGCGTTCAACGTCGGCATCGCCGCCGGCGCGTTCGTCGGTGGCGCGCTCATCGACCACACAACGGTCCGCAGCGTCGCGCTCGCCGGCGGCCTGCTGACCGCGATCGCGGCACTCGTGATGCTGTGCGAGCCGTGGCTGACCAGGCGTCCGGTGCAGCCGGCAGAGTCCGGTCATGGCCAACACGTCTGCGAAGAGCCAGTCTGACGCTTACCGCTGTCTGGCGCTGGCGACAGCCCTTGCCAAGAAGTTTTGAAAGGTCTTGACGGATTATCTGGGGCCGCGAACACTTTCGGTCATGATCCCGCAGCCTACGGCGCAGCAGGCGCTTCCCGATGAGACGTTCTCGCTGCAGTCCGACGCCACTATCGGCCTCGACGCCCCCACCGCCCGGACCACCGCTGAGCGGTTCGCGGCCCAGCTCCGGCGGTCCACCGGATTCGCTCTGCCGATCCAGGACGGCAGCGGTACGATCACGCTGTCCACCGCAGGCCCGGAGTCCTTGGGTGCCGAGGGCTACGAACTCCGCGCGGCCGCGTCCGGCGTCACCATCACAGCAGCCACCGCCGAGGGTCTCTTCCGCGGCGTCACTTCGCTCCGCCAGCTCCTGCCCGCCAAGGCCGAGGCCGGCAGCCCGCAGGACGGCCCGTGGGAGATCGCGGGTACGACGATCTCCGACTCCCCGCGGTACGGCTACCGCGGCATGATGCTCGACGTCTCCCGGCACTTCTTCACCCTCGACCAGGTCAAGCGCGTCATCGACCTGATCTCGCTCTACAAGGTCAACCGCCTGCACCTGCACCTGTCCGACGATCAGGGCTGGCGGATCCAGGTGGACTCCTGGCCCAACCTCACGGCCCACGGCGGCAGCCTGCAGGTCGGCGGCGGCGCAGGTGGCTACTACACCAAGGCGGAGTACGCCCAGCTCGTTCAGTACGCCGCGGAGCACTTCATCACGGTGGTGCCGGAGATCGACACGCCTGGTCACACCAACGCCGCGCTGGCGTCGTACCCCGAGCTGAACAAGGGCGACCAGGCACCGGACCTCTACACGGAGACCGAGGTCGGTTTCAGCTCCTTCGCCATCGACAAGGAGGTCACGTACGCGTTCCTCGACGACGTGTTCCGGGAGGTGGCCGAGCAGACGCCCGGCGACTTCCTGCACCTCGGCGGGGACGAGGCACACTCGACACCGCACTCGGAGTACCTCGCCTTCGTGCCCCAGGCCGCCGAGCTGGTCGTGAAGCACGGCAAGCGGGTGATGGGCTGGCACGAGATCGCCGACGGACCGCTGCCCGCCGGCACTGTCGTGCAGTACTGGGGCACCGAAGACCCCAAGGCTCAGGTGCTTGCACAGAAGGCGGTGGAGCAGGGCGCGACGCTGGTGCTCTCGCCCGCCAACCGTGCGTACCTGGACATGAAGTACGACGCCAACACCGAGCTGGGCCTCGACTGGGCCGGGCTGGTCAGCGTGGAGCAGTCGTACAACTGGAATCCGGCCACGCTGGTCCCCGACGTACCGGCCAGCGCGATCGACGGCGTCGAGGCGCCGCTGTGGACCGAGACGGTCGACGACGTGAGCAAGATCGAGTACCTGGTGTTCCCGCGGTTGCCAGGGATCGCCGAGCTCGGCTGGTCGGCGGAGTCCGCGCTCGACTGGACGGCGTACCGCGACCGGCTGGCCGAGCAGGCCCCACGCTGGGAGGTGCTCGGAGTCAACTTCTACCGGGCACCGGAGATCGACTGGCGCTAGCTGAGGATCCGGTCGAGCAGCCAGGCTGTGGTGGCGTCCACGTCCTGCTCGGCGACGGTGTGCTGCGTGGCGTCCGCGTCGTGGGCGTCACGCACCACCAACCGGTACACGTACCGGTCCGGCTGTGGCCGGCCGGAGCCCAAGTCCTTCGCGCCGAGCGCCCGGACCGCGTCCTCGAGCCGGTCGGTGTCGGGCTGGTCGCTGGTGTCGAGTTCGCCGTGCTTGGTCAGGCCGGCGAAGCCTCCGCTGCGAGTCACTGTCACGATCACGCTTGCCTCCTTCGCAGTACCTGTTCATGCCCGCGCGACACGCCGGGATGATCGATCAGAAAAATGCGCCCATCACCCGGCGTACCGGTCAATTGTCCTTCGTTGCCATCGTGCCGCACCTCTCGTCCGCCGCGAACCAGCAGGTCGGCGCAGGATTTCGGGCTCCGGAGCGACCCTCGGAAGCCCGCACAGAGGCGACCACGCAGCGTAACGGTCCCTGACAATCAGCGACACGTGTTTGTGGTCACCCCTACCATCAGGCCGCAGAACGGCTACAGTTATGCCGTTGCAGTTTTGGACTCCCTGACTTTGCTGTGCTGCATGGCCGGTCTGTCGTCTGGGGCCTTTCGGCGACGCGTGATCCATGAGGTGTGGTTCACGGATTGTTATAAGCCATCGAGGAGATAGACAAATGGCTGTCGGTACTGTCAAGTGGTTCAACGCTGACAAGGGCTTCGGCTTCATCACCCCGGATGACGGTGGCGCGGACGTGTTCGCGCACTACTCGGCCATCCAGATGTCGGGCTTCCGCTCGCTGGACGAGAACCAGCGGGTCGAGTTCGAGATCACCCAGGGCCAGAAGGGGCTGCAGGCGGAGAACATCCGCGCGATCGGGTCGTAAGGATCACCCTTTCTTGAACCAGTAGGAGGGCCGCACACCATTCGGTGTGCGGCCCTCTTGCCTTTCCCGGTCTAATAGGACGGTGACCGACAGCCCGCCGTACAGCCGACCGGACGAGGACCCCGGCGAACGGCTCGACCGGCAATGGAACGAGCTGCTCCAGGAACTCCGGCTGGCCCAGACCGGCACCCAGATCCTGTTCGCGTTCCTGCTCAGCATCGCCTTCCAGAACCGTTTCCAGGACGCGGACACCTTCACCCACGACGTGTACGCCGTCACGCTGATCGCGTCCGCGCTGGCCGTCGGCCTGTTTCTGGCGCCGGTGTCTTTCCACCGGATCATCTACCGCCAGAAGCTCCGCGACCGCATGCTCCCGATCGCCAACCGGATGACCATCGGCGGCATGCTCTTCCTGGTCGTGGCCATCGCCGGCGGTGTCCTGCTCGCCGCAGACGTCGTACTCCCCCGCCCGGTCGCAATCATCGTCGTCGCGATCGTGCTGCTCGTGTTCGCCGTCCTCTGGTACGTCGTCCCCGCATGGGTCCGCCGGACTAACGCAGACGAGGAATGACCTCGGTCGCGACCTGCTCCAGGACGTCCTCGGAGCCGGCGTAGACACCCTCGGCGCGGGGCCAGTGGGTGATCAGATCGGTGAAGCCCAGGGCGGCTGCGCGGCCGGCGATCTCCTCGAAGGCGGCCGGGCTGGAGAGGGCGTACTGCGCGTTGTCCATCGACAGGTAGCGGTCGAGCCGGCGCCCCTCGAGGAGATCGTCGAGGCGCTTGCTCAGATCGGCGAGGGACGCGAACCAGGTGTCGAGGTTCGTCTTGTCGACGCCGGTGGTCATCCAGCCGTCGCCATGCTTGGCGGCGAAGCGCAGTGAGCGCGGGCCGTTGCCGGCGAGGATGAACGGGACCCGCGGTTGCTGGATGCAGCCGGGCAACGTGCGGCCGTTGCGCGTCTCGAAATACTCGCCCTTGAAGTCGACGCCATCGGTGGTCAGCAGCGTGTCGAGGAGCTTCACGAACTCCTCGTACCGGTCTTGCCTCTGCCGCGGCGTCAGGTCGGGTCCGCCCTGGATGGTCGCGTCCAGGTTGCCGCCGGCGCCGATACCGCAGACGAAGCGACCGTCGGAGACGTCGTCGATCGCGAGGATGTCTCGGGTCAGCGCGAGCGGGTGCCGGAAGTTCGGCGACGTCACGAACGTGCCGAGCTTGATCGTCGACGTGACCGTCGCGGCCGCGGTCAGGGTCGGCGTCGTCCCGTACCACGGTGAGTCCTGCAGGCCGCTCCAGGTCAGGTGGTCATAGATCCACGCGTGGTCGAACCCGTACTCCTCAGCCCGCCGCCACCGCGGCGCGGCGTCCCGCCAGCGGTACTCCGGCAGGATCGCAATCCCGAAACGCATGCTCGCGAGCCTACGGCGTCGCGAACGTGGCCAGCGAACTGGTCCCGATGCTGCCCAGCCACACCTTCCCGTCCCGCTCGCGGACGCCGGTCGGCATGTGGAAGCCCGGGTGCTTCGCGCGCAGGTCGTGGATCAGCTTGCCGTTCTCGTCGTACGCCTGGATCTCGATGATGTCCGCGGCCTTCGGCTTCAGCGCCTCCGGGAGCGCCCAGACGACCTTGCGGAACACCGGCGGCTTCGGCAGCAGGAAGTCGAGTACGGCGTTGCGCGGCGAGCCGACCGCGACCCAGATCAGGCCGTCGGACCCGCGCGCGATGTTATCCGGCAGACCCGGGATCGCAGCGATCTGCACCGGCTCGGCGCCCTCAGTCGTCAGGTCGAGCTTGTACAGCCCGTACGTCGCCGTCTCGGCCCAGAACAGGGACCGGCGATCGCAGCTGAGCGCCACGCCGTTCGGGAATGCCCGTCCGGTCGCCAGCTGCGTGATCTCTCCGTCCGGCGTACGGCGGTACACACTGCCGGTGGCGGAATGCTCGAGCAGGTCGGCCATCCACTCGTCGATGCCGAACCGGATCGAGGAGTCGGTGAAGTAGATCGTGCCGTCCTCGGTGACGTCGGCGTTGTTGCAGAACCGCATCGGGCGGCCGTCGATCTCGGAGAGCAGGGTCGTGATCCGATTGTTCTTGTCGAGCGTCAGCAGCCCACGGTTCGCGTCGCAGATCAGCATCGTGCCGTCCGGCAGCCACTCCAGACCGAGCGGCCGGCCGCCGGTGTCGGCGAGGGTGCTGATCGTCTTGCCGTCGGCGCTGACCCGCAGGATGCGGCCGTCGTACAGGCCGGTCAGGACGCTGCCGTCGTCGTCGATCAGGGTGTCCTCGGGACCCGCACCGGGAAGCGCGACCACGTCGACGTCGACGTTCTTCGGATGCCGCACCGGCGGTGCGGGCGGCGGGGTCCAGCGGAGCGGCGCGATCGACGTCATGCCGCAGACCCTATCCGTCCCACCCGCCTGGTTCACCAGCCACGCGGTGGGTTCCCCGCCCGTACACCGGTCGGCGAACCCACAACGCGATGGGTGAACCTACCCCGTGGGTGGAGACGGGTCAGCCCGGACCGACCAGGGTCGATCCGGGCTGAACGCGGTACGTCTCAGAAAATGACTTCGCCGCGAGCGCGGCGGGCGCGGAGCTTCTCCAGCGCCTCGTCCAGGATCTCCTGGGCCTCCTGCTCGGAGCGACGCTCCTTCACATAGGCCAGGTGGGTCTTGTAGGGCTCGATCTTCGGCGGCGGGGGCGGGTTGTTCACATCGGTGCTGGTCGGCAGACCGCACCGCGGACAGTCCCACTCCTCCGGGATGGCCGCCTCGACCGCGAACCAGGTCGCGGTCTCATGCCCGTTCGCACAGAAGAACACGATGCGCTGCCGGGGCGCGGTGTCGCCGCGCTCCGCCTCGCCCATCGGCCCGGCACCGACCCGGCTGCCACGAATCGCACTGCCACCACCAGCCACGGGAACCGACCCCTCAGCCGAGCTTGTAGAGCAGGCCGACCGCGACGATGCTGGCGAACCAGATCAGACCGACACCGATCGTGATCCGGTCCAGGTTCCGCTCGGCGACCGACGAGCCACCCAGGCTGGACGACACACCGCCACCGAACAGGTCCGAGAGGCCGCCACCGCGGCCTTTGTGCAGCAGTACGAGCAGCGTGAGGAAGAGGCTGCAGACGATCACTACGATCGAGAAAGCGAGAATCACGAGGAGTAGCCTAACTGAAGGTCCAGGTAACGGCAGATGCCGGCGAACTCGTCCACCTGAAGGCTCGCACCTCCGACCAGGCAGCCGTCGACATCCGGTTGGGCCATGATGCCACTTGCACTGGCCATCTTCACCGATCCGCCGTAAAGAATCCGTACCGAGTCGGCCACCGAGGGTGAGATCGACTCCTCGATCCGGCCACGGATCGCGCTGATGACCTCCTGCGCGTCCTCCGGAGTCGCCACCTCGCCGGTGCCGATCGCCCAGACCGGCTCGTAGGCGATGACGAGCTTGCGCACGTCGTCCTGCTTCAGCCCGGCCAGCGCGGCGTCGATCTGGCCGAGGCAGTGGTCGACGTGCCCGTCGGCCTTGCGGATCTCCAGGCCCTCGCCGACACAGACGATCGGGATGAGCCCCGCCTCGAGCGCCTTGGCGGTCTTGGCGTTGACGACCTCGTCGGTCTCGTTGTGGTACTGCCGGCGCTCGGAGTGACCGGTCAGCACGTACGTGCAGCCCAGCTTCGTGAGCATCGCCGCCGAGATCTCACCGGTGTAGGCGCCGGCGTCGTGCGTCGACACGTCCTGCGCGCCGTACTTGATCTTCATCCGGTCACCGTCGACCAGCGTCTGCACGCTGCGAATGTCGGTGAACGGCGGCAGCACGGCCACCTCGACCCGCTCGAAGTCGTGCTTCTTGTCCTGCAGCGTCCACGACAGCTTCTGCAGCAGGTGCACGGCCTCGACATGGTTGAGGTTCATCTTCCAGTTGCCCGCCATCAATGGCGTCCGGGCAGCTGTGGTGTCGGCCATCAGGTCAGTCCTCTTCCAGTACGGCGAGACCCGGGAGCTCCTTGCCCTCCAGGTATTCGAGCGACGCCCCACCACCGGTGGAGATGTGCCCGAACGCGTCGTCGGCGAAGCCTAGCTGCCGGACGGCGGCCGCGGAGTCACCGCCGCCGACGACGCTCAGCCCGTCCACCTCGGTCAACGCCTGCGCGACGGCCTTGGTTCCGCCGGCGAACGGCGCCATCTCGAAGACACCCATCGGACCGTTCCAGAACACCGTCTTCGCGCCGGCGATCTCGGCGGCGAAGGCCTTGCCGGAGTCCGGGCCGATGTCCAGGCCGAGCTGGTCGGCCGGGATCGCGTCCGCCGCCACCACGGTGGCCGGCGAGTCCGCCTTGAACTCTGGCGCGACCACGATGTCGGTCGGCAGGACGATCTTGTCCGCGGCCTCCTTCAGGTAACCGCGGACGATGTCGAGCTGATCCTCCTCGAGCAGGCTCTTCCCGACCTCGTGGCCCTGCGCCTTCAGGAACGTGAAGACCATGCCGCCACCGATCAGCAGCTTGTCGGCCTTGGCCAGCAGGTTGTCGATCACCGCGAGCTTGTCCGACACCTTGGCGCCGCCGAGCACGACGACGTACGGCCGGGCCGGCTCCTCGGTCAGCTTCTTCAGCACCTCGACCTCTGCCAGCACGAGGCCACCAGCCGCGTGCGGGAGCTTGCGGGCGACGTCGTACACGCTCGCCTGCTTGCGGTGCACGACGCCGAAGCCGTCGCTGACGAACACGTCCGCGAGCGCGGCCAGCTCGTCGGCCAGCGCACCCCGCTCCGCCTCGTCCTTGGACTCCTCGCGCGGGTCGTAGCGCACGTTCTCCAGCAGCAGGACCTCGCCCTCGTCCAGGTCCTGTACGGCGGTCTGCGCGCTGTCGCCGGTGACATCGCCGGCGAAGTGCACCGTGATGCCCTCGGGCTGCAGCAGCTCACCGAGCCGCTTGGCCACCGGGGCCAGCGTGTACGCCGGGTTCGGCTCGCCCTTGGGGCGGCCGAGGTGCGCGGTGACGATGACCTTGGCACCGGCCTTGGCCAGCTTGACCAGGGTCGGCAGCGAGGCGCGGATGCGGCCGTCGTCGCCGATCACCTCGTCCTTGATCGGCACGTTCAGGTCGGACCGGACCAGTACCCGCTGGCCCGCCAGGTCGCCGAGATCTTCGATGGTCTTCACAGTTCAGCTTTCTCGGGTGAACGAGCTTGCGTCCGGAAGAAGCACCAGGCTCTCCGGACGCAAGCGGGGGAACATCAGAGTTGTGTCAGCGCTCGGTCAGAGCGAGGCGCCGACGTGCTTCACCAGGTCGACGAGGCGGTTGGAGTAGCCCCACTCGTTGTCGTACCAGCCGACGACCTTGACCTGGTTGCCGATCACCTTGGTCAGGCCCGCGTCGAAGATGCAGGACGCCGGGTCGGTGACGATGTCGGTGGAGACGATCTCGTCCTCGGTGTAGGTCAGGTAGCCCTTCAGCGAGCCCTCGGCGGCGGCCGCCTTGTAGGCCTCCTTGACCTCTTCCACGGTGACGTCGCGGCCGACCGTGACGGTCAGGTCGGTGGCCGAGCCGGTCGGGACCGGGACGCGCAGCGCGTAACCGTCCAACTTGCCCTTCAGCTCCGGCAGCACCAGGCCGATCGCCTTCGCGGCGCCGGTCGAGGTCGGGACGATGTTCAGCGCGGCGGCGCGGGCGCGGCGCAGGTCCTTGTGCGGGCCGTCCTGCAGGTTCTGGTCCTGGGTGTACGCGTGGATCGTGGTCATCAGACCCTTCTCGATCGTGAACGCGTCGTTCAGAACCTTGGCCAACGGGGCGATGCAGTTCGTGGTGCAGGACGCGTTCGAGATCACGGTGTGCTTCTCGGCGTCGTACAGCTCGTGGTTCACGCCCATCACCACGGTCAGGTCCTCGTTCTTCGCCGGGGCGGAGATGATGACCTTCTTGGCGCCGTTGTCGGCGTGGGTCTTGGCCTTGGTGGCGTCGGTGAAGAAGCCGGTCGACTCGATCACCACGTCGGCGCCGACGTCGGACCACTTCAGGTTGGCCGGGTCGCGCTCGGCGAACGCCTTGAAGCTCTTGCCGCCGACGGTGATGTCGTCGTCGGTGGCGGAGACCTCGCCCGGGAAGCGGCCCAGGATCGAGTCGTACTTCAGCAGGTGAGCGAGGGTCTGATTGTCGGTCAAGTCGTTGACGGCGACGACCTCGATGTCGGCACCGGACGCCTGCACGGCGCGGAAGAAGTTACGGCCGATCCGGCCGAAGCCGTTGATACCTACGCGTACGGTCACGGGACTGCGTCTCCTTGAACTAGCTGTCGAGCACTGCCGCTACAGCCCGAACACTAGCCCAACAGCCCACCTGGCCAACTGGTAGCGTCCACATCAGACCACCATGACCCGCGAGTAGGTCCACGAGCAGACCACCCCGACGCACCACTGCCCCGGAAACCTTCCGGGGCAGTGGTTTGAATACCAGTTGACCAGCTGGTGACGTCAGCGCTCCACCGCGGGCTTCGCAACACCCGCGTTCAGTACCGCTCCGACCCGCTCCCGCACGCCGCCGCCCTCGGCACCCGGCCGGCCCGAGACAGCCTCGGTGGCCGGCGGCCTGCCGTCGTTCAGCAACCGGCTCGCCAGCGCCGCATCACCGGCCGCGCCGATGCCGAGCGCACCTTTGATCCCGTCCAACCGACCCGGCGCAGCAGCCTGAAACCCGTCGTCCGGCCACTTCGCGACGGCCGGCTCCGGGTCGGCAACCATGTTGGCCTTCTTCGCGGCTTCCTCAGCGGCCTTTCGCGCATCCTCCTGCTGCCGGAACTTCTCGAGGTCCAGCGCCCGCTGCCGGGTCTGTTCCTCGACCCGCAGTCGTTCGTCCATCTGCGCCCGCTTGTACAGCTCTTCTTCGTTCGCGTCGCCCATTGGTCTCCGATCGTGGTGCTGATGGAAACCCCCGTGCGGCAATCCAACCGAGCTGGCAAGGGGTGCGCAGCCGGTCGTGGATAACGATCCGGTCAGGCCGGGTCGAGCATCTCCGGCGTGAGGTTGGCCTCGGTGTTCGGTTCGCCGAGGTCCGCGGCACGCTTGTCCGCCATCGCCGGCAGGCGGCGGATCCGGTCCGGCGCAGGTTGCAGCACAGATCCGCTGGTCAGCGCTCCACTGCGGGCGTCGCTCCCCCGACCCCGAGCGCTCCAGCGATCCGATCCCGCGCCCCGTCCGCACGTTTGGCCGAGGCGGTTCCGCGGGCATCGTTCGGAGGCTGTGCCGAGTCGAGCAGACGCTTCGCCAGTTCGGCGTCACCCGCTTCGCCGATCCCGAGCTTGCCCGCGACGGCGGACATCGGCCCGGACGGACTCGTCGACGCGGCCGGCGACCAAGTCTCGGCGGACGCCGGAGGCTGCTCGGCCGACATGTTGCTCTTCGGGTTGTTCGCGGCCTCCTCGGCCCGTTGCCGCGCCTCCTCCGCCCTCGCATCCTCAATGGCTTGTACAACGGGGTCGGTCAGGTCGGGCGGCAAGTTGAACCTGGGGTCTGCAAATTCCTGATTCGTCATGCGGCAATTCAATCAACGCCGGAAGCGGCACATCACAGTGCCTTCGATAACGATCCGGTCAGGCCGGGTCGAGCATCTCCGGGGTCAGGTTGGCCTCGGTGTTCGGTACGCCGAGGTCCGCGGCGCGCTTGTCCGCCATCGCCAGCAGGCGGCGGATCCGGCCGGCCACGGCGTCCTTGGTGAGGGCCGGCTCGTGCAGCTGGCCGAGCTCCTCGAGACTGGCCTGCTTGTGCTCCAGCCGCAGCTTGCCCGCGACCTGCAGATGATCCGGTACGTCGTCGCCGAGGATCTCCAGCGCTCGCTCGACCCGCGCGCCCGCAGCGACCGCCGCACGCGCGGAACGGCGCAGGTTCGCGTCGTCGAAGTTCGCCAGCCGGTTCGCGGTCGCGCGAACCTCGCGCCGCATCCGGCGCTCTTCCCAGGCCAGCACCGACTCGTGCGCGCCGAGCCGGGTCAACAGGGCGCCGATCGCGTCGCCGTCGCGGATCACCACGCGGTCAACGTTCCGCACCTCGCGGGCCTTCGAACCGATGCCGAGCCGCCGGGCCGCACCGACCAGCGCCAGCGCGGCCTCCGGACCGGGACAGGTCACCTCGAGCGACGAGGACCGGCCTGGCTCGGTCAGCGAGCCGTGCGCCAGGAACGCACCCCGCCAAGCCGCGACGGCGTCACAGGAAGCACCCGACACGACCGCCGGCGGAAGCCCGCGCACCGGCCGGCCACGGTTGTCCACCAGGCCGGTCTGCCGCGCCAGCGCGTCACCGTCGCGGACGACGCGGACGACGTACTTCGTCTGCTTGCGAATGCCCGACGGGGAGATCACCACGACGTCCGACGGGTGCCCGAAGATCTCGGCGATGTCCTTGCGCAGCCGCCGCGCCGCGGCGCCGCTGTCCAGCTCGGCCTCCACGACGATCCGTCCGGAGACCAGGTGCAGCCCGCCCGCGAACCGCAGGATCGACGACACCTCGGCCTTGCGGCAACACGGTTTCGTCACCTGAATACTGGTCAGCTCGGACTTCACCTGTGCTGTCATCGCCATGAAGGCCATCCTCCCACCCATGTCAAAGACCCTTGGATCACCAACGGGCGCCGGCGGCTGCGGTTACGGGCGTTGCAACCTTCTGCGGGACTGATCGCGTTACCTCGGCGACATCGTGACAGGAGGGGCATGAAGGCATCGGACGAAGCCGAGTTCACCGAGTTCGCGACCGCGATGATCCGGCGGTTGCGGCGTACGGCGTACCTGATGTGCGGGGACTGGCACCGCGCGGAGGACGCCGCGCAGGACGCCCTGGTGAAGGTCTACCGCCGCTGGAACCGGATCGACCGCACGCACGGCATCAACAGCTACGCCCACCAGTGTCTGATCACGTCGGTGCTCGATCAGTCCCGCAAGCCGTGGCGCCGTGAGCGACTGGTCGACTCCGACGACCTGGATCGGGCAGTCCCTGACCCGGCCGGCACCGTCGACAACCGGATGCTCGTCGTCGAGGCCCTGGCCGGACTGCCGCCGAGCCAGCGCGCCTGCGTAGTACTGCGTCATTACAGCGACCTGAGCCTCGAACAGACCGCCGCCGTCCTCGGCATCGGCACCGGCGGGGTGAAGAGCCAGACGTCCCGTGCTCTCAGCCGCCTCCGCGAACTTCTCGACCAGACCGAAAGGAGCGCCTCGTGAACAACGAGATCGAACACCTGCTGGCGACCGCCGCCGACGACGCCGACCGGCCGCTCGGCACCGACGTCGACGACCTGCTGGTCCGCGCCCGTCGTTCGGTCCGCCGAACCCGGATCGCGACGGCCTCGACCGCAGTCCTCACGACGGCCGCGATCATCGGCGGCGTCGCCGCCTGGTCCGCGGCCCGGCCGGAGAGCCAGGGACCGGCGGGCAGGCCGGACGGCCAGACCATCACGATCGACGTGAAGACCGGCCGGGTCGTGGACAACGAGACCGGTAAGACGGTCGTGCCGGCACCGCCGCTGAGCCCCTTGTCCGATGCCGAGGTCCTCAGCCGCTGCTCGCGGTACGACCTCGCGTACGCACGCCTCGCGCACAGCGAGCACAAGACCTCCGACAAGGCCGGTCCGCTGAACGCACAGTGGAAGGTTGTCGTGAAGAGCGGCGATCAGTCCGTGCTGAACGCCCTGCTCCAGTCTCCGGACAAGTCGGTCGTCACCACGTGCACCATGAGCGGTCCGACCAAGCCGGACAGCATCTCACGCACCAGTACGGCGAACGTCGCGGCCAGGAGCCAGTACCGGAATCCACTGACCATCCAGGACGGGTTCCGGGTTCCGGTGCCAGGGGTGACCCGGGTGCTGGTCGACCTCGCCGGGGAAAGCAGTCCGCGCGAGGCCCTGGTCGGGACGGACGGGTTCGTCACCCTCGGCCATCCCGCCAAGGACAGCAAGCTGATCTCGCTGAACCGGATCCGCGGCTACGACTCGAGCGGCAAGAAGGTGTACGACCAGACGCCCAAGCCGTTCACCGCCCCGGCGCGGACCGTCGATCCGTCGGTGACCGTCAAGACCGCGACACCGGTCACACCGGTGGTCGTGCTCACCAAGGACCCGGCGACCGGGAAGCCGCTCGCTCCCCCGCCACCGGTCAGCCCGTTGACCGACGAACAGATCACCACCCGGTGCCGCGGCGTCGACGCCATCTATTTCAAGGATCTGAGCCAGGGCGGGGTGAATTCCGACGACGGCGTGATCAAGGCCGCCGGCCCGGTCACGAAGGCCTGGCAGGTCGCTCTGAAGACCGGGACCGGTGACAAGCTCACGGCCCTCCTGGTCTCGCCGGACAAGCGGGTCTATGCGTGGTGCCACATGTTGACGAGCACGGCCAAGGGTCCGTACGACTACACCCGGGGCGCGGTCCAGGCCGACGGGAAGTTCGCCCACTCGTTCGACTTCGGGATGGTTCCGGACGGGGTCGCGCAGATCGTCCTCGACCTGCCGAAGGGCCCGACCCGGGCGCTGATCTCGAACGGCTACTTCATCTGGGGCCTCACCGGCGGCAACTCCGGCATCAAGAACGTCCGGGTGCACGGGTACGACGCCCAGGGGCAGCAGATCTACAACCAGCAGATGGAAGTCGACGCCGACTTCGACTGAAAGCGGCTAGCTGAAGATCTCCCGGTAGACCTTCGCCAACTTGCCCGGGTCGTGGTGCAGATCGCGTTCGTCGTCGGCGATGTCGGCGATCACCAGCTCGGCCCCGAGGGACTCCGCCGTCCGGCGCAGCGACTCGGGGTCGGGCACGTGACCGGCGTCGGCGAGGACGACGTCGATCCGGAGGTCGGGGGCGTGCGCGGCCAGCACCTCGAGATGGGTCTCGGGTGAGAAGCCGTCGGTCTCGCCCTTCTGCTCCCCCAGGTTCAGGGTGAGCAGCCGGCGGGCGCCGGTCTGCTCGAGAGCGCGGGACAGCTCGGGAACCAGCAGGTTCGGGATGACCGACGTGAACCATGAGCCCGGGCCGACGACGACCCAGTCGGCCTCCGCGATCGCGACGAGTGCCTCCGGGCAGGCGGGCGGGTCGGCCGGGTCGAGCGCGACGTCGACCACGTGCCCGTCGGTGGTCGCCACCTCGGCCTGACCACGGATCTCGGTGATCGCCTCGGGATGCGCCGGGTCCAGCCCGAGCACTCGTGCGGTGATGTCCAGCGGCACTGCGGACATCGGCAGCACCCGCCCTTGTGCACCGAGCAATCGCGCCACCCAGTCGAGCCCGTCGACGGCCTCGCCGAGCAGCTCCCACAGCGCGACGATCAGCAGGTTGCCGACCGCGTGGTCGTGCAGCTCACCGTTGCTGCGGAAGCGATGCTGCAACACGTTGGCCCAGGTGCGGCCCCACTCGTCGTCGCGGCACAGCGCGGCCAGGGCCATCCGAAGATCCCCGGGCGGCAGTACGCCGAGCTCCTGACGCAGACGCCCCGACGACCCACCGTTGTCGGCGACGGTGACCACCGCGGTCAGCTGATCGGTGACGTGCCTCAGCGCGGAAAGAGAGGCGGCCAAGCCGTGTCCCCCACCAAGTGCGACGACCTTGGGAGATCGCGTCACTCCCGCCCCAGATCTCGATGCACGACCAACGTCGGTGAACCTCTCTCGCGCAGCCTGCGGGCGATCTCCTCGGCCATCGCGACACTGCGGTGCTTACCCCCGGTACAGCCGATCGCGACGGTGACGAAGCGCTTGCCCTCGTTCAGGTAGCCGGTCCGCAGGGTGTCCAGCACGTCCACGTAATTCTGCAGGAACTGCTGGGCCAGCGGATGGCCGAGCACGAAGTCTGACACAGGCTTGTCCTGCCCGGTCATCGGGCGCAGGTCGGGCTGCCAGTACGGGTTCGGGATGAAACGCATGTCGGCGACGACGTCGGCGTCCACCGGGATGCCGTACTTGAACCCGAACGACACCACGGTCGCCCGGAGTTCGGCGTTCTCCTCGTCGCCGAACGCGTTCACGATCTTCGCGGCGAGCTGATGAATGTTCAGGCTCGAGGTGTCGATGACCAGGTCGGCGCCGGCCCGGATGTCGCCGAGCAGCTCGCGCTCGCGCTGGATGCCGTCCAGCAACCGGCCCTCGCCCTGCAGCGGGTGCGGCCGGCGGACGCTCTCCTGCCGGCGCACGATGACGTCGTCGGAGGCCTCCAGGAACAGCGTCAGCGGGCGATAACCCTTCACCCGCAGGTCGTGGATGGCCGAGCTCAGTTCCTCGAAGAACAAGCCGGTCCGGACGTCGACCACGACCGCGAGCCGGGGCGCCGCGCCGGTGCCGATGACCTGCTCGACCAGCGTCGTCAGGAACATCGGCGGCAGGTTGTCGACCACGAACCAGCCGAGGTCCTCCAGTACGTCGGCGACGGAGCTCCGTCCCGCGCCGGACATCCCGGACACGATGATGAGGTTGCCGCCCGTGTCGTCCATCTGTTCTCAGTTCTCCCTGGGATCCCCGTCGGCCGTATCAACCGGCCGCTGTCCGGCCGGCGCCGGTACGTCGTCGCCCAGTATCTCGCCCGTGGCGGTATTCACCGACGGCGCACGGCCGGTTTCCGCCTTCGTTGCGGCAGCGTTAACCGCGAGTACGACGGACTCGGCCAGCCGCGGCCCGAATCCGGGCAGCTCCGCCACCTCGTCGATCGTCGCCCCGCGCAACTTCTTCAGCGACCCGAAGTGCCGCAGCAGGGTCTTCCGCCGGACCTCGCCGAGCCCTGGCACCTCGTCGAGGGTGCTCTCGACCATCGACTTCGACCGGCGGCTGCGGTGGTGGGTGATCGCGAAACGGTGCGCCTCGTCGCGCAGCCGCTGGAGCAGATAGAGGCCCTCGGACGTCCGGGAGAAGATGACCGGATCCTCTTCGTCGGGCAGCCAGACCTCTTCGAGCCGCTTGGCCAGACCACACACCGGGATGTCGCCCAATCCGAGCTCGTCCATCGCCTGCCGGGCCGCCGCGACCTGCGGCGGACCGCCGTCGACGACGACCAGACCCGGCGCGTAGGAGAACTTCTTCGCCCGCCCGGTCTCGGGGTCGATCAGCGCGCCGTTCGGGTCTTCGTCGCCGGTCAGCGTCGCGCGCTCGTCCAGGAGACGCTTGAAGCGGCGGGTCAGCACCTCGGCGATCGAGGCGACGTCGTTCTGGCCGTCGACGCCCTTGATCACGAAGCGCCGGTACTCGCTCTTGCGGGGCAGTCCGTCCTCGAAGACGACCATCGAGGCCACCACCTCGGTGCCCTGCAGGTTCGAGACGTCGTAGCACTCCAGGCGCAGCGGCGCCTCGGGCAGGTCGAGGCCGGCCTGGATCTCCTCGAGCGCCTGGTTGCGGGTGGTCAGATCGCTGGCCCGCTTGGTCTTGTGCATGGTCAGCGTCTGCAGCGCGTTCCGCTCGACGGTCTCCATCAGGGCCTTCTTGTCGCCGCGCTGCGGGACCCGGATCGACACCCGGGCGCCGCGCATCCCCTCGAGCCACTCGGTCAGCGCGTCGGCGTCCTCCGGGATCGTCGGGACCAGGATCTCGCGCGGGATCGCGTCGACCGAGTCGTCGGCGTACATCTGCTGGATGAAGCGCGAGACGAGATCGCCGGTGGTCGCCGTACCGTCCGCCTTGTCGGCGATCCAGCCGCGCTCACCACGGATCCGGCCGCCGCGGACGTAGAAGATCTGGACCGCGACCTCGAGCGGGTCCTCGCTCAACGCGATCACGTCGGTGTCGGTGCCGTCGCCGAGGACGACCGCGTTCTTGGCCAGCGCCTTCTCCAGCGCGGCCAGGTCGTCGCGGATCTTCGCGGCCCGCTCGTACTCCAGCTCGGCGGCGGCTGCCTTCATCTCCTTCTCCAGCCGGCGCACGTACGTCGCGGTCTGGCCGGAGAGGAAGGCGGCGAAGTCCTCGACGATCTTGCGGTGCTCGTCCTGGGTCACCTGACCGGTGCACGGCGCGGCGCATTTGCCGATGTACCCGAGCAGGCACGGCCGGCCGATCTGACGGTGCCGATTGAAGACGCCCTTGCTGCACGAGCGCATCGGGAACACCCGGAGCAGCAGATCGACGGTCTCGCGGATCGCCCAGGCATGGCTGTACGGACCGAAGTACCGCACGCCCTTCTTCTTCTGGCCGCGGCCGACCATCACCCGCGGGTAGTCCTCGTTGAGGGTGATCGCGAGCCACGGGTACGACTTGTCGTCGCGGTACTTCACGTTGAAGCGCGGGTCGTACTCCTTGATCCAGGAGTACTCCAGCTGCAGCGACTCGACCTCGCTGGCGACCACGGTCCACTCGACCTTCGCGGCCGTGGTGACCATCGCCTGCGTGCGGGGATGCAGGTTCACCAGATCCTGGAAGTACGACGACAACCGGGCCCGCAGGTTCTTCGCCTTGCCGACGTAGATCACCCGCCCGCCGGAGTCGCTGAAACGGTAGACGCCGGGTGAGTCGGGAATCGATCCCGGAGCGGGACGGTAGGAGGACGGGTCAGCCACCCAACCACCCTAGTTCGGGTCGCCGACAAATCCGGAATTCCGGCAAAGTCTCTACTGCTGCTTCAATGACAGACTTGAAGGTATGACGATCGACGAACTGGATCGGACGATCCGCGCGTACGACGGTGTCCGGGTGCTCGAGGCCCAGGACGACCTGTTCTACCTCTACGACCCGGCCGCCGACCTCCCACCGGAGCGCCAGCAGCCCTTCGCCACCATTGTCACCGGCGACCACTACGAGAAGGTGTCCCGGCTCGACGAGCCCGGTGCCTGGCGGCTGAACGTCGGGCTCACCAAGGCGACGTACACCTCGCTCCTCGGACCGGCGCCGACCGAACGCGACGCCGACTGGGTCCTCGACTCGGGCCACGACTACACGACACGGAACACCCTCATGCCGCACCCGTTCTACGCCGCCCAGTACTGGGTTGCCATCGTGAATCCGATCGAGCTGGAGCAGCTCGTCCCGTTGGTTCGAGAGGCGTACCAATTCGCCGCTCGTAAGTACGCCAACCATCAGGCGCGGCAAACGCAGTGAACGTTGCGGTCGTGTTGCGGGTTCACCCATAAGCCCGGTTTGACCCCCGGTTGGGATGAGCGTCGTCTCTAGCGTGTGACTCAGGGTAGATGTGCAGGACCTTTGCGTGAGGCAACAAGGCCTTGCGCTGACTCGAGGGAGTTCCGCCCATGTCCCCATCCCTGAGCAGGCCGCGCGCCCTACTCGGCGCAGTCGCGGCTTCAGCGCTCGCGGTCACCGGCATCGTCGCGACCGCGGCCGGCAGCAACGCGGCACAGCAGGCGCCTACCGGTACTGCGTCCATCCGCGGCGCCGGCAGTTCGAACGCGATCCCCGGCAGCTACATCGTCGTACTCGCCGGCCAGCGTTCGCAGGCCCAGACCCGTGTCACCACGCAGAGCCTGGCGTCGAGTTACGACGTCAAGGTCAAGGACCAGTACGACTCCTCCATCAAGGGCTTCTCCGCGAGCATGAGCGAGGACCAGGCGAAGAAGCTCGCCGGTGACTCGCGGGTCGCGTTCGTGCAGCAGAACCAGAAGATCACGGTCAGCCAGGACGACCCGCCGTGGGGCCTGGACCGCGCCGACCAGCGCGACCTGCCGCTGGACAAGAAGTACGAGGCGTCGACCACCGCCGACAACGTGAACGTGTACGTGATCGACACCGGCATCTACGCCAAGCACAAGGACTTCGGCGACCGCGCGTCGGTCGGCACCGACACCGTCGGCGACGGCCAGAACGGTGTCGACTGCATGGGGCACGGCAGCCACGTGGCCGGCACGATCGCGGGGACGACGTACGGCCTGGCCAAGGGCGCGAAGGTGATCGCGGTCCGCGTGCTGGACTGCACCGGATCCGGTTCGACCGAGTCAGTGGTGGCCGGGATCGACTGGGTGACCAAGAACGCCAAGAAGCCCGCCGTGGCGAACATGAGCCTGGGCGGCGGCGCCGACGACGCGCTGGACGCGGCGGTGAAGGCGTCGGTCGGCGCCGGCGTTACCTATGCCGTTGCTGCTGGCAACGACGGCGCGGACGCCTGCCAGAGCTCGCCGGCACGGGAGCCTTCGGCGATCACGGTCGGCGCGACCGACGACCAGGACCACCGGGCGTCGTTCTCGAACTTCGGCAAGTGCGTCGACCTGTTCGCACCGGGTGTCGACATCACCTCGGTCGGCATCACCGACCCGGACGCAACCGCGAAGATGAGCGGTACGTCGATGGCCACGCCGCACGTCGCCGGCGGGATCGCGCTGTACCTGGCCGATCACCCGGACGCCACTCCGGCCGACGTCGCGACGGCGCTGGTCGCCAACTCGACGCCGGACAAGGTCGGCGACCCGGGTGACGCTTCGCCGAACAAACTGCTGTACGTCGGGAAGGCCGACCCGGCCCAGCCCTGACCCTGACCCCATTTCGTTGGTTCACCCATGAAATGGGGGGTTCCCCACCCTGACTCCGGGTGGGGAACCCCCCATTTGCCTGGTGGACCCATCAAATTGGCTGGTCGGCCCAGCAAATGGGTCAGGCGGACTGGACGATGTTGGCGCCCTGGACCGCGACGTTCACCGCGGGCAGCGGCGACTGGGCCGGGCCGCTGGCGACGCTGCCGTCGGTGATCTTGAAGTGGCTGTTGTGGAACGGACAGACGATCTGTCCGTCCTCGACCGAGCCGACGATGTTGCCCTGGTGTGTGCACACGGCCGAGAAGCCCTTGTACTGACCGGCGGTCGGCTGGGTCACCACGACCTTCGCGTCGGTGAACACCTTGCCGCCGCCGACCGGTACGTCGGACACCGGGCCGAGGACCGTGCCGCCGCCGGCCGGTGCACTCGACGACGGTGCGCTCGAGGACGGTGCACTGGAGGACGGGGTGCTCGCAGCCGGTGCGGAGCTGGAGCCGGTCGCCGACGGTGTCGAGCTGCCGCCGGATGCGTCGTCGCTGCTGCCGCAGGCCGCGAGGATCGGGGCGCTGGCACCCACCAGCGCGGCCATAGCCGCGCAGCGGAGCACCGTCCTCCGGTCGCGCAGACCGTCCGCCGCTGTGCTGGGCACAGCCTCGGCCGGTTGCGGTGTGGTGGCTGGTGCCATCGTGTCATCGCTCATGAATCTGGACCTCCAAGAGCCTGCTGGTCGAAGTAGTTGAACGCTATATACCGACTCAAACGACCGGATGACCCGAACGGTTCAACCGCTCGCAGATTGAACTGCAGTTTGAAGGTTTGCTGTGAATCCGCTGGCAACACCTGCCGCCGCACGCGAGCCAGGTCGCACGGACGAACCAGCCCCCTGACAGACTTTGGTCGTGAGGAAGGTCAGGGAGTGACGGGTACGACCGACGGCTCGACCGTCATGAACGCGATTGCGGACCTCGCGCCGATGTGGCTGCCGGGGTGCGTCGTCGACACCGACGAGCGGACGGTCGAGGTGGGCTGGGGCCGCGGCGCACTGCAGATGTCCGCGGTCGTCGGGCTCGGCGAGATCATCGAGCGTTGTGATCAGCTCCCGCAACATCGCTGGGCCGAACAGATCGAGGCGTGGCTGCGGGCCGTCGTCGCGGAGGGCGAGCTCGCCACCGAGGAACACCGCTACGGCGATGTCGGCGAACGCCAGCGTGCGTTGCTCGTGCAACGCGGCTGGTCCGCGCGTACGGCGGGTCCGGTCGCGGACGCACTGATCCCGTTCGGCGACCACTTCGAGGTCGTCGTGTTCGTCGGCACCGGCCCGGAACTCCGGCGCCTGACCGTCGTACGGCGGTCGATGCTGGGGCTCGCCGATCCGAACGTGCCGTCCCCGGTCCAGCTCACGCTGCAGCAGATCTCCGGCCTCCGGCCGGTCGAGCACGACGGGTTCGCCGTCCTCAGCCGCGAGAACGATCCACTCGTCTCGATGGCGGTCGTCGACCGGGAGACCTTGTTGCCGCAGGCCTCTATCGGGCTGGGCGCGCTGATCGGCGTACCCAGGTTGAGCACTGTCGCCTTCTGCCCCGCCGACGCTGGTCAGGAAACAGCCGACCGGTTGGCGAGGTACGTGGCCGCCACCTATCGTGGCGCGCCGGACCAGTGCAGCCCGGATCTCTTCTGGTTGCAGGGAGACCGCATGGTGCAGGTGCCGGTCACGCTGGCCGAGCCGCCGACAGTCATGCTGCCGGCGGCCTTGCTACCGTCGCCGCGCCGAACCTGGTTCCGCCACCTGGTCCAGCAGCTGTTCCGCCGCTGACCTCAGATCCCGGCCCCGTCGAGCACGTTCAGCCGGCGACGCGCTTCCTGGCCGCGGCCTTCTTCGCAGGCGCCGCCTTCTTCACGGTCTTCTTGGCCACCGCCGTCTTGGTGGCTGTCTTCTTGGTAGCGGCGGTCTTGGTGGCTGCGGTCTTCTTCACCGCCGTCTTCTTGGCCGGGAGGGCCTTCGCCGCGGCCTGCTTCGCGCTCGGCTTGGCGGCGCGGCCTTCGAGGATCTCGGCGAGAAACTGGCCGGTGTACGACGCCGGGTTCGCCGCGACCTCCTCCGGCGTACCCTCCGCGATCAGCGTGCCGCCGCGGCGGCCACCGTCCGGGCCGAGGTCGATCAGCCAGTCGGCGGTCTTGATGACGTCGAGGTTGTGCTCGATCACCAGCACCGAGTTGCCCTTGTCCACCAGACCGCTCAGCACGCCGAGCAGCTTGCGGATGTCCTCGAAGTGCAGTCCAGTGGTCGGCTCGTCCAGCACATACACCGTGCGGCCGGTCGAACGTCGCTGCAGCTCGGACGCCAGCTTCACCCGCTGTGCCTCACCACCGGACAGCGTCGGCGCGGGCTGGCCGAGCCGGACATACCCGAGGCCGACCTCGACCAGCGTCTTCAGGTGCCGCGAGATCGCCGGGATCGCGGCGAAGAACTCCGCCGCCTCCTCGATCGGCATGTCCAGCACGTCCGCGACCGTCTTGGCCTTGTAGTGCACCTCGAGCGTCTCGCGGTTGTACCGCGCGCCGTGGCACACCTCGCACGGCACATAGACGTCCGGCAGGAAGTTCATCTCGATCTTCAGCGTGCCGTCACCCGAGCACGCCTCACATCGGCCGCCCTTGACGTTGAACGAGAACCGGCCCTGCTGGTATCCGCGGACCTTCGCCTCCGGCGTGTCCGCGAACAGCTTGCGGACGTGGTCCCAGACACCGGTGTACGTCGCCGGGTTCGACCGCGGGGTCCGGCCGATCGGCGACTGGTCGACGTGGATGACCTTGTCGACCAGCTCCATCCCGGAGATCTTCGTGTGCCGGCCCGGCACCGCCCGAGCACCGTAGATCTGCCGCGCCAGCGAGGTGTAGAGAATGTCGTTGACCAGCGTCGACTTGCCCGACCCGGACACCCCGGTCACCGCGACGAACACCCCGAGCGGAATGGTCACGTCGATGTCCTGGAGGTTGTTCTGCCGGGCGCCGTAGACGGTCAGCTCGCGGCCCTCGGTCAGCGGTCGCCGGACCGGCGGGATCGGGATCTCCCGACGACCGGAGATGTACTGCCCGGTGATCGAGTCCGGGTGGTTGCGCAGCTCTTCGACCGTGCCCGAGACGACAACCTGGCCGCCGTGCTCACCGGCGCCCGGGCCGATGTCGACGACCCAGTCGGCGTGGTCGATGGTGTCCTCGTCGTGCTCGACGACGATCAGCGTGTTGCCCAGCTCCTTCAGCCGGACGAGTGTCTCGATCAGCCGCCGGTTGTCCCGCTGGTGCAGGCCGATCGAGGGCTCGTCGAGCACATACAGCACGCCGACCAGACCCGAGCCGATCTGGGTCGCCAGCCGGATCCGCTGCGCCTCACCACCGGACAGCGAACCCGCCGGCCGGCTCAGTGCGAGGTAGTCCAGACCGACGTCGAGCAGGAACCGCAGCCGCTCGCCGATCTCCTTGACCACCCGCTCGGCGATCTGCTTCTCCCGCGGCGACAGCTCCATCTGCGTGAGGAAGCCGTGCACCTCGTCGATCGACATCGCGCTGATCTCCGCGATGTTCTTCCCGCCGAGGGTGACCGCCAGCGAGATCGGCTTCAGCCGGGCGCCGTTGCAGGCCAGGCACGGCACCTCGCGCATGTACTCCTCGAAGCGCTCCCGGCCGGTCTCGCTGGACGCCTCCGCGTGCCGGCGCTCGACGTACGGGATCACGCCTTCGAAGCTGGTGTAGTACGACCGCTCGCGGCCGTAGCGGTTCTGGTACGAGACGTGGACCTGCTTGTCGTGGCCGGTGAGCAGCGCCTTCTTCGCCTTCGCCGGCAGCTCGCCGAACGGCGTGCTGGTCTTGAACTTCAGGTCCTTGGCCAGCGCGTCCAGCAGCCGCTCGAAGTACTGCGAGACGTTCTGCCCGGCCCACGGCTGGATCGCGCCCTCGTCCAGCGACTTGGACGGGTCCGGCACGAGCAGCTCCGGGTCGACCTCCATCCGCGTGCCGAGCCCGGTGCAGACCGGGCAGGCGCCGTACGGCGAGTTGAACGAGAACGACCGCGGCTCGAGCTCGTCGATCGCGAGCGGGTGATCGTTCGGGCAGGCGAGCTTCTCGGAGAAGCGGCGCTCCCGGTGCGGATCGTCCTCCGGCAGGTCGACGAAGTCGAGCACGAGCAGGCCGCTGGCCAGGCCGAGCGCGGTCTCGACCGAGTCGGTCAACCGCCGCTTCGCCGAGCTCTTGACCGCCAGCCGGTCGACGACCACGTCGATGTCGTGCTTCTTCTGCTTGTCGAGCTTCGGCGGATCGGTGAGCTGGATCGTCTCGCCGTCCACCCGGGCCCTCGACAACCCCTGACCGCTCAGCTGGCGGAACAGGTCGAGATACTCCCCCTTGCGGCCGCGGACGACCGGGGCGAGCACCTGGAACCGGGTGCCCTCCTCGAGCTCGAGCACCCGGTCGACGATCTGCTGCGGCGTCTGCCGCGCGATCGGCTCGCCACACTCCGGGCAGTGCGGCCGCCCGGCGCGGGCGAACAGCAGCCGGAGGTAGTCGTAGACCTCGGTGATCGTGCCGACGGTCGACCGCGGGTTGCGCGAGGTGGACTTCTGGTCGATCGAGACGGCCGGTGACAGGCCCTCGATGAAGTCGACGTCGGGCTTGTCCATCTGGCCCAGGAACTGACGCGCATACGCCGAGAGCGACTCGACGTAGCGCCGCTGGCCCTCGGCGAAGATCGTGTCGAAGGCCAGGCTGGACTTGCCGGAGCCGGACAGTCCGGTGAAGACGATCATGGCGTCCCGGGGCAGGTCGACCGAGACGTCCTTCAGGTTGTGCTCACGTGCTCCGCGCACGATCAGACGGTCAGACACAAGCTCACTCTCAGCCGTTCTCGAGGGTATCCGGGGCATGCCCCGTCATGCTAACGAGGCCCACCGACAAAAACTTCCGCCGCCGGATCCGGCGAGCGCTTCGAAAGTATATTCGATCGCCGAGGGTGGTCCGCGCACCCGGCCGCCAACAGTGCGAGGATCGCCTGTATCACCGACATCCAGGGAGCAAGCGCATGCCGGAGTACCACGGAAACGTCAAGGTCGGCGGACCGGCTCAGACCCACGAGCTGGCCCGGTTGATGATCACCAAGGTCGCCGTCGGGCCGATGGACAACAACGCCTACCTGCTGCGTTGCCGGCAGACCGACGAACAGGTCCTGATCGACGCCGCGAACGACGCGGACACCCTGCTCGGGCTGATCGGCGACGGCGGCCTCGCCCGGGTCGTCACCACGCACCGCCATCAGGACCACTGGGAGGCGCTGGCCGAGGTGGTCGCGCGGACCGGCGCCACCACCGTCGCCGGGCGGTACGACGCCGAGGGCATCCCGGTCCCGACCGACCAGCTCGTCGACGACGGCGACCACATCGCCGTGGGCCAGTGCAGCCTCCGCGTGATCCACCTCGTCGGCCACACGCCAGGCTCGATCGCGCTGGTGTACGACGACCCGGACGGCGCGCCGCACCTGTTCACGGGCGACTCGCTGTTCCCTGGCGGCGTCGGGAACACGCAGGGTGACGCGGAGCGGTTCACGTCGCTGATCAACGACGTCGAGAGCAAGCTGTTCAACCAGCTCCCCGACGAGACCTGGGTCTACCCCGGTCACGGCTCCGACACCACCCTCGGCGCCGACCGCCCCAACGTCGCAGAGTGGCGCAAGCGCGGCTGGTAGGCGTGTTCGAGTACCACGGCTGGGCCACGCTCCGGGACTCCCGGGACGACTGGGCTCGGAGCGGCCCGGCCGACGACCTCAGCAAGGCGGCGTACGACGCCGTTACGGAGGCGATCGCCGACGTGCGCAACGATCTGCAGGTTGCGGATCTCCGAGTCGTGAACGGGTCGGCGCACCTGTGGCTGGCTGGGTTGCGGAATCACCGCCAGGACCCGGTCGTCGAGGCGTTCCGGCGCGTTGCGGAGCTGGCGCCATGGTCGTACGGCCTGCTGCACATCTACGACGACGAGGCTCGGGGCGAGGACGGGAACCGCTGGATCACCTGGGTGATGAGACGCGGAGTGGTAGCTCCGCAGGCCGACACCTATCTCTCTCCCCACATCGGCCTCGTGGAGGACGAGCTGCCGTGAGAAGGCGTTCACGGGAGATGGGTGCTGGCCTCGGTGATTTGCTCTGCGATCTTCGTGGCGTCCGCGGAGGTTGCCAGGTCGGCTGCCTCTGTGGCTAGTCGGCGCGCGTCATCAGGGCGGTTCTGTGCCAGTGCCAGGTAGATGAGGCCGACGAGGTTGGCGGCCACGCCGGCGGTGAAGCCGAGGGCGCGGCGGAGATCCGTCGACTCTTCCAGGAGCTCGCGGGCCTCGTCGTAGGCGCCGGAGATGTGGGCAGCAATGCCGAGGTGCCGAAGCGCATAGGAGAGCGTGAGCTGGTCGCCGGTCGCGCGCGCGAGGTCGGCGGCGGTCCTGAGGAACGGTATGGCGGTCGGGTTGTCGTCCCGGACGACCTGATGGAAGCAGCCGATCCAGAACCGCGCCTCAGCCTCACCGCGCTGGTCGTCCCCGGCAGCGTAAAGGTCCGCTGCCCGCTCGAAGGCAGCCAGCTCGCCGGGCTGCTCGACGCGGGACTCCAGGAAGCGGCAGTGCAGGATCCGGCCGCGCTGCACGAACAGGCGCGCTTCCACCAGGTCGAGGGCACGGTCCGCTGCTTGCAGGTCGTCGTACTCGCCGTTGAACACAGCTCGCTCGTAGAGTTCGTCGACCCCTCGCATCAGCTCGTCCACCCGGCTGATCCTAGGCTGAGGCCGTGAGTGGATTCGCGGAGTATCAGCCCGGTGTCAGCCGGCGGTCTGTCGACGTCGTGGTTCGGCCGGCGGAGATCGCTGATCTGCAGGTGTGCGCCGACCTGATCGTGTCGCGGACCGGTGGGTCTGCGGCGGACCGGCGCGAGCGGCTGGTGGCCGACCTCGCCGACCCCGACCGGTACATCGCCGTCGCGGTCGTCGACGGCGAGGTGGTCGGGTACGGCGGCGTGATCCCTCACGAACTCTCCCCCGACGACCCGCCGACGACTGCCCCGTCCGGGTACTACCTGATCGGGCTGATCGTCTCCCCCGACTGGCGCCGGCACGGCATCGGCGAACTTCTCACCCGGGACCGGATCCGATGGACCGCGGAGCGCGCGGACGCCGTCTACTACTTCGCCAACCAGGCGAACAGCGTCATCCTCGAACTCAACAAACAGTTCGGCTTCACCGAGGTCACCCGGGACTTCGTCTTCCCCGGCGCACCGCTCAAGCCCGGGACCTGCGTGCTCCTCCGGGCCGGCCTCAACGATCGGTGAGCTCACCCGGGTAGGCGATGACGTCGACCAGGGCGTTGTTCCGGATCGCGGTGATCTCGGTACGGCGGGCGATCGCGTCCTCGAACAGCTGCCGCTGCAGGGATTGGGCGTCGCGGAGCGGTACGCCGTTGACCGCGAGTACCAGATCGCCTTGCCGAAGGCCCGCGGCGGCGGCCGGGCTCGCCTGGATCACCTCGACGACCCGAAGGGCCGTGCGCTGGCCGAACCGCTCCGCCAGCGCCGGGCGCAGCGGGGCGGGCTTGGTGACCAGGCCGAGGTACCCGCGGCGCACGCGGCCGTCGTGCAGCAGCGAGTAGATGATGCGGCGTGTCGTCGGATTCATCGGGACGGCCAGGCCGAGCCCGATCCCCGCGACCGCGGTGTTGATGCCGATCACCCGGCCGTTGCCGTCGGCCAGCGCTCCGCCCGAGTTGCCCGGGTTCAGCGCGGCATCGGTCTGGATGACGTCCTCGATGATCCGCTGCGCCGAGCCGCTCTGGACCGGCAGCGACCGGCCGAGTGCGCTCACGACGCCGGCGGTCACGCTCCCGGCCAGGCCGAGCGGGTTGCCCACGGCAACCACCAGGTTCCCGACCTTCAGATGGTCGGCGTCGCCGTACTCCGGCGGATCCGGGATCTCCCGGTCGGCCCGCAGTACGGCGAGATCGGAGAGCCGATCGACCCCGATGACCTGGGCCTGGGCCGTCGTACCGTCGGCGAACTCCGCGGACGCCTCCGAGCCGTCGCCGACCACGTGGGCGTTCGTGAGCAGGTGCCCGTCGCCGGTCAGCACCACGGCCGAGCCGGACGAGTCGCCGCGCCGGCTGTGGATCCGCAGGCTGGCGACCCGCGGGATCAGGTGTTCCGCCACCCCCGAGACCACCCGGGAGTACGCATCGAGGACGTCGTCCCCGGCAATCTCTTCAGCCATCGCCTAGCCTCCTGGATTACAGGATTACACCGCAAGCAAATCGAGGCCAGCGCGTGAACCGGGACACAATCCTGACCGATCGGTTGAAAACTGGCCGATCGGTCAGGCAAGATGCTGACATGGCAGTCACCACCCCCGCCCGGGAGCGGACCAGGCGCGAGATCGTCCGGCAGGCGATGCACCTGTTCCAGGTCCGCGGCTACAACGCGACGTCACTGCAGGACATCGCGACCGCGGCCGGCTGCTCGAAGGCGACGGTGCTGTACCACTTCAGCGGCAAGCCGGCTGTGCTCGCGGCCGTCCTCGAGCCCGCCGCCGCCGACGTTGCCGAGCTCGTCAAGGCCGCGGCCGAGCTGTCCCGGGCCGACGCGCAGGAGCTCGCCATCCAGAGCTTCATCGACCTCGCCGTCGAGCACCGCGGCGTCGTCGACGTGCTGCAGGACATCCTCCCCGTGATCGAGGAGATGCCCGAGGTCGGGCAACTGGTCGGGGACGGCATGCAGCTGACGCAGTACATGGCCGGGTCCGACGACCCGCTCGAGCACGACCTGGCGAAGTTCGCGATCAACGGGCTGCTCGGCGAGTGCCGGCACTCCGGCGAGCGCACCGACGACGAACTCCGAAGACTCTGCGACATCGCCCTGCGGAGACTCCTCCGCCGCGCCTGAGATCTGGAATCCCGCTCTCCGCCGCCGGCGGACGATCACCCCTGCCCGCACGCCGTACCGACTCGAACGGACGCACTTTCCGATGGCCAATCTGCTGTACCGGCTCGGCCGGTTCTCCTACCAGCGCCGGCGGCTCGTCGCCGCTGTGTGGGCGCTGTTCCTCGTCCTGCTGGGGGTCGGCGCGCTGACGCTCGGCGGCAAGACCGCGAACACGTTCTCGATCCCGGGCACCGAGTCGCAGCGTGCGCTCGATGCGCTCAAGCAGGAGCTGCCGGCCGCGAGCGGCGCGTCCTCCACGGTCGTGGTGAAGGCGCCGGCCGGCAAGACGCTCGCGGACCCGACTGTGAAGGCCGCGGTCGGCGCGACCGTCGCCAAGGTCACGAAGGTGCCCGAGGTGATCGGCGCGGTCGACCCGTTCACCAGCAAGGCGATCAGCCCGGACGGTACGACGGGGCTGATCAGCGTCCAGTTCGACAAGCCGGCCGACGAACTGTCGCACGAGAGCGTCGACGGGTACGACGGTCTGAGCGGACTGAGCACGGGCGATCTCAAGGTGGTCCCGGGCGGACAGATCAAGGCCGGAGTCCCGGAGATCGGTGCGACCGAGGTCATCGGTGTCGCGGTGGCGGCCGTCGTACTGGTCGTCACGTTCGGATCGCTCGTCGCCGCGGGCATGACGCTGGTGACGGCGTTGCTCGGCGTACTGGCCGGGATGGCCGGGTTGTTCATCGTCACCGCGTTCACCGACGTGTCGTCGACGGCTCCGATCCTGGCGTTGATGCTCGGGCTCGCGGTGGGGATCGACTACTCGTTGTTCATCAGTTCGCGGCACCGGGCGCAGCTGGGCGAGGGGATGGATCCGGAGGAGTCCGTCGCGCGGGCGACCGCGACAGCCGGGTCGGCGGTGTTGTTCGCCGGCGCGACCGTGGTGATCGCGCTCGCCGGGTTGTCGGTGGTCGGAGTACCGTTCCTGACCGCGATGGGGCTGGCAGCCGCGGCGACGGTGCTGACCGCAGTACTGGTCGCCTTGACGCTGCTGCCCGCGCTGCTCGGGTTCGTCGGGAACCGGGTGCTGCCGCGGAAGCTGCGGAAGGCGCCGACCGCAGCGGTGCACAAGGAGGGCTTCGGCTTCCGGTGGGGCCGGCTGGTGACGCGGTTCCGGGTGCCGATCGTTGCCGTTGGCATCATCGGGCTCGGGTTCCTGGCGATCCCGGCGAAGGACATGCAGCTCGCGCTTCCGGACGGCGCGTCGGCGGCGGCCGGCAGCAACCAGCGGGTCGCGTACGACCTGACCGCGGCGGCGTTCGGGCCGGGCGCGAACGGTCCGCTGGTGGTCGTTGTGAAGAGCAACGACGCCGCGACGTCGAACGCCCTCGCACAGCAGGTGCTCGAGAAGGCACAAGGCTTGCCCGATGTCGTGGCGGCACAGCCGGCGGCGGCGAGCCAGGACGGTACGACGCGGTTGCTGCAGGTGATCCCGAAGAGCGGACCGGCCAGCGAGCAGACCTCTGACCTGGTCAAGAACCTGCGGTCAGCGGTGAAACCGCTCGCTGCCGGAGACGCGAGCATCTCGGTGACCGGTAACACGGCGGTCGGGATCGATGTGTCGAACAAACTGTCCGACGCGTTGCCGATCTACCTGTTCGTGGTGATCGGGTTGTCGTTCCTGCTGTTGCTGCTGGCGTTCCGGTCGGTGCTGGTGCCGTTGAAGGCGACGCTCGGTTTCGTGCTGACGATCGGGGCGACGTTCGGGATCACCGTCGCGGTGTTCCAGCAGGGGCACCTGGCGAAGCTGGTCGGGATCGACTCCCCCGGTCCGCTGGTGAGCTTCCTGCCGATCATCATGATGGGCATCCTGTTCGGGCTGGCGATGGACTACGAGGTGTTCATCGTGTCCCGGGTCCGCGAGGAGTTCGTCCAGGGCCGGCACGCGAACGACGCCGCCGTCCAGGGCCTCGGCCACGGCGCCCGCGTCGTCACCGCCGCCGCCCTGATCATGGCGTCGGTCTTCGCCGGCTTCATCCTGGTCGACGACCCCATCATCAAGGCCATCGGCTTCGGCCTGACCATCGGCGTACTCATCGACGCCTTCGTGGTCCGGATGACCCTGGTCCCCGCCATCCTCAGCCTGCTCGGCGACCGCGCCTGGTGGTTCCCGAAGTGGCTGGACCGGATCACGCCGAGGGTCGACATCGAAGGCGAGTCCCTGCAGGTGCCCGACGAACCGGAGGAGAAGGAGCTCGCCGGGGTGCACTGACCCGGCGGGCGAAACCAGAGAGGGGCACCGACAGCGTCGGCGCCCCTCTTCGTGGTCGGGCTGACAGGATTTGAACCTGCGGTCTTCTGGCCCCCAGCCAGACGCGTTACCAAACTACGCCACAGCCCGATGGCCGCTCCGAAGAGCGAACCGGGGTAAACCTTACATCATCCGATCGGGTGGTTCTCACCCGGTGATGTCAGCGTTTCTTGTTCTTCTGGCGGGCCCGGATCTGGACGTGGACGGGGCTGCCGACGAAGCCGAAGTCCTCACGCAGGCGGCGTTCGATGAAGCGCTGGTAGGAGGGTTCGATCTGGCCGGAGGTGAAGATCGCGAACGTCGGCGGCATGGTCGTGGCCTGGGTGCCGAAGAGGATCTTCGGCTGCTTGCCCGAGCGGACCGGGTGCGGGTGGGCAGCCACCAGGCGGCCCAGGAACGCGTTCAGCTGGCCGGTCGGGACACGGGTCTGCCAGCCCTCGAGCGCCGCCTCGACCGCGGGCACGAGCTTCTCCATGTGCCAGCCGGTGAGCGCGCTGATGTTGACCCGCGGCGCCCAGCGGAACTGCACCAGGTCGCGGTCGATCTCGCGCTCCAGGTAGTAGCGCCGCTCCTCGTCCATCAGATCCCACTTGTTGTACGCGATCACCAGCGCCTTGCCGGCTTCCTCGACCGCGTTCATGATCCGCAGGTCCTGCTCGGTGATCGACTCCGAGGCGTCGATGACGACCACGACCACCTCGGCCCGCTCGATCGCCGCATTGGTCCGCAGCGAGGCGTAGTACTCGTGGCCCTGGGTGTTCTTCACCTTGCGCCGGATGCCGGCGGTGTCGATGAACCGCCACTCCTTGCCGCCGAGCGTGATCAGCTCGTCGACCGGGTCGACCGTGGTCCCGGCGACGTCGCTGACGACGACCCGGTCCTCCTTGGCGACCTTGTTCAGCAGCGAGGACTTGCCCACGTTCGGCTTCCCGACGATCGCGACCCGTCGCGGTCCGCCGACCTCACCGTCGCGCTCCGGCGGCGCTTCGGGCAGCGCCGCGAGTACGGCGTCGAGCAGGTCGCCCGTGCCGCGGCCGTGCATCGCGGAGACCGGGAACGGCTCGCCGATGCCGAGGCCCCACAGGTTCATCGCCTCGGACTCGATCCGCTGGTCGTCGACCTTGTTCGCCGCGAGGACGACCGGCTTGCCGGACTTGCGCAGCACCCGGACGACGGCCTCGTCGGCGTCGGTGATGCCGACGACGGCATCGACCACGAACAGGACCGCGTCGGCAGCGTTGATCGCAACCTCGGCCTGGGCGGCGACCAGGGCGGCCATGCCGACCGCGTCCGGGTCCCAGCCGCCGGTGTCGACGACCGTGAACTCGCGGCCGGCCCAGTCGGCGTCGTACGACACCCGGTCCCGGGTCACGCCCGGGGTGTCCTCCACGACCGCCTCGCGGCGGCCGATGATGCGGTTGACCAGCGTGGACTTCCCCACGTTCGGCCGGCCGACGATCGCGAGGACCGGCAACGGGCCGGTGTCCTCCCGCTCGTGCGTCGGTACTTCGGTGGGCAGGTCAGTCATCAGGGTCCTTCTGGTCTCGCCAGCCCGGAAGCGGGTGGCCGGTTTCTTCGACGGCCGCCTTCACATGGGCGCGCAGCACGTCACCGATGTGGTCGGCAACCGCCTGTACGTCGGAATGTCTCCTAGGAAAGGGTACGCGGTCCACGGCGAACGGCTCGCCATACACCACGTCGACCCGGCTTCCGGCCGGTGGGAACCCCTCGATGTCGCCCGCCGGCAGCCTGGTCCCCATCAAGGCGACCGGCAGGATCGGGGCCCCGGTCACCATGGCCAGGTACGCCACGCCGCTGCGGATCCGGCTGAAGTCGCCGGGGCCACGGGTGCCTTCGGGGTAGATATTCAGCACCCGGCCGTCCCGCAGGACCTTGATCGACCTCCGGACCGCGAGCACGTCGTACGTCGACCGGTCGACCGGGATCTGGCCGACCCGGCGCAGGAGCACACCCTGCAGGCCGCCGAACACCTCGATCTTGCCGAGCTGATGCAGCATCCGCGGCGCGATCGCCCCGAGCAACGGGCCGTCCAGCAGACTCAGGTGGTTCGGCGCCATCAGCAGCGGACCGGTCAGCGGGAACCGGTCCTCGTGGTGGATGGTCAGCTTGTATTTACGGAAGAAGTACGGCTTGGCCAGCTTCCGCATCGGCAGCGCGATGCGGTACGGCAGCGGCGGCAGATCGTCGGTGCGGGGCAGATCCTTGTGCCCGGTGACTTCCGCCGTCATGACTCCTGGCCCTGGGGAACAGCCTCCTTGGCTAGACGGCTGATCACATCGATGACTTCTTCCAGGGTCAGGTAGGTCGAGTCGACGGTGACCGCGCCGTCGGAGGCGACCTGGAACTCCGAAACGGTCGAGTCGTCGGCATCCCGCCGGACGATCTGGTCACGCAACTGCTCCGCGGTCAACGAGCCGACCTGGGCGCCGCGGCGCGCCATCCGGGCCTCCTGGTCGGCGGTGAGCAGCACCTTCAGCTCGGCGTCGGTCGCGACCACGGTGGCGATGTCGCGGCCCTCGACCACGATCCCGCCGCTCGGCTGCGCGTTGTCGATGATCGCCCGCTGCCGCCGGATCAGCTCCTTGCGCACCTCGAGATTGGTGGCGATCTTCGAGACCACCTCGCTGATCCGCGGCTCCCGGATCGCGGCCGTGACGTCGGTCCCGTCGGCAATCACGAACTGGTGGCCCGGGTCGGTGCTGATCTCCAGCCTCAGGTCCCGGGCGCGCTGCGCGACCGCGCCGGTGTCGTCCAGATCCAGCCCGTGCTCGACCGCCGACCAGGTCACCGCCCGGTACGTCGCCCCGGTGTCGAGGAACCGCAGTCCGAGCCGGGTGGCCACTCCGCGGGCGGTGCTCGATTTACCGGAGCCGCTCGGGCCGTCCACAGCGATGATCATGCCCCGAAGATTACCTTCGGATGGGGACAGAACTAGCGGTGGACCACCCAGCCGCGGTCGGTGAGGACGTCGACCAGCTGGTCGACGGAGGCGGGTTTGACGGCGAGTTCGACCTCACCGACCGGGCGGCCGGGGCTGTGGTCGATGCGGAGGTCTTCGACGTTGGCGCCGGACTCGGCCGCGTCGGCGAACAGTTTGGCCAGCTGGCCGGGCCGGTCCGGGATCGTCACGAGGACGGTGACCAGGTCGATGTGCGGCGTACCGTGCTTGCCCGGCACGCGGACCGCGCCGGAGACGCCCTGGCCGAGGATCGCGGTCAGCTCGTCGCCGGCCTCTTCCTTGCCCAAGGCAACGAGCAGCCGGTCGAGCTCGCCCCGGATCTGCTCCAGCAGTCCGGTCAGCGCACCCGAGTTCGCGGACACGATCTGGGTCCACAGCGTCGGGTCGCCGGCCGCGATCCGGGTGACGTCGCGGACGCCCTGACCGGACAGCTCCAGATGGGACGACGGCGCGTCCGCCAGTGTCCCCGCCGCCAGTGCGGACATCAGGTGTGGCAGGTGGGACACCCGCGCGACGCCGAGGTCATGGTCCTCGACGGACATCTCGACGGTCCGGGCGCCGGCGGCCTCGGCGAGCCGGCGTACCAGGTCGACCGCTTCGGGAGCGCTCGTCTCGTGCGGGGTGATCGCCCAGGTGGCGCCGTCGAAGAGGTCGGCGCGCCCGGCCAGCGGACCGTTCCGCTCGGAGCCGGCCATCGGGTGACTGCCGACGTACCGGCTGAGGTCACCGGTCAGCCGGCGGGCGTCGGCGAGTGGCTTGGACTTCACGCTCGCCGCGTCGGTGACGACCGCGTCGGTCTGCTCGAGCTGCTCGGCGACCACGGCGCCGACGTGGTCCGGCGGCACTGCGACCACGACCAATTGCGGCTCGATCTGCACCATCCGCGAGCCGGCGCCGATCCGCTCGGCCATCAGCGCGTTGTCCGGGTTCCCGTCGACGAGCTCTACGACGACGCCCAGTCGCGCCAGCGCCAGGCCGATCGACGTACCGATGAGTCCGGTGCCGACGATCCGAACCGGACCACGTAATTCGGTCACTGGGCGCCGGTCAGGTCCGGGCGGAGCGCTACGGCGCCGTGGAGGTAGACGTGCTGGATCTTGTCGCGGGAGCGGGGCGTGTCGGTGTGCACCATCAGCCGGACCACGCGGGGCAGCGCGTGCGGCACCGGGATCTCCTGCATGCACATCAGCGGTACGTCGGTCAGCCCGATCTGCCGGCCCGCGACGGCCGGGAACTCCGAACGCAGATCCGACGTGACGGTGAACAGGATGCTGATCAGATCCTCGTTCTCCAGATCGTTCGCCTCCAGGACCGCCTTCACCAGCTCCGCGGACCGCTCGAGCAGGTGCTCGCGCTCGTCCACGTCCAGCTGGGTGGCACCCCGGATCGCCCGTACCGCCACGTGCTCGCCTCCTTGGTTCGTCTCCCCCAACCCTAGGCCAGGGTAATCAAGGAGTGGACAGCCGTCTCGGATCGTGCACGTGCGTCAGCCGTTCCGGGCGGCCCCGAGGAGCCGGCGGGCCAGCGGAAGCAGCCCGGCCTCCCGGACCGGCGCGAGTGGATCGGACAGCTGCCGGCGACGCCGGAACGTCCCCGGCGGGTCGCCGTACGCGAGGGTGAAGCGGCGGGAGAAATGGTACGGATTGCTGTACCCGCAATCGGACGCGATCTCCCCGATCGTGGCGTTGGTCCGCAGGAGAGCTGTCGCAGCCCGGGCCAGCCGAATCAGGTCCAGCGCGTACGCCGGTCCGCACCCGTACCGCTCCCGGAACAGCCGGTGCAGATGTCCCGCCGACAGGTTCGCCGCGGCGGCCAGCTCTGGGACGGAGACGATCCGCAGTCCACTCCGGGTCCACACGGTCGCAACGTGATCGGCCAGGCGCCGGACGGCGTCCGGCATCTCCGCGCGGGACGGGCCGTCCGGAGCGCTGACGAAGACCTCCAGCATCGTCGCCACCAACCGATCGCTGAGTCCCCGGACCGGCGTGGGCATGTCCAGCAAGTAGCTGCACAGCTCCCCTAGCAGACCCGGATCGGACATCGACCGCACCCAGGGCCAACTCGGCGGATCGCCGAGGTCGCCGAAGTCCTCGATCTGGAAATGCACGTAGGCGTGCCGCGACCCGCGATCACAGTCCCAGATATACGCGTCCTGATTCCCGCGCTGCGCCAGCGCTACCGTCCCCGGCCGCAGTTCGTGCTCGACGGTCGTCTGCCGGACGCCCGCGTCGTCGTACACGTCGGTCCGCCAGAGCGCCGATCCGTGCAGGATCCAGAGCAGTTCGAAGTTCGGCAGCCGGCGCGGACCGTACGTCGCGCCGGGCGCGTAGTCCGCGATCTGGATGAGGGAGTTCACGCTGATCACCGGCGGTCGCGATGTCACGAACAGATAGTAAAACGCTTCCTTACGACATTGGCGGGCCCGGCGTGCCCTGCGACGGTGACTGGATGCACTTCACCGAGATCACCGACGACCTGGTCGAGTCCTTCCGGCGGGACGGCTTCGTCGTCCTCGATCAGGCCCTGCCACCCGAACAGGTCACCGAGCTCCACACCGCGGCCGAGCAGCTGTGCCGCGGCGACCTGGGCGCCGTCGAAGGAGCCCCGGCGCCCGCAGAGGACGTCCTGCGCCAGTTCCTCTGCATCCACCATCCGCACAAGGCGTCCGACGCGGCCCTGGCAGCGTTGCACGCGCCGCGCGTGGTCGCGACGCTGACCGCCGTGATCGGGCCGAACGTGAAGGCGATGCAGTCGATGCTGTTCATCAAGCCCGAGGGCAAGCCCGGCCAGGCCTGGCACCAGGACGAGTTCTTCATCCCGACCAGGGATCGCTCTCTGACCGCCGTCTGGATCGCGCTCGACGACGCCACCGTGGAGAACGGCTGCCTGTGGGTATTGCCGGGCTCGCACCGGCGCGGCGTCATCTATCCCGATCGGGAGCAGGACGACCTGCGCTTCGACTGCACGGTGGAGGCGTTCGACTTCCCGTACTCCGACGACGACGCCGTACCGGTCGAGGTACCGGCGGGCTCGGCGGTGATCTTCAACGGTTACCTGTTGCATCGATCACTGCCGAACACCGGCCGGCACGGACTCCGCCGGGTCCTCGCCAACCACTACATGAGCGCGGAGTCGCTGCTCCCCTGGCAGTCCGTACCGGCCGGCGTTCACGTCGGCAAGCACGACTACCGCGACATCGTGATGGTCGCCGGCACCGATCCGTACGCCTACAAGGGCATCGACGATCTGGCCCGGCCGCACTCGCGGCCCGACAAGGACGGCGGGTGCGACCGCTAACCCAGCTGTGCCTCGGCCGCGTCGACCGCTTGCTCGAGCAGCAGCGCGATCGTCATCGGCCCGACCCCGCCCGGGACCGGCGTGATCAGACTGGCGACCTCGGCCGCCTCCTCGAAGTGCACGTCGCCGACATTGCCCTCGTTGTACCCAGCGTCCACCACGACCGCGCCCGGCTTCAGCCAGTCGCCGCGGACGAAGTTCGCCTTGCCGACCGCGGCGATCACCACGTCCGCGGTCCGGACCAGCTCGGGCAGGTCCCGGGTCCGGGAGTGCGCGTAGGTCACCGTCGCATTCGATGCCAGCAGCAACATTCCGGCCGGCTTGCCGAGGATCGGGCTGCGGCCGATCACCACCGCGTGCGCGCCCTCGAGCGGTACGTCGTACGCCGCCAGCAGCCGCATGATCCCGCCGGGCGTCGCCGAGCGGAACCCGGGATCACCGAAGGCCATCGCCGCGAACGACAGCATCGTCACGCCGTCCACGTCCTTGGCCGGGTCGATCGCCTCGAACGCGGCCCGCTCGTCGATCTGGGCCGGCACCGGGTGCTGCAGAAGGATCCCGTGCACCGCCGGGTCCTCGGACAGCTTCCGGATCTCCGCGACCAGTTCGTCGGTGGTCGTCTCGGCCGGCAGTACGACGCTCCGCGACGCGATCCCGGCCTTCTTCGACCGGTTCTGCTTCATCCGCACGTACGTCGCCGACGCCGGGTCGTCGCCCACCAGTACGGTCGCCAGGCACGGCTGCACGCCGTACCGCTCCTGCAGGGCCTTGGCCCGCTCCGCCGCCTTCGCCACCATCTCGGCGGCGAGGTCGGTCCCGATCATGAGCTCAGCAGTCATCTGCGCACACTCCTCTGAGTCGAAGGTGCCCAGGCGCGCGGCGAAGCCGGATGGCAGACCGTTCCCCGGTGGTGGTCCACCTCAGCGCCAGTCGCGGTCCACCGTCAGGATACCGACCCGGTCGCCGCGCGGATGAACGTGTCGACCACACCGTCGCCGATCCTGAGCGGGACCTTCGAATGCGGGAGGCGGACGTCGCGGATCTCCTCGGCCTGCGTGATCAGGTGCTGGATCTCGTCGCGGGCGGTCGCGACGTCCGAGGCGTTACCCTCCGCCTCCGCCTCGAAGACGCGCAGCGCCTGACGCAGCGCGCCGCCCCAGTAGAACGACGCATCCAGCCAGGCGTCGGTCTCGGCCTCGAACGCCGGATCCACCACCCCGCTCCGGATCTGTGCCGAGGCGTTCTCGATCGCCTCGAGGTACGGCTCCAGGTCGGCGATCGCACCGGCCAGGTCGCCGCCGTCCCAGGTCGCCTGGAAGGCCGCGAGCTTCGCGGCCAGCACCGGCGCATTGATCAGATGCAGCTTCCCGTCGTACGTCGTGAGGTCGGCGAACACCTCCAGCGCCGCGATCGTGTCCGGGTCTCCCCCGGCGCGCTCGGCGATCGCACGACGCCAGGACGCGTCGGCGTCGTACGTCGCGGGTTTCCAGCCGAACTCGGCGAACGAGTAGAGCGCGAGCTTGCTGGCCGCTGCCTGGTTCATCGGGTTCGAGATCACGCCGACGACGTGCTCGGCCAGACCGGGCTCGCGACCCGTGTACGCCGCGAGCAGGATCCGCCCGTGCGCGTAGTCGTTGACCGGGTAGTTGTCCCAGATCAAGATGTCGTGCCCGAACACCGCCTTCACCTCGGCCGCTTGTGCACTCGTGATCGTCTCCGGAACGACCGCGGTACCGGTCCAGTGCACGATCACCGCCGGGTCGAGCTGCTCCCGCAACGCCTGCTTGTACGGCGTCTCGTGCACGTCGTAGTACTCGGTCGGGACCATCTGCAGCGGAGCCACGTCCGGCTTGGTCGCAACCCACTCCCGCTGGATCCGGTTGCACAGGTCGGCCTGTGCGGCACCGGCCGCGCCGCCGCCGGCGCCGTACTTCTTCGCGTCGTCGTCGGAGTGCCAGGTCTCGTACTCGATGTCATCGAGCGGCACGTTGAACACCCGGACGCCGAGCGCGTACAGCGCCTCGAACTTCGCGATCAGCGCCTGGAAGTCCTCGTCCGACGTGTAAGCGATCGACAGGCCGGGCGAGAGCGCGAACGTGAAGTCGACCTTGTTGCGCTGCGCCCGCTCGATCAGCTCGCCGAGCTCGGCCAGCTTGTCGGCCGGGTACGGGTCGCGCCACTGCTCGCGGTGGTACACGTCGTCCTTGGGTGCGTACTGGTACGTGTTCATCCGGTGCGCGCCGAGATAGTCGAGGTGGTCGAGGCGGTCCGCATGCGACCACGGGGTGCCGTAGAAGCCCTCGATCGAGCCGCGGTACGGCAGCGTCGGCCAGTCGCGGATCTCGACGCCGTCCACATGGTTGCCCTGGACAAGCGCATCGAGGGTCAGCGCTGCGTAGTACGTGCCGCGGGTGTCGACGCCGTCGAGCACGAGCTGGTGGTCGCCGACGGCAACGACGTACCCCTCGGCCGGAAGACCGGCGGCCGGTTCGACACCGAGACCGGTGCCGCCGAGGTGCACCGTCACGGCGGCCTCGCCGTCGACGATCGCGCCGACGCCGGCCCTGGTCAGCGTGTCGCGGACGATCCGCTCGGCGTCGGGATCGGTGGTCGGGCCGTGCACCAGGCCGACCGTGTCACCGAGATCGAACCCGTCGGGACGGCTGCTGGTCTGCTGAGGTTCTGGGGTCACAGCCCTATCCACTCAGCGCACGGCCCCGCCCGTCAAGATGCCCGGGTGAGCTTGAGCACCGGGATCGTCCGGACACCGGCGGTGCGGCGCTCGTACTCGGCGAAGCCCGGGTACCGCTGTGCCTGCTCGGCGTAGATCCGGTCGCGTTCGGCGCCGGTGACGTCGGTGACGGTCACCTCGTAGGTCTCGGTGCCGACCTCGACCGTGCCCTTACCGGCGGCGATCAGGTTCCGGTACCAGTCCGGGTTGGTGGGCGCCCCGCCCTTGCTCGCGAACACGTAGATGGTGTTCGGGTCGGTCTCGTCCGCCAGATACATCGTCGGGGCGATGAACTCCTGCCCGCTCCGACGGCCGAAGTGGTGCAGCAGCACCATCGGAGCACCCTCGAAGTTGCCGCCGACCCTGCCTTCGTTCTCCCGGAACTCCGTGATGACGTTCGCGTTCCAGTCGCTCATATCTGGTACCTCCGCAGTAGCTCAGCTCACAACAGTCCTGCGTGGTCCAACGCGAGATAGGCGGCATCAATTCCGGTCATCGCACCCGGAGTGCGCAACTCGGCACGGAACGCGTCGACGGACAGCTCGACCGGGACACAGTCCTCGGTCTCGTCCAGTTGCTGTTTGCCGTCGGGCCGGCAGCCGCGCGCGATCGCGACGTACTTCCGGAACGTGGACGACGCGCCGGACCACTGCCAGCCGACGACATCGAGCGTCTCGCAGGTATAGCCGGTCTCTTCCTCGAGCTCGCGGGCACCCGCGACGGCCACCTCCTCCTCGGGCTCGACCAGACCGCCCGGAAGATTCGTGACCACCCGGTCGGGGCCGGCCCGGAACATCCGGATCGTGACGATCCGGCCCTCCGGAGTCAACGGCAGCACAGTGATCCCGGACGTGATGCCCGCCTCGGGGCCGAAGACGTCCCACTCGACCTCGCGACCGTCGGGCATCCGGTACCGCCGCAGGCGCACGGTGAGGAAGCGCTGGAACCCGGGCTCCTCCCCCAGCAGCTCCCACGGCGCGGGGTCGGCAGGCCGAGACAACTCAGCCGCCACGTTGTCGGTGACGGCTGAGCTCTCGTGCTGATCCGTCACAGCGGACGGTTGTCGTCGGGATCTTCCGGCGGTGCGATCGGTGCGTCGTCCGCGGGCGGCGCGACCGCGGTGTCCTCGGCCTTGGAGTCCTCGGACTTCGCATCGCTCGATGCACCGTCGCCGGACTCGCCGTCCGAAGTGCCGCCCGACCTGTCGGGCTGCGACTCGGACAGGATGCTCTCCAGCGTCGCCTCGGAGATCCGCTTGAACTTGCGCACCTGGGTCCGGGTCCGGTCCAGGACCGCGACCTCGAGCTGGTCCGGGGTCAGCTGCCGGACCTCGGTACCGTCGTGGCCGAGCGCGTCCACCGCAAGCCGGAGCGCGCCCGCGAGCGAGATGCCCTCGGAGTAGTGCTCGCCGATGTAGTCCGCGACCTGGTCGGCCGGGCCGCCCATCACGGCGTACCCCTGGACGTCGGCGATCGAGCCGTCGTAGGTGAGCCGGTAGACTTGGTCGTCGGAAGGCGCCGCGCCGATCTCGGCGACCAGGATCTCGACCTCGAGCGGCTTCTCGCCGCCGGAGGAGAAGATCGCGCCGAGGGTCTGCGCGTAGGCGTTGGCCAGCGCCCGGCCGGTGACGTCACGCCGGTCGTAGGAGTACCCGCGCATGTCGGCCAGCCGCACGCCGGCGATCCGCAGGTTCTCGAACTCGTTGTACCGGCCGACGGCGGCGAACGCCATCCGGTCGTAGATCTCGGCCACCTTGTGCAGCGCGGGCGAGCGGTTCTCCGCGACGAACAGGATGCCGTCGGCGTACTGCAACGCGATCGCGCTGCGGCCCTTGGCGATGCCCTTGCGGGCGAAGTCGGCCCGGTCCCGCATCAGCTGCTCGGGCGAGACGTAGAACGGAACGCTCATCGAAGGTGTCGTCCTCTAATCAGTCGATAGGGCGGGTGGTCAGGTCAGCGACGTCGCGGCCGGGCCGTCGGGACGCTGGTGCCGCTGGCTCCAGGCCGCGTCGACGAGCGCCGCCACCTCGTCCTCCGGCAGCCGCCGGTAGCCGTCCGCGGTGACCACGCCGACCACCGGGAAGATCCGCCGGAGCATGTCCGGGCCACCGGTCGCCGAGTCGTCGTCGGCCGCGTCGATCAGGGACTGGATCGCCACCGTCACGCAGTCGGTCTCGGACAGGTCCTCGCGGTACAGCTTCTTCAGCGCGCCGCGGGCGAACAACGAGCCCGAGCCGACGCTGTAGAAGTGGGTCTCCTCGTAACGCCCGCCGGTGGGGTCGTAGGAGAAGATCCGGCCGCCCTTGATCTCCTCGTCGTACCCCGCGAACAGCGGCACGACGGTCAGGCCCTGCATCGCCATCGGCAGGTTGCCGCGGATCAGCGCGCTGAGCCGGTTGGCCTTGCCGTCGAGGCTGAGCGTGGCGCCCTCGAGCTTCTCGTAGTGCTCCAGCTCGACCTGGAACAGCCGCACCATCTCGATCCCGAAGCCGGCCGAGCCGGCGAACGCGACCGCCGAATACTCGTCGGCGGGGAACACCTTCTCGATATCACGCTGGGCGATGATGTTGCCCATCGTGGCCCGCCGGTCGCCGGCCATGATCACGCCACCGGGGAAGGTGGCCGCGACGATCGTCGTACCGTGCGGGACTTCGCTGGACAGGTCACCCGATCCCAGGGCCCGTCGTCCCGGCAACAGGTCGGGCGCGTGCCCGGCCAGGAAGTCCATGAACGACGAGCCACCTGGGGTCAGGAAGGCTTCCGGCAACCGGCCGGAGGCATCAGAAGTCATCGAGCGGTTCACTCCCCACCCTTTTGCACGAATCCGCGGACGAACTCCTCGGCGTTCTCCTCGAGCACCTCGTCGATCTCGTCCAGGATCGAGTCGACGTCCTCGTCGAGTCGCTCTTTCCGCTCCTGGACGTCCTCGGACGCCTCGACCTGCTCGACCTCTTCCTCGGTCGACGAACGCTTGGGCTGCTTGTGCTGCTGCCCACCGTCTTTCGCCATGGCACACACCTCCTAGAACCGCTGGGAAAGTCGCCCAACCGACCCTCCTACAGCGACCCTACCCGGCAGCGCCCCCAGTAATGGTGCGAACCAGGTCACTAGCGGTGTCGCATTGGTCAAGAAGTGCCCCGACATGCGCTTTCGTGCCCCGCAACGGGTCCAGCGTCGGGATCCGTTGCAACGACTCCTTACCCGGCAGATCGAAGATCACCGAGTCCCAGGAGGCGGCCGCGACCTGCGGCGCGTACTGCTGCATGCAGCGGCCGCGGAAGTACGCCCGGGTGTCCGTCGGCGGGTGCGCGACCGCCATCCGGATCTCCTCGTCGCTGACGATCCGCTGCATCCGGCCGGATTTCACCAACCTGTAATACAGACCCTTGTCCGGGCGCAGATCGGCGTACTGCAGGTCGATCAGGTGCAGCTTCGGGTCGTCCCACTCCAGGCCGTCGCGGTCGCGGTACTGCTGGAGCAGTTTGTACTTCGCGACCCAGTCGAGCTGGTCGGACAGCCTCATCGGGTCGATGGCGAGCTGGTCGAGGAGCTGCTCCCACCGGTGCAGGATGTCCTTGGTCTGCCGGTCCGCGTCGTCGCCGTACTTGTCCTCGACGTACTTGCGGGCCTGCTCCAGATACTCCGCCTGCAGCTGGACGGCGGTGATCTTGCGGCCGTCCTTGAGCGTGATCAGATGCGTGCAGGACGGGTCGTGGCTGACCTCGTGCAACGCGCTCACCGGGCGGTCGACGCCGAGGTCGTCGGTGAGCCAGCCGTCCTCGATCATCGCGAGCACCAGCGACGTCGTCCCGACCTTCAGGTACGTCGAGATCTCCGACAGGTTCGCGTCGCCGATGATGACGTGCAGCCGGCGGTAACGATCCGGATTCGCGTGCGGCTCGTCGCGGGTGTTGATGATCGGCCGCTTCAGCGTCGTCTCGAGGCCGACCTCGACCTCGAAGTAGTCCGCCCGCTGGCTGATCTGGAACCCGTGCGCGGCGCCGTCCTGGCCGATGCCGACCCGGCCGGCGCCGGTGACCACCTGACGGCTCACGAAGAACGGCGTCAGGTGCCGCACGATCGACGCGAACGGTGTGGACCGGCGCATCAGGTAGTTCTCGTGCGAGCCGTACGACGCGCCCTTGTTGTCGGTGTTGTTCTTGTACAGGTTCAGCTGGGGGGCGCCAGGGATCAGCCGGGCCTGGCGCGCGCCCTCCATGATCACCAGCTCGCCGGCCTTGTCCCAGACCACCGCGTCGCGCGGATTGGTCGTCTCCGGAGCGGAGTACTCCGGATGGGCATGGTCGACGTACAGCCGGGCGCCGTTGGTGAGGATCACGTTCGCCAGGCCGGTCTCCTCGTCGGTGAGCTGGCTGGAGTCCGCCACCTCCCGGCTCAGGTCGAAACCTCGCGCGTCCCGCAATGGGTGCTCCTCGTCGAAGTCCCACCGCGTCTTGCGCGCGAGCGGCTGCGTCTGCGCGTAGCCGTTCACCACCTGGCTCGAGGTCAGCATCGGGTTGGCCCCGGGCTGGCCCGGCACCGAGATCCCGAACTCGGTCTCGGTACCCATGATCCGCCGAACACTCATGCGAACGAGCCTACGCGGTACGAGCCACTAAAGGGGTTGCTGTGTCCACAGGGTTACGTGTGAGACTGCGCGCGTGGACGAAATGGTGGCCATCCTGGACGAAGACAACCATGTCACCGGGGCGGTGCCGCGATCCGTGATGCGCCGCGACAACCTGCGCCACTCCGCGACCGGGGTCGTCGTCCGGAATCCGGCCGGCGACATCTACGTGCACCGCCGTACGGCGATCAAGGACGTCTACCCGAGCCACTACGACTTCTCCGCCGGTGGGGTCGTCGCGGCCTGCGAGGACCCGTTCCACGCCGTCGTACGGGAGCTGGACGAGGAGCTCGGGATCTCCGGCGTCGAGCTGACACGGCTGCCGGAGGGCGACTACGCCGACGACAACACGCAGTACCACGCATACCTGTACACGTGCGTCTGGGACGGCCCGGTGCGGCACCAGCCGGAGGAGGTCGAGTGGGGCGCCTGGATGTCCCCTGCCGACCTCGTGGCCAAGCTGGACGACCTGTCCTGGCCGTTCATGCCGGACGCCGTCGGCCTGCTCGGTGAGTACGTCCGGGATCTGGTGTGACGATTCTCGAGGGCTGGGACAGCCACGCGTGGATCGAAGGTGCATGGATCCACCGCGCGCCACGTCGCCCTGAGGTCGGTCCCCGCCTGCTCGCCGAAGCCACCCTCCTCCCCTGGCTCGCTCCGCAACTCCCGCTACCGGTCCCGGTGCCCGAGCTGACCGACGACGGCGTACGCCACCTGATGCTCCCTGGCGCACCGTTCACCGACGGCGGTACTGCGATCGGCCGCGAGTTGGGTGCCTTCCTCAAGGCTTTGCACGCTGTGGACACTGCAGAGGCGGTCGCCCACGGTGCACTGGACGCGGCAACCGCTACGGCGGACAAGTCAGTCGTACTGGCCGAATTCCGGGATCAGATCGTGCCGCTGCTGCCGGAAGAGGTCCGGACCACGGCAACCGAGCTGCTCGGGCGCGTGGCCCAGGTCCGGACGTCCTTGATCCATTGCGACCTCGGGCCGGACCACGTGCTGATGACCGACGACCGGATCACCGGAATCATCGACTGGACCGACGCGCTCATCGGAGACCCCGCCCTCGACCTGTGCTGGCCTCTCGACGGGGCGCCGGCCGCCGTCCGAGCCGGCCTGATCGAGGTCTATCAACCCACCCCTGACCAGGTCGAACGCGCCCACGACTGGGCCAGCCTCTCCCCCTGGTACGGCGTCCACCGCGGCCTGCTGCTGGATCTCCCGGACGACGTCGACACCGGCCTGCGGGAGATCCTGGCCCGGCTCTGATGCAACCATCGGGTGGGTCGCTGGTCACTACCCGATGTGAAGATCATCCTGACTGACGATACGGAGCCGGCCATGGCTACGGGATCTGCGGGACCCGGATCGCCGCCCGAGCCCGACCCGGAACTTTGGGAGCGGCTGCGGGTCGGGGACCATTTCGCGCTGGGCGAGTTGTTCGACCGGTACGCCGACGACGTCCGTGCCTTCGCCTTCCGGCGCACGGCCTCCTGGAGTACTGCGGACGACGTCGTCCAGGCGACGTTCCTGAACACCTGGCGGCGCTTCCAGCGCAACCCACCCGGCCCGTTGACCGGACCGACCGCCCGCGGCTGGCTGCTGATGGTGGCCGCCAACGAGTGCCGGACCCTCTTCCGGACGGCGAACCGGCTGCGCAACCTGCTCGATCGCCTGCCCGACCCGGGGCCGGACCGCGATCACGCTCCCGAGGTCGCCCGCCGGCTGGACGACGAACGCCACATGTCGGTGATTCGTCGCGCCGTCGCCAAACTCCCCCGGCACGAACGCGAGACCCTCGAGCTCGTCGTCTGGTCCGGCCTCACCGTCACCGAAGCCGCGGACGCCCTCGGCGTACCCGTCGGAACCGTGAAGGCCCGCCTGCACCGCACCCGTCGTCGCTTTCCCGACCTGCTGACGCGGGTCGCCCTCACCGAGGAGCTGTCATGAACCTCCGACTCGACCCGCCGACCGTTCCCCCGCTGGACCCGGCGCGGCGCGCGCAGCTCCGCAACCGGGTCATGGACAAGTCACGCCCCACGGGCCATCGCCCGGCCCGCCGGTGGATCGCCCCCGTGGTCGGCGTCGGAGCCGTTGCGGCCGTGGTGGCCGGCACGCTGGTCGTCACCAACAGGCCGTCCAGTGACCCTGGGGTCGCCGGCGTCGCGACGGCCGCAACGCCCACCGCTGCCGGGAACAGGCTCGGACCCGTGTCCGACGCCGAGGCGACCGCCGCCTTCGCGAAGTCCTGCGAACGTCGCATGCACGGCGAGATCAAGCAGCCTCTCACGGTCGTCTGGGCGCGACGGGTACCAGGCCAGACGTCGAAGGCCGAAGACATCCTCATCATCGTCAAGGGCTCTGGGGCCTCAGGCATCGCGTCCTGCCTCGCCCCCTCCGGAAGCGGCGGGTGGCAGCGGGATGGGTCGGCGTGGATCAAGGAGCCGACGCCGAAGCAAGGTCTCGTGGGCCTGATCGGAGGTACCTCCTCGACTTCGGCGCCGAAGCCGGAGTCCCGGATCTGGATGCTCTACCGGGCCCGCCCGGAGATCGCCCGGGTCGAATCGCGCTACGTGTCGAAAGGCAGCGTGGGGCCGTGGCAACGAGGTTACGTCGACAGCGGCTACGCCTACACCGACAACCGGGCGAACGCGGATCTCAGCGCCAGCAGCCTGCGCCAGGAGGTGCGGGCGTACGACGCCCAGGGCGGGCTGATCCCGATCGAGCGGAAGTAGCGGCGTCAGCGGTGGCGGCCGGCGGCGCGGGCGACGTTGATGAGGACGAGGCCGAGCCAGCCGATGACAACGCCGAACGGCCCGATCATCGCGGCTGAGATCGCGGTGATCGGGATGGCGACGACGACCGAGATGATCGCCAGCGCCAGCCCGCCCGGGTCGGTCTCACGGCTCGGGTGCCGGCGCTGGGCCGGCTCGGGCAGAGCGTCGAGGCGCCGGTGAACATCCCGCGCGTCGAGCTTCTCCAGGAAGCTGTCGATGATCTCAGCCTCGTACTCCGGTCCCAGCTCCTGCCGCGCCGCCACCGCGGCCCGCAGGTCCTTCCGCACCTCATCCGTCGCCATACCAGCAAGCTACGGCCGCGAAGCCGCCGTACCAATCAGGGAAACCCCCCGATCACACCGGGGGTTTTGTCTACCCCCTGGTGGCTGACCTCCACGTCCTGCACAGCGAACCGCCCCCGGACAGTGTCCGGGGGCGGTTCGCGTACGGCGTGCTACAGGTACTGACCGGTGTTGGTTGCGGTGTCGATGGAGCGGCCGGGCTCGGTGCCCTGCTTGCCGGAGATGAGCGTGCGGATGTAGACGATCCGCTCGCCCTTCTTGCCGGAGATGCGGGCCCAGTCGTCCGGGTTGGTGGTGTTCGGCAGGTCCTCGTTCTCCTTGAACTCGTCCACGCAGGCCTGGAGCAGGTGCTGCACCCGCAGGCCCTTCTGGTTCTCGTCCAGGAAGGCCTTGATCGCCATCTTCTTCGCCCGGTCGACGATGTTCTGGATCATCGCGCCCGAGTTGAAGTCCTTGAAGTACAGGACCTCCTTGTCACCGTTGGCGTAGGTGACCTCGAGGAAGCGGTTCTCGTCGGCCTCGGTGTACATCCGCTCGACCGTGCGCTGGATCATGCCGTCCACGCACGCCTGCCGGTCGCCACCGAACTCGCCGAGGTCGTCGACGTGCAGCGGCAGCCCACTGGTCAGGTACTTCGAGAAGATGTCCCGCGCCGCCTCCGCGTCGGGGCGCTCGATCTTGATCTTCACGTCCAGCCGGCCGGGCCGCAGGATCGCCGGGTCGATCATGTCCTCGCGGTTGGAGGCGCCGATGACCAGGACGTTCTCCAGGCCCTCGACACCGTCGATCTCGCTCAGCAGCTGCGGGACGATGGTGTTCTCCACGTCGGACGACACACCGGATCCGCGGGTGCGGAACAGCGAGTCCATCTCGTCGAAGAACACGATCACCGGCATGCCTTCGGAGGCCTTCTCCCGGGCCCGCTGGAAGACCAGGCGGATGTGCCGCTCGGTCTCACCGACGTACTTGTTCAGCAGCTCGGGACCCTTGATGTTGAGGAAGAACGACTTCTGCTCGGCCACCCCGGTCCGCTCGGCGACCTTCTTGGCCAGCGAGTTCGCCACCGCTTTCGCGATCAGTGTCTTGCCGCAGCCGGGCGGGCCGTAGAGCAGCACGCCCTTCGGCGGCTTGAGCTCGTGCTCCAGGAACAGGTCCTTGTGCAGGTACGGCAGCTCGACCGCGTCCCGGATGGCCTCGATCTGGCCGGCCAGGCCGCCGATCTGGGTGTAGTCGATGTCCGGGACCTCTTCGAGCACCAGCTCCTCGACCTCGGACTTCGGGATCTTCTCGTAGACATACCCGGAGCGGGGCTCGAGCAGCAGCGAGTCGCCGGACCGCAGGGCGATGTCGAGCAGCGGTGAGGCGAGCCGCACCACCCGCTCCTCGTCGGCCTGCGCGATGACCAGCGCCCGCTCGCCGTCGGCGAGCAGCTCCTTCAGCATCACCACGTCGCCGACGACCTCGAACTCGCAGGCCTCGACCACGTTGAGTGCTTCGTTCAGCATCAGTTCCTGGCCGAGCCGGAGCGCGTCCAGGTCCACCGACGGGCTCGCCGCGACCCGGAGTTTCCGGCCGCCGGTGAACACGTCCAGCGTGTCATCTTCATTACGTCCGAGGAAGGTGCCGAATCCGGACGGCGGTTGCGCCAGCCGGTCGACTTCCTCCTTCAGGGCGATGATCTTCTCTCGCGCCTCCCGCAGCGTGTCGGCCAGCCGCTCGTTCTGAGCGGTGACACTCGCCAAGGAGGCCTGTGTTTCGGACAGCCTGCTCTCGAGCGACCGGCTGTCTGCCGGGTGCTCGAGCAGCCGACGTCGCAACGCCGCGACTTCGGCTTCCAGGTACCGGACCTGGTTACGCAGTTCTGCCGCGGTAGGACTCTCGTCTCCAGCCACGATCATCACCTCACCATGTGGGGCTCGACCCTATGGACCTTACCCAGAAAACCTCGCCGGGCAAGCTGAATCCCATCACGTGTCGGTTGCGGATGAATCAGTTGCCTTCGGCATGTCGCCAGTTGATTCCGCACGAGCCTCTACGCGTCGGGGCCCGAGGTAATCGTCGCCGTACGCACCAGGCGCCGGGCGTCGCTTCTTCCGGGGTGCCTGCACCCCGTGCGCCATCCTTCGTGCTGTGACCAGGAAGGCGGTGTGACCTTGCATCCGGTGGCCCGGACGAACCGCAAGGCCTTCTACATGCCAGTCTCGCACGAGTGACTCCCACGCGCGCGGCTCAGTGAACTCGCCGTGTGCCCTCAGCGTCTCCACAAAGCGGCTCAGCTGCGTCGTGGTGGCCACATAGGCACAGAACACACCACCGGGTGAAAGTGCCTCAGCGACGGCGTCAACGCACTCCCACGGCGCCAGCATGTCGAGTACGACGCGGTCCACGTTCTGCTCGTTCAGCTTCTCGACCAGGTCGCCGACCTCGAGCCGCCATGCCGGGTGCTCGCCGCCGAAGAAACCGGTGACGTTCTTCCGCGCGACCTCGGCGAAGTCCTCCCGGCGCTCGAACGAGATCACCTGTCCGTGGATCCCGACCGCCCGCAGCAGCGCTGTGGTCAGCGCACCGGAACCGGCGCCGGCTTCGACCACCTTGGCGCCGGGGAAGATGTCGGCCATGGTCACGATCTGCGCGGTGTCCTTCGGGTAGATCACCGCGGCACCACGCGGCATCGACACCGAGTAGTCGGCCATCAGCGGCCGCAACGCCAGGTACTCGACGCCGCCCTTGGACCTGATCACCACGGCATCGGGGCCGTCGATCAGCTCGTCGTGCGCGATTCCGCCCTTGGTGGTGTGGAAGATCTTCCCGCGCTCCAGGTTGACCGAGTGCCGGCGGCCCTTCGAGTCCTGCAGGGTGATCCACTCGCCCTCCTGCAACGGCCCGTGGTGGACCCCGGAGTACGCCTGGTCGGGAAAGTCACGCAAGTCAGCCATAAGGCGCTCACCTTAACTTTCGGTCACCGCAACCGAGTAATCAGCGCGAGCGGAACGCGCGTTCCACGTCGGCCGTGGCGAGCACGCCGTACACGGCGCCGCCCGCGTCGAGGACGAGGTACTCCGAGGCGGGGTGTTCACGCAAGGTGGCGAGGATCTCTTCGCCGGTGTCGTTGACGCCGATGATGTGGCCCGCGCCGATGGCGGAGGAGACCTCGCTCACCGTGGTCCACGGGCGCTGGTTCGGGGCGACGGCGGCGACTGCGGACTCCGATACCAGTGCGTGCGGTTTGCCCTCGCCGTCGATCACCACGACCGCGCCGGCCTGGGTCTGACCGGCCAGCCGGACCGCCTCGGAGATCGGCGTACCGGAATGGACGGCGACGGCGCGGCGGGCCAGTGTCCGGACCTGGAGCGCGGGCAGCTTGCGCCGCAACCGGGCCTGCATCAGCGACGCGGTCGAGCCGGTCCAGAGGAAGAAGCCGATCAGCAGCGCGATGACGAAGTCGACGATCGACGGCTGCCAGCCCCAGATCTCCTCGAGCAGCACCGGCCCCGCCAGCACCGAGATCGCGAGGGCGCGGCCGGCCCAGGCGGCCACGATCGTGCCGGTGTGCATGTTGCCGGTGAACTTCCAGACGATCGCCCGCAACACCCAGCCGCCGTCCAGCGGCAGACCCGGCAGCAGGTTGGTGACGCCGACGATCAGGTTCGCGACGCCGAGCTCCCACAGGGCGACGTACCCGACGCCCTCGTCGAAGGCGCGGGACCCGAAGTAGGCCAGCCCGCCGACGATCAGCGACGCGACCGGGCCGACCACCGAGACGGCGAACTCCTCCAGCGGTGACTTCCGCTCGCCCTCGATGTGCGTGCCGGCCGCGAAGAAGCCGAGATTGATCTCCGAGACGCCGATGCCGAACCGCATCGCCATCAGCGCGTGCGCCAGCTCGTGGACCAGGATCGACAGCGTGAACGCCACCACGAACGCGAACGCCGCGGCGTAGCGCCAGCCGCCGAGCTCCGGGAACTGCTGCCCGATGATCGCGGCGAAGCCGACCGCCAGCAGCATCGCCACCGGGAGCCAGGTGAAGCGCATGGTGAGCCGGATCCCGCGGATACGACCGAGCACCCACGTGCCGGGCGGTGGTGGACCGGCCGGCTGGGCGGGGTTCTGGGGATCGCGCGAGTCTGACATCAGGCCCAACGCTACTTTGCCTTCGGTAACTCCGTGCTACACACCCACCGTAAGGGTGGCGATGTATCCCCGATCGACATCTCCGGTGACCGTGGCCAGCTGGTGTACGCCGTCGTCGTCGCCGAACACGTTGTCGTCCTCCAGCGACGTCCGGCTCAGGTTCTCGGCGCTTCCGTCGTACCCGTCGGTGCCGTAGACGGTCGCGCAGACGTCCTTCGGCAGGGCGAGCTGCGAGGTGCGGGTGATCTGCCCGGACCTGGTCGCCTCGTCGACGCTCGGGTAGACCTCGAAATGGATGTGCGGCCAGCGGCCTTGGTACGCGGCGGGGAAGATCGTCGTGAAGGTGACCTTGCCGGCCGTGTCGGCGGACTGGACGCCGCGGAGGTAGTTCTCCTCGGTCACGCCGTCGGAGTACAAGGAATAGCGCCCCTGGGCGTCGCAGTGCCACAGGTAGATCGCGGCGCCCTCGAGCGGGGTGTCTTTCGAGGCATCGAGGACGGTGAGCTCGACCGAGAGCGGTACGCCGGCTGCCTGGCCCGTCGCCGTACCGAAGGACTTGGTGAGGTCCTTGCGGACGATGCCGGACTGGGCGAGGACGTTCGGCCCGTTGGAGCCGTCGCCCGGAAACGGGCCTCCCGTCTCCTGCGGGATCTCGTCGACGACGGAGGACGTGGTACCGGCGGCCGGGGTGGCAGGCGTGTCCGTGTCTGAGCACCCGGTGACGGCGACCAGACCCGCGCCGGCGACCAAGCCGAGGAAGCGTCGGCGGTGGAGGGTGGCGAGGTCGTACCCGAGCCCGCGGTCGTGGTTCGGCGGAGGCTGACGCGTCATGCGTCCAGGGTGACGCGCGCAGCCGATGGTCAGCCGAAAGCCGGCTGGCAGTTTGCTGGGTTTTCCACAGGCGCGGGGTGGGGTGCGCGCGAAGTGTCGGTAGTTGTGCCTAGGGTTTCGGTATGAGCGTTGCAGCAGCTACCGATCCGCAGGTGCATCCGCGTGGGGCGTTGTCGCCGTCCCGGGCCGCGGACTTCATGAGCTGCCCGCTGAAGTATCGGTTCCGCGTGGTGGACCGGCTGCCGGAGAAGCCGTCGGCCGCGGCCGTGCGCGGCACTGTGGTGCATGCCGTGCTGGAGCGCCTCTTCGACCTGCCGCGCGGTCAGCGGACGCTGGAGCAGGCCGCGGAGATGCTGGAGCCGCAGTGGCAGCGCGTGCTCGAGGAGGAGCCCGAGGTCGCCGAGCTGTTCGCGGAGGACGCGAGCGGCGATGAGCTGGCGAAGTGGCTGGCCGAGGCCCACCAGCTGCTCGGGAAGTACTTCACCCTCGAAGACCCGAATGCGCTGGAGCCCGCCGAGCGCGAGCTGTACGTCGAGACCGCCCTGGACTCCGGTCTGGTGCTGCGGGGCTACGTCGACCGGCTCGACGTCGCGCCGACCGGTGAGATCCGGGTCGTCGACTACAAGACTGGTCGCTCGCCGTCGGAGTTCTTCGAGGCCAAGGCGCTGTTCCAGATGAAGTTCTACGCGCTCGTGCTGTGGAAGCTGCGCGGTGTCGTCCCGGCCATGCTCCAGCTGGTGTATCTGGGCAACGGCGAGATCGTCCGCTACAGCCCCGACGAGGCCGACCTCCGCGCCTGCGAGCGCAAGGTCTCCGCGCTCTGGATCGCGATCACCCGCGCGCTCGACTCCGGCGACTGGCGCCCCAGCCCGGGCCCGCTCTGCGACTGGTGCGACCACAAGCCCATCTGCCCCGCCTGGGGCGGCACACCCCCACCCCTCCCGACCCGCTCGGTCGAAGAGGTAGCCGCCGAATCAGCAGGCATCGACCTCATCACGGTCGACGGCTGATCCCACCTCCACCCCGCCGAAGGAACCCTGGATCGATACGGTTCGTCGCATGAGCGTGGCTGATGTGGCGGTTCGGGCGGTCGGGGTGTGGAAGGTGTACGGCGGGGGGCAGACGCAGGTGGATGCGTTGGCCGACGTGAGCGCGGACTTCGGGACCGGCCGGTTCACCGCGATCATGGGGCCGTCCGGCTCCGGGAAGTCGACGTTGCTGCACTGTCTCGCCGGGCTGGACAAGCCCTCGGACGGCAAGGTGTTGCTCGGCGACGTGGACCTGACCACGCTGCCCGAGAAGCAGCTCACGCACCTGCGCCGGGATCGGATCGGGTTCGTGTTCCAGGCGTTCAACCTGGTCCCGACTCTGACCGCGCTGGAGAACATCACGCTGCCCCTCGACCTGGCCGGCCGTAAACCCGACCAGGAGTGGCTGACCACGGTGATCGACTCGATCGGTCTCGCCGACCGGCTGGGCCACAAGCCGTCCGAGCTGTCCGGCGGTCAGCAGCAGCGCGTCGCCTGTGCCCGCGCTCTGGTCTCCCGCCCGGACGTGGTGTTCGCCGACGAGCCGACCGGCAACCTCGACTCGCGTTCCTCCGCGGACGTCCTCGACTTCCTGCACCGCTCGGTCCGGGACTTCAACCAGACCGTCGTGATGGTCACCCACGACCCGAGCGCCGCGGCGTACGCCGACCGGGTCCTGTTCCTGGCCGACGGCACGCTGCAGTCCGAGCTGCTCGACCCGACCGCCGAGTCGGTGCTCGATGCGATGAAGAAGCTCGAGACGGCCGCGGTCGACCAGCCCGCCGGCAACCTGGCCGGCTGATGTTCAAGCTCGGCCTCCGCTCGGTCCTCGCGCACCGGCTCCGGTTCGTCCTGTGCACGCTCGCCGTCACGCTCGGCGTCGCGTTCGCCGGTGGTGCGATGGTCTTCACCGGGACCCTCTCGCACGCGCTGAAGAAGAACTTCGCGGTCAGTACGGCGGACATCACCGTCACGCCGTCGTCCCCGATCGAGACCGGCACCGACCGCCCCGCGAGCTTCCAGGTCGAGGTCGCTGACCGCATCGCCGCCGTACCGGGGGTCGCGAGCGCGATCCCGCAGCTCATGGTCAGTGACATCCAGATCCTCGGGCCGGACGGCAAGCTGGTCGAGAACTACGGCCTGACCAGCTTCGGGGCCGCCTGGCCGCGGGATCCTGGCGCCGCGCCGTTCAAGCTGGTCGACGGCACCCAACCCTTCGGCGGCAGCCAACTGGCGCTCGACGAGTCGACGGCCAGTCGCGCGGGCTACGAGGTCGGCGACCAGGTCAAGATCGTCACGCCGACCCAGGCCGTCACGGCGACGCTGACCGGAACCACCACCCCCGCTGCCGCCGGCGCCGCGGCCGGTGCGCCGCTGGTCACCTTCGACGGCGCGACCGCTCAGCGCCTGCTGCTCGGCAAGGCGGGCTGGACCTCGATCAGCGTCGCGGTCCAGCAGGGCTCCGACCCCGACACGGTCAGCAAGGCGATCACCACGGCCATCGGCAGCTCCGTCAAGGTCCGGACGGCGAAGCAGGTCACGGCCGACGGCGAGCACGACCTGGACCGGACCTTCGGCGGCTTCAGCACCGTGCTGGTGCTGTTCGCCTGCCTCGCGCTGTTCGTCGGCACCTTCCTGATCGTCAACACGTTCGCGATGGTCGTCGCGCAACGGTCCCGCGAGCTCGCGATGCTGCGGGCGATCGGCGCGTCCCGCGGCCAGGTCACGAGCTCGGTCGTCGTCGAGAGCATCGTGATCGGTTTCCTCGGCTCCACCCTGGGCCTGTTGATCGGCATCGGCGTCGCCGTCGCGATCCGCTACACCTACCAGGCCCTCGACCTGCGCATCCCGACCGCCTCACTGCAGGTCACCCCGACCACGGTCATCACCTGCTACATCATCGGGATCGGTGTGACGGTCGCCGCCGCGGCCCCCGCCGCCCGTCGGGCCGGAAAGCTCCCACCGATTGCCGCCCTGCGCGACGACGTCGCCGCACCGGAACGCTCACTGCTCACCCGCCTCCTGATCGGCGGCTTCGTCCTGCTGACGGCGGTCCTGCTGTTCGCCACCGGTCTGAACGTCGGCGGCCTGCCCGGCGTCGTCCTGATCGTTCTCGGCGCCGGCATCGCGACCATCGGCATCGTGATGCTCAGTCCGCTCCTCAGCCGGTACGTCGTCCGCGCGCTGATGTACCCGTTCGGCCGCAAGGCGCCGGTCACCCTCGGCCGCCGCAACGCCGAGCGGAACCCGCGCCGTACGGCGGCGACCGCGTCCGCGCTGATGATCTCGGTCTCGCTGATCAGCGGCCTGATGGTGATCGCCGCCTCGGCGAAGGCCTCGATCAACCAGAACATCGCCGACGCGCTCGGCAGCTCCCAGATCCTCATCACCTCCAACGGCACGCCGAGCTTCAGCACGCAGGTCGGCGACCGGACCGCGAAGATCCCCGGCGTCCGGTCCGTGCACCGGGTCCGGCAGGAGACCGGCCAGGTCGGCAAGACGAACGTCCAGGTCACCGGGATCAGCGACGGCACCCTGGACGGCCCGATCAGCACGACGTTCGACAAAGGCTCCGCGGCCGCGCTCGGCTCTGGCCAGGCACTCCTCCCCCGCAACCTCGCCACGACCCTCGGCCTGAGCGTCGGCAAGACCTTCGACGTGACCACCTCGACCGGCAAGCACAAGCTCACGGTCGGCGGCATCGTCGCACCGAACCGGCAGCTCAACGCGGTGATCGTGTCGCTGCCGACGTACCAGTCGATCGGCGGCGCGACGACCGACACCCTGCTGTACGTCGATGTTGCTGACGGCAACGAGGTGGGCCAGGTCCGGGCCGGCATCCTCGGCGCGCTGGCCAAGGACTACCCGTCCATCCAGGTCCGCGACCAGCAGGCGTACGCCGCCGCGGCGCGGGTGCCTGTGAACGGCGTCCTGGGCGCCGTCGGGTTCCTGCTCGTGCTCGCGGTCCTGATCGCACTGCTCGGCATCGTGAACACACTCGGACTCGGTGTGGTCGAGCGGACCCGGGAGATCGGTCTGCTGCGGGCGGTCGGGATGGACCGGCCGCAGCTGAGCCGGATGCTCCGGGTCGAGTCGATCGGGATCACGATGCTCGGATCGCTGCTCGGCCTGGCGCTCGGCGTGGGGGTCGCGTCCGCGATCCAGTCGGCAATGGTCAACGACGGCCTCAATGTGCGGGACATCCCGGTGCTCCAACTGCTCGGCGCGGCGGCCGCTGCTGTCCTGTTCGGAGTACTGGCTGCGGTCTGGCCGTCACGCCGTGCAGCCCGCCTGAATGTGCTCGGGGCGATCGCCGCGGAGTGATGACTGCGGTGCACTCCTGAGGTGAAGCCAGGCCAGTGATTCACAGGTAGCCTGCCGGTGTGCCGGGGACTGTGCAGTCGATCGAGCGGGCCGCGGCGGTGCTGCGACTCCTCGCCGCCGCGCCCGACGGGCTGGGAGTCGCCGAGCTCGGCAATGCGCTCGGGCTGGCGAAGACGACCGTGCACGGCATCCTCCGGACCCTCCATCAGGTCGGTTTCGTCGAGCAGGACCACAGCGGCGCGCACTACCACCTGAGCGACGCGTTCGGCCGGCTCGGCGAGAGCTACCTCGACCCGAACGAGCTCCGCAGCCGCGCGATCAACTGGGCCGACTCGCTGGCGTCCCGCAGCGGCGAGGTCGTTCGCGTCGGCCGTCTGGTCGAGGGCAAGGTCGTGGTCGTCCACCACGTCTTCCGGCCCGACGACAGCGACCAGGACCTCGATGTCGGTACGACGCTGCCGCCGCATGCGACCGCTCTCGGCAAGGCTGTGCTCGCGTACGACGCCAGCGGCGCCTCCCGGCCACGGGTCCTAGAGGCGTACACGACCCGGACGATCACCGACCCGTCCCGGCTGGCCGAGGAGCTCGCGGCGGTGCGCGCCCGTGGCTGGGCGAGCGAGTTCGAGGAACACACGGTCGAGCTGGCGAGCATCGCCGCGCCGATCCGCGGACTCGGCGGCCTGGTCGTCGGCGCTGTCGGTCTGGCCGGCCGGGTCGAACGCATCTGCGACAGCCGCCTACGCCACCGCGCCGACCTGGTCACCATGGTCCGCGCCACCGCGGAAGCCATCGCCCGCGACCTCCGGGAAGAGGCATGACCCGGATGCCCAGGCCATCACAATCGCGCGACTCCTCGACGGCTACGCCTCAGAGCGAGGCGATGTCGGTCATTGTGGTGGCCTGGGGATCCGCGGTTGGCGTGATCGGGGGGCGGGAAGATGGCTGAGCAGTATGTGGCTGCGGTGGATCAGGGGACGAACTCGACGCGGTGCATCCTGTTCGATCGGCGCGGGCGGTTGGTGTCGGTGGCGCAGCGGGAGCATCACCAGCTGTTCCCCCGGCCGGGCTGGGTCGAGCACGACGCCGGGGAGATCTGGAACAACGTCACCCGCGTGGTGCCGGCCGCGATCAAGCAGATCGGCGCCGTGCCGTCGCAGATCGTTGCCATCGGCATCGCGAACCAGCGCGAGACCAGCCTGCTGTGGGATCGCATCACCGGCCGGCCGATCGGGCACGCGGTGACGTGGCAGGACACCCGGACGGACCGGCTCGTCACCGAACTGGCCGGCTCCGAGGGCCCGGACCGGTTCGCGGAGCTGTGCGGTCTCCCGCTGACGACGTACTTCTCGGCGCCGCGGATCCGGTGGATGCTCGACCACACCCCCGGTCTGCGGCAGCGCGCCGAGCGCGGCGAGATCCTGTTCGGGACGATGGAGAGCTGGTTGATCTGGAACTTCACCGGCGGCGCGAACGGCGGACTGCATGCCACCGACGTGACCAACGCGAGCCGGACGATGTTGATGAACATCGAGACGCTCGAATGGGACGACAGGCTGCTCGAGGCGTTCAGCGTGCCGCGGGCGATCCTGCCGGAGATCCGGCCGTCGTCCGGCGTGTTCGGAACCGCGACCGAGGTGCTGCCCGGCGTACGGATCGGTGCGGCGCTCGGCGATCAGCAGGCCGCGCTGTTCGGGCAGACCTGCTTCAGCGCCGGTGAGGCGAAGTGCACGTACGGCACCGGGTCGTTCCTGCTGCTGCACACCGGGCAGGAGATCGTGCGGTCCAAGCACGGGATGCTGACCACGGTCGCGTACCAGATCGGCAACCACCCGGCGTCGTACGCGCTGGAAGGATCGATGGCGGTGACCGGGTCGCTGGTGCAGTGGTTCCGGGACGGGCTCGGGATGATCCACACCGCGGCCGAGATCGAGACGCTGGCGCGGACGGTCGAGGACAACGGCGGCGCGTACATCGTGCCTGCGTTCTCGGGGCTGTTCGCCCCGCACTGGCGCAGCGAGGCACGCGGCGTCATCGCCGGCCTGACCGGCTACATCACCAAGGGGCATCTGGCCCGCGCGGTCCTCGAAGCCACCGGCTTCCAGACCCTCGAGGTCGTGGACGCGATGAACGCCGACTCCGGTATCGCGCTGACCGCGCTGAAGGTCGACGGAGGTATGACGGCCAACAACCTGCTGATGCAGTTCCTGGCCGATCTGCTCGACGTTCGCGTCGTACGCCCGATGGTCACCGAAACGGTGTCCCTCGGTGCCGCGTACGCCGCCGGCCTGGCCGTCGGGTACTGGCCGGACCTGGAGGGCCTGCGCAGCAACTGGCACCGCGCCGGCCAGTGGATGCCCCACATGGATCCGGCCCGCCGCAAAACGGAGTACGCGAACTGGCAGGCCGCTGTCCAACGCACCTTCAACTGGATCCGCCCCGAGGACCAGGAACTCTAGTCCCCGGGGCGGTCCGTCACGCCGGCGAGACGATGTCCGGGGCTTCCAGGCGGACCTTGTCGGCGGACTCGTCGTCGGGCTGGTCCTGGGAGTCGCGTTCGGACTGGACGCGCTTGGTGTAGAACGAGACCTCTCGTTCGATCGTCGCCTCGTCCCAGCCGAGGATCGGGGCGACCAACCGGGCCGCTGCCTCGGCCGCGCCGACGCCGCGGTCCCAGGCCTCGATCGAGATCCGGGTCCGCCGGGCGAGGATGTCGTCCAGGTGACGTGCACCCTCGGCCTTGGCGCCGTACACGATCTCGGCCTTGAGGTAGTCCTGCGTGCCGGGCAGCTGCTCGCCCAGCGTCGGGTCCTCTTCGACGAGCGCCAGTACTTCGTCGATCAGCGCGCCGTACCGGTTCAGCAGGTGCTCGATCCGGGCCACGTGCAGGCCGGAGCGCTGCGCGATCAGGTGCCGCTGGTTCCACAGCGCGTGGTACCCGTCGGCGCCGACCAGTGGGATGTTCTTCGTGACGCTCTTCGGGACCCGGCCGTCGAGCGCGTCCGCCGCCGCGTCGATCGCGTCCTTGGCCATCACCCGGTACGTCGTGTACTTGCCGCCGGCAACAACCACCAGGCCGGGGGCCGCGTGCGCGACGACGTGCTCGCGGGACAGCTTCGACGTACTCTCCGACTCGCCGGCGAGCAGCGGCCGGAGCCCGGCGTACACGCCCTCGACGTCCTCACGGGTGAGCGGCGTGGTGAGTACGGCGTTGACGTGATCGAGCAGGTACTCGATGTCCTTGCTGGTCGCGGCCGGATGCGCCTTGTCCAGGTGCCAGTCGGTGTCCGTGGTGCCGATCAGCCAGTGCCGGCCCCACGGGATGATGAACAGCACCGACTTCTCGGTCCGCAGGATCATCCCCGTGCTCGACTGGATCCGGTCCTTCGGTACGACGAGGTGGATGCCCTTCGAGGCGCGGACGTGGTACTGCCCGCGCTCCCCCACCATCGCCTGGGTGTCGTCGGTCCAGACCCCAGTCGCGTTGACGACCTGCTTGGCGCGGACCTCGAACTCGCGGCCGCTCTCCAGGTCCTTCGCCTGTACGCCGGTGACTCGCTCGCCCTGCCGCAGGAAACCGGTGACCTTCACCCGGTTCGCCACGTGCGCGCCGTACGACGCGGCGGTCCGGGCGAGCTCCATCGTGTGCCGCGCGTCGTCGACCTGGGCGTCGTAGTACTGCAGCGCGCCGATCAGCGCGGACTTCTTCAGCGACGGCACCAACCGCATCGCACCGCGGCGGGTCAGGTGCCGGTGGAGCGGCAGGCCGGCGCCGTACCCCGAGCTGACCGCCATGCCGTCGTACAGCGCGACTCCGGAGCCGGCGTAGAACCGCTCCCACCAGCGGTGCTGGAGCGGGTAGAGGAACGGCACCGGCTTGACCAGGTGCGGTGCCAGGCGTTGCAGGAGCAGACCGCGCTCCTGCAACGCCTCATGCACGAGCCGGAAGTCGAGCATCTCCAGGTAGCGCAGGCCACCGTGGATCAGTTTGCTGGACCGGCTGGAGGTGCCGCTCGCGAAGTCACGAGCCTCCAGCAGTCCTGTCGTCAGGCCCCGGGTCGCGGCGTCGAGCGCCGACCCGGTGCCGACCACCCCGCCACCGATCACCAGGACGTCCAGTTCCCGTCCGTCGGCCATCGCGGCGATCGCGTCGGCCCTCGCTTGCGGTGACAGAGCCACTACGCCCACTGTGCTGTTCCTTCCGATTTCAGTTACCGGTGCTCGATCAGTCGACGTCGACCCAGTCAAGGGTGCGCTGGACGGCCTTCTGCCAGCCCGCGTAGCCCTTGGCCCGCTGCTCGTCGCTCCACTGCGGCTCCCACCGCTTGTCCTCGTTCCAGTTCTGCACCAACTCTTCCTTGGTCTTCCAGAACCCGACCGCCAGACCGGCCGCATACGCCGCGCCGAGCGCCGTGGTCTCCGCGACGACCGGCTTGCTCACCGGTACCCCGAGTACGTCGGCCTGCATCTGCATGGCCAGCTCGTTGGCCGTGACACCGCCGTCGACCTTGAGAACGTCGAGCGTCACACCCGAGTCCTTCTCCATCGCGTCGGACACGTCCTTGCTCTGGTAGCAGATCGCTTCCAGTGTTGCGCGGGCAAGGTGAGCGTTGGTGTTGAACCGCGAGAGCCCGACGATCGCCCCGCGTGCGTCGGACCGCCAGTACGGCGCGAACAGCCCCGAGAACGCGGGCACGAAGTACACGCCGCCGTTGTCCTCGACGGTCCGGGCCAGCGTCTCGATCTCACTCGCGCCGGAGATGATGCCGAGCTGGTCGCGCAGCCACTGCACCGCGGACCCGGTCACGGCGATGGAACCCTCCAGCGCGTAGACCGGCGCCTCGTCGCCGAACTTGTAGCACATCGTGCTGAGCAGGCCGGCCTTCGAGCGGACCAGCTCGGTGCCGGTGTTCAGCAGCATGAAGTTACCGGTGCCGTAGGTGTTCTTCGCCTCGCCCGGGTTGAAGCAGACCTGGCCGACGGTCGCCGCCTGCTGGTCACCGAGGTCACCCGTCAGCGGTACGACGCCACCCACCGGACCGTTCGCCAGCGTCTCGCCGTACGTGTTCGGGTCCGACGACGGGCGGATCTCCGGCAGCATCTGCCGCGGGATGTTGAAGAAGCTGATCAGCTCGTCGTCCCAGTCGAGGGTCTCGAGGTTCATCAGCATGGTCCGGCTGGCGTTCGTCACATCGGTGATGTGTACGCCGCCTTCGGTGCCGCCGGTCAGGTTCCACAGCAGCCAGGTGTCGGTGTTGCCGAAGACGGCGTCACCCGCCTCCGCGGCCGCACGGACACCGTCGACGTTCTCCAGGATCCACTGCACTTTGCCGGCCGAGAAGTACGTCGCCGGCGGCAGGCCGGCCTTCTGCCGGATCACGTCGCCCTTGCCTTCACGCTCCAGCGCGGAGGCGATCCGGTCGGTCCGGGTGTCCTGCCACACGATCGCGTTGTAGTACGGACGCCCGGTCTTGCGGTTCCACACCACTGCGGTCTCGCGCTGGTTGGTGATGCCGAGCGCCGCCAGGTCGCTGGCCTGCAGGTTGTTCGCGTTCAGCGCGGTCCGGATCACCGAGCTGGTCCGCTCCCAGATCTCCACCGGGTTGTGCTCGACCCAGCCCGCCTGCGGCAGGATCTGCTCGTGCTCCAGCTGGTGGATGCCCTTCACGTTGCCGGAGTGGTCGAAAATCATGAAACGGGTGCTCGTGGTGCCCTGATCGACGGCACCGACGAAGTCAGCCATGGAAAGTCCTCTCCTCACACAGGGGTGGTGTCATGCGCTCGTGTTCTCCTCCGGGATCCGCCCCGGTTCCTCGTCCTCGTCGGCGATCGGCAGGTTCCGGCCGACCAGCAGGTCGTACAGGAACGCGCCCAGCAGCGCGCCGAGGATCGGTGCCACGATCGGCACCCAGAAATAGACATCTCCCCACTGGTCCTTGAACGCGCCGCCGTACCCGGTCAGGAACGAGGCCAGCCGCGGTCCGAAGTCACGGGCCGGGTTGATCGCGTAGCCGGCGTTGGTGCCCCAGGCCATGCCGATGCCGACCACCGCGAGGCCGACGATGAACGGCGCCAGGTTCGCGGCCGGCGCGGTGTTGCGCAGGTCGGTGATGGCCAGGATCAGCAGCATCAGGATCGCCGTACCGATGATCTGGTCGCGGAAACCACCCCACAGATGGACCCCGAGGTCCGTGCTGCCGTTGCCCGGCAGCGTCGAGAACACGATCTGGCTCTTGCGGGTGAGCCCGGGGTCGAACTTGTTCAGTGCCTCGGTGTAGTTCCAGCGAACCACGAGCGCCGCCACGAACGCCCCGAGGAACTGCGCGATCGAATACGGCAGCACCTTCTTCCAGCTGAACCCGCGGAACGCCGCCAGAGCGATCGTCACCGCCGGGTTCAGATGCGCGCCGGTCATCCGGCCCGCGACGTAAATGCCCAGTGTCACGCCGAGACCCCAGGCCCACGCGATCGAGTCGTGGTCCCCGATCCCGCCTGCCACCACCTGCGCGACCACGCCGCAGCCGAACAGGATCAGGATGAACGTGCCCGCGAACTCCGCGGAACACTCCCCCAGAAGGGTCTTCGCTTTGACCGTCTCAGTCGTAGCCATACCGAACCTCCCTTCCCCGCCGTGACGACCACGGCTGGCTGGAATCTAGGAGCGATAACCAGGCGTGACAACGCCCGCCGTTCGACATTGTCGAACGCCGATCCTCGACCACCCGACTGCGACACACAGTAATCTCTTGCTCACTCAACGGAACGTGCCAACCGGTCGCCGGGGTTCGGCGTCTCGCCTGTGGGTCTTGTCGGATTCAGGAGGGGCTGGATGAGTGTTTCGCTGCTTGGGGGATGGTTCCCGGTGGGGCTCGAGGTGGTTGCGGCGGGGGTGCTGGTTGCGGCTGTGGGGTGGCGGGATCGGGCGTGGCGGTGGCGGGTGGTGCCGTTGGTGGTGGGTGGGGCCGCGTTGCTGACGCTGGTTGCGGCGTACCCGGGGGTCAAGGTGTTCGGGCTGGATGATCCGCTGCCGTTCTCGGTGTGGTTGTGGTTCGGGGCGGGGCTGGTGGCGTTGATCGTGCTGGCGGCGGGGTGGCGGAGTGCGCGGTGGTGGCGGCGGGGTACGGCGGTCGTCGCGGTAGCGCTCGCGGGCCTGGTGTGCGCGAACCAGATCAACCGGTTCGTGGGGTACTACCCGACGATCGACTCCGCGGTGAACGACTGGACCGACACGCCGCTGCCAGGTCAGGTCTCGATGTCCGGCCTGGCCCACACCGCCGGTACGGCGAAGCTGCCGCCGGCGGGGCGGCTGGTCGCGGTGAACATCCCAGCGACGTACAGCCATTTCAAGCACCGGCAGGAGCTGGTGTACCTGCCGCCGATCTGGTTCCACGGTGACCACCGGCCGGCGCTGCCCGTTGTCGAGCTGATCGGTGGAGAGCGGGGCGGCCCGGGCGACTGGGTGCGGCTCGGCAACGCCGTACAGGTGTCCGATGCGTACGCGCACCGCCACCACGGGTACGCGCCGATCCTCGTCTTCGTGGACGCGACCGAGCGGTTCGATAACGACACCGAGTGCGTCAACGGCCCGCGCGGGAACTCGGCGGACCATCTCGACCAGGACATCCCGCACTTCGTCGAGAAGATGTTCGGCGCCTCGCACGACCCGCGGCAGTGGGCCGTCGCCGGGTTCTCGATGGGCGGCACCTGCGCGCTCGACCTGGTCGTGGAGCACCCGGACGTGTTCGACCACTTCATCGACATCTCCGGCGACCTCGCGCCGTACACCACCACGCCGGCGGCCAGCCTGCACGACCTGTACGGCGGCGACGTGGCGCTCGAGAAGGCCAACGAACCGCTGCTCGTGATGCAGTCCCACGGGAGGTACACGAACGTGAACGGACTCTTCCTCACCAGCACCGAGGAGCTCCGCCACCAGCACGAGGCCGAGGAGCTGTCGAAGGCCGCCGCCAAGGCCGGGATCTGGTCCCGGGTCGAGATCTCCCCCGGCACCCACGTGTGGCAGTTCGCCGCCCCGGCGTTCGCCTCGGCCTATCCTTGGCTGGCGGACCAGCTCGCGAGTCCCGCGAGCCCACACCACGGAGCGAGGCACACGAAGACGGCGTGATCCAGACACTCCGACGACTCGGCATCGGCCTGATCGTTCTGACGTTCGTCAGCGCGATCACCAGTGCCGACACCGTCAGCGAAGTCCTCCGGCCGCAGCCGCAGGTTGCCGGTCAGGTCCGCGTCGTCGCCCTCGGCGACTCGGTGACCTCCGGCCACAACTGCGACTGCGCCGCGTTCCCCCAGATGTACGGCGACCTGCTCCACGACCGCTCCGGTGCACCTGTCGTCGTCAACAACCTAGGTGTCGCCGGCATCGACTCCAACGGGCTGCTGGAGCTGCTCGACCAGCGCAACTCCCCCGCCGAGCAGGCCACCGCCGCCGCCGGCGTCGTACTGCTGACCATCGGCGCGAACGACTTCGGCGACCACCACGACGACGTCACCAGCGGGCAGTGCACCGGCGACTGCGTGTCCGACGAGTTCGAGCAGCTCAACGTCAACCTGGACCGGATCCTCGACCGCATCCACGTCCTGCGCGCCAACCTCCCGACCACGATCCTGATGACCGGGTACTGGAACGTCTTCAAGGACGGGGACGTGGCCAAACGCCAGTACACCGCCAGCGGCCGGGTCGCCAGCGACCAGCTCACGGTCCGCACCAACGGCGCGATCGCCGCGGTGGCCCGCGCCAACGACGCGACGTACGTCGACATCTACACCCCGTTCGAGGACAGCACCGACATCACCGGGCTGCTCGCCTCCGACGGCGACCACCCGAACGCGGCCGGCCATGCCCTGATCGCCCGCACTCTCCTCGCCGCAACACCCAACCCTTTGCCGGCGTCCCAACGTCAGGGAGGGTAGATCGAACGAGGGGGGAACCGATGAGCTTCGCCGACTTCGCGACCAGCCGGCACGGCGCGCTCTATCGGTACGCCTACCTGCTGGCCGGCGATCGCGGCCTGGCGGAGGATCTGCTCCAGGAGGCCCTGGTCAAGACGTACGTCGGGTGGCACCGCCTGCGCGACCCGAACAACGCCGAGGCGTACACGCGCCGCGTCATCACCACGACCGCGATCGGCTGGTGGCGCCGCAAGTCGTGGCGGGCCGAGCTCCCCAACGACGACGTACCGGACCGGCCCACGGACCCTGACGACGTGACCGCACGAGTCTGGCTGTGGAACGAGCTGCAGAAACTCCCGCCTCGGCAACGGGCAGCGTTGGTGCTCCGGTACTACGAAGACCTCACCGAACCGCAGACCGCCGAGGTACTGGGCTGCAGCGTCGGGACCGTGAAGCGCCAGGTCTCGGACGCACTCAAGAAACTCCGGGCCCGCCTCGGGTCCGATGTCGTGCTGAAAGCAGGGATGACGGAATGACCGACCTCCTCCGGGACACCCTCGCCGAGCGTGCCGACGGCGCCGAACCGCCGCCCCTCGACCTCGACGCCATCGTTGCCACCGGCAACCGCCAGATCTCCCGCCGCCGTGCCCTGACCGTCCTCGGCGGCGCGGTCGCCACCGCAGCCGTCACTGTCGGCGGTGCGACCCTGATCCGGCCCCGCGAGCCGCGCCCGCAACCGGCCCGCCCCGCGCCGTTCACCGAGCGCCGCGCCGCAACCTTTGCGCTCGGCAACACCATTCACTACGGCGCCGACGTCATCCCGGTGGCGCCGAACCGGATCAATGCCTTCGTCCAGACCGACGCCGGCTTCGTGTTCCTTGACGCCGGCAACAACATCCACATCGCCGACCGCGCCGGGGTCCGTGGGCTCGGCAAGGGTGCGTGGAGCCTGACGGCCGACCACAGCGGCAGCTTGGTCGCCTGGAGCGAAGGATTCAACGACCACTACGAATCGGTCGTCTACGACGTCGCCGCCGGCCGCGAACTCGTCCGGACTCCGGTCGGCAACAAGATCCCGCCGGGCGCCAGCCTCGCCTACGGCCCGGAGATCGTCGCGATCGACGGCACCACGGCGTACTTCGGGACGCTCGACGGCCTGTACCGCTGGGACATCCCCACGAACAAGGGCGAGCTGATCGCCGACGTGTCACCGATCGCGGTCCGCACCGTGGTCGCCGGGCAGTTGGTCTACCAGCAACCGCTCTCGCAACCGCTCATGGGCCATACCCTGAAGGTCGGTCCCACCCTGACCAGCGGAACCAGGACGACGTTCAGCGGGCAGCAGGCGTTCCTGTCGCCCCGCGCGACGTACCTTGTGACGCAGCCGAACGACGCCCAGCCGGGCATCCAACCCGTCTGGGCGGACCTCCAGCTCTTCGGCGTGACCGCCGCAACCGGCGGTTCGCTGCCGCGCACCGCCTATCGGGGGTTCAGGTTCGGTCAGTGGCTCGACGACACGACCTTCACCGCGGCCGGAGTGCAATCAGGCTCCCGGACACAGGCCGTGGACCTGCTCACCCTGAACGCCGAGACCGGCGCGCACACCGTCGTCGCGCCGGAGTTCTCCACCTTCACCTTCAGTGCGACGGCGCCGCGTACGACGCCGTTCGCGCTGCCGACCGGTGCGCCGATCTACGACCTCTACTGATCGGTCTTCGCGGCCGGCGTGTCCGTTGCCTGGTTCTCCGGGAAGTGGCAGGCGGTCTGGTGGCCGGGGCCCAGCTCGACCAGCGGCGGCTCGACGGCCTTGCAGATGTCCTGAGCCTTCCAGCAGCGGGTGTGGAAGCGGCAGGCCGGCGGCGGCTTGATCGGGCTGGGAACGTCGCCCTGCAACCGGATGCGCTCCTGCTTGGCCTTCCGCTTGGTGTCCGGCACGGGGACCGCCGACAGCAGCGCGACCGTGTACGGGTGCATCGGCTTCTCGTACAGGTCGACGCGGTCGGCGAGCTCGACGATCTTGCCGAGGTACATCACCGCGACCCGGTCCGACACGTGCCGCACGACGGACAGGTCGTGCGCGATCATCACGTACGTCAGGTCGAACTCTTCCTGCAGGTCCTCCAGCAGGTTCACCACCTGGGCCTGGATCGACACGTCCAGCGCGGACACCGGCTCGTCGGCGACGATCAGCTTCGGCCGCAGCGCGAGCGTCCGGGCGATCCCGATCCGCTGCCGCTGACCGCCGGAGAACTCGTGCGGGTACCGGTTGTAGTGCTCCGGGCTCAGACCGACCAGCTCGAGCAGCTCCTGCACGGCCCGCTTCACGCCGTTCTCGGTCTTCACGTGCTGCAGGTGGTACGGCGCGCCGACGATCTTGCCGACCGTGTGCCGCGGGTTCAGCGAACCGTACGGATCCTGGAAGATCATCTGCACGTCGCGGCGCAGCGGTCGCATCTGGCCTTCGCTGAGGTGACTGATGTCGCGTCCCTCGAAGACGATGGTGCCCGCGGTCGGCTCCAGCAGCCGGGTGAGCAGGCGGCCGGTGGTGGTCTTGCCGCAGCCGGACTCACCCACCAGCGACAGCGTCTCGCCCCGGGTCACCTTGAAGCTCAGGCCGTCGACCGCCTGGACCGCACCGGTCTGGCGCTGCAGCACACCCTTGCGGATCGGGAAGTGCTTGACGAGTCCTTCGACCGACAGGATCTCCTCGCCGATCGCGGGGACGGCGGGAGTCGGTTCGGCGTCAGTAGTGGTCACAGTCGTCCCGTTCACAGCTTCGGCTTGATGTCGGTCTCCCACGCCTTCTGGCGTTCTTGCGGGGAGAGGTGGCAGGCGACCATGTGGCCGTCGCCGGTGTCGAGCAGTTCCGGTCGTTCCGTCTCGCTGGCGCCGCCGTTCAGGTGCGCGTAGTTGCAGCGCGGGTTGAAGGCACAGCCCTTCGGCACGTTGATCAGGCTCGGCGGGGTGCCCTTGATCGGGATCAGCCGCTCGGAGCGCTCCCGGTCGATCCGCGGCATCGATCCGAGCAGACCCCAGGTGTAGGGGTGCTGCGGACGGTCGAAGATGTCCTCCGCGGTGCTGTACTCGACCGCGCGGCCGGCGTACATCACCTGGATGTCGTCGGCCAGCTCGGCGACCACGCCGAGGTCGTGGGTGATGATGACGACGGCCGAGTTGAACTCGCGCTGCAGGTCCCGGATCAGGTCCAGGATCTGCGCCTGCACGGTGACGTCGAGGGCCGTGGTCGGCTCGTCGGCGATCAGCAGGTCGGGGTCGCAGGACAGCGCCATCGCGATCATCGCGCGCTGCCGCATCCCACCAGAGAACTGGTGCGGGTACGCGTCCACGCGCCGGTCCGGCTGCGGGATGCCGACCCGGTCGAGCATCTCGATCGCATGCTTGCGCGCGACCTGCTTGCTGACGTGGTTGTGCACCCGGTACGCCTCGATGATCTGGTGCCCGACCGTGTAGAACGGGTGCATCGCGGACAGCGGATCCTGGAAGATCATCGCCATCCGCTTGCCGCGCATCAACCGGACCTCTTCCCGGCTCGCCGAGACCAGGTCCTGGCCGTCCAGGAAGATCTCGCCGCTGATCTTGGCCACACCCGGCGGGTGCAGGCCCATGATCGACAGACTCGTCACGCTCTTGCCGGAGCCCGACTCCCCCACGATGCCGAGGGTCTTACCGCGCTCGAGCTTGAACGAGATCCCGTCGACGGACTTCACCACCCCGTCGTCGGTCGGGAAGTGCACCTTCAGGTCGCGGACGTCGAGGAACGCCTCGCCGCGTGGAACCCGCTGTACGGTGTCCTGCGGCTGGCTCAGGTCTTGAGGCTCGGTCACGAGATCCGCACTCTCGGGTCGACGACGGCGTACAGCAGGTCAACGACCAGGTTGGCCAGCACGATGAAGAACGCGGCCACCAGGGTCACGCCGAGCACCTTCGGCAGGTCGTTGGCGCGCAGGGCGATGACGGCGTACTGACCGATGCCCGGCAGCGAGAACGTGGTCTCGGTCAGGATCGCGCCGCCCATCAGCAGACCGAGGTCGAGGCCGAAGATCGTCAGGATCGGCGTCAGCGCGGACCGCAGCCCGTGCTTGATCACCACGTCCCGCTCGGTCAGCCCCTTGGCCCGCGCGGTCCGGACGTAGTCCTCGTTCATCGTCTCGAGCATGCCGGCCCGGGTGAGTCGCGCGTACGCCGCGGCGTACAGGAAGGCCAGCGTCACCCACGGAAGGATCAGGTCGTAGGCCCACCACAACGGGTTTGTCTCGTCGAGCGGGTTGACACCGCCCTGCTGTGTCCAGCCGAGGCCGTAGCTGAAGACCGACAGCGACAACAGGCCGGTGAAGAAGATCGGCAACGAGACACCAGCCAGCGCCACCGACATGAGTGATCGGTCCAGCACCGACCCACGTCTGAGTGCCGAGACGATACCGGTGCCGACGCCGGTGATGAGCCAGATGAAGGCCGCACCGCCGGCCAGCGACGCGGTCACCGGTATTCGCGAGACCAGATCCGGCCAGACCGGCTGCTGGGTCAGGAACGAGTAGCCGAAGCACGGAGCCGGGCAGCGCTCGGTCCCGGTGCCGTAGTTGTAGTCCTGGCCGACCACGAGGCCTTTCACGAATCGGCCGTACTGCACGTAGAGAGGGTCGGTGAAGCCGAGCCGGACCGCCGTGTTGTGGATCTGCTCCTGCCCCGCGCTCTTGCCGACGTAGCGGCCGGCCAGGTCGTCGGCGGTAGCACCGCCGAGTCTCGGAACGAGGAAGAAGATCGAGAACGTGACGGCCGTGACGATGAAGAGCAGGATTACTGCTCCGATCACCCGGCGGACAAGATATGCGAACACCGTGCTCGGCGTGGTGGCCGGCGATCATCGCTGATCACCGGCCACCCTCAGCCTTCACCTACCTCTACTGGTGATTGTTGGTCAGGGCAACTGACTGCCGGCTACTTCTGCGCCAGTCCGATGCTGGCGTAGTCGTACATGTTCTGACCGTCGTTGCTGAACACGTTCGCGAGCGTGTCCGGGCGGTACAGCAGGCCCTTGGCCCAGACGCCCGGCAGTACGCCGGCCTGCTCCATGACCTTCTTGTCGACGTCCACCCAGATCTGGTTACGCGCGGTGTCGTCGGTGGTGGCCAGCGCCTTGTCGATGAGCTGGTCGACCTCCGGGATCCGGATGCCCAGGTTGGTGTTACCACCGGTCGCCCGGATGACCCGGCTGTCCACGATCTGGCTGAGGAAGCCGAAGCCGTCCGGCCAGTCCGCACCCCAGCTGTAGACGATCATGCCCAGGCCGTTGGCCTTCGCGTAGTCCGGCTTGCCGGCGTACAGCTTGGTGTAGTCACCGGTCGGGTAGCCCTTCGGCGTCAGCTTGATGCCGACCTTGGCCAGCGACTGCTGCAGCGACTCGGCGACGGCCTTCTCCTTCGGCCGGTCCGCACGGTAGGCGATGTTGGTGCTGAAGCCGGCCGGCATACCGCACGCCGTCAGCGCTTCCTTCGCCTTCGTCGGGTTGCCGTTCTTGTCCGCCTCGAAGCCGTAGTCGTCGAACTTCTGCGCACCCGCGACAGACGGCGGCATCAGGTTCGTCGCGATGTCGCCGCCGAACGGACCGCCGTACGCGCGCTGGTAGCCCTCGTGGTCGGCGGCGTACAGGACCGCCTTGCGGCAGTTCACGTTGTCGAACGGCTTGACCTGGCTGTTGAACACGGTGAAGTTCAGCCGCGTCGACAGCACGCTGTCGGTGTGCGCCTTCAGCTTCGGGTCCGCCAGCACCTTGGCCTGGGTCTCGGCCTGCACACCGGTACCGGCGATGTCGACGTCGAGGTCACCGGCCTGCAGCCGGTTGTCGATGTCGGCGCCGTTCACGTTGTACGCGACGGTGATCTTGTCCGGCAGCGCCTTGCGGCCCGAGTCCGGGTCGGTCGACGGGTCGTACTGATCGTTGCGGACCAGGGTGAAGCCCTTGTTCGCGTCGTTGCTCTCGAACTTGTAGGGGCCGGTCGCGATCGGGTGCAACTGGTACTTCGTGCCGTTGTCCTTGGCCTGCGGGACCGGCGCGGTCGACGGCAGCTGTGCGAAGTAGTCGAAGCCGGCGAACGTCTTGTTCAGGTGGAAGACGATCGTGTAGTCGTCCGGCGTCGTCATTGCCTTGGACAACTGCGCCATCTGCGGGTCCTTGGCGACGCTGTAGTCCTTCGGCACGCCCTCGAGGAAGTCGTTGAAGTACGTCGGGCCGTTCGGCAGCGTGGCCTTGTCCAGGGACCGGGCGACGCCGTACATGACGTCCTTGGCCTTGACCTCGGTGCCGTCCTCGAACTTGATGCCCTTACGGATGTGGTACGTCCAGGTCTTCGCGTTGTCGCTCGGCTCGCCCGGCTTCTCGGCGAGGTCCGGGACGACCTTTCCGCCTTCCTTGCCCGGAGCCGACTTGAAGGTCATCAGCGGGCGGACGTAGTTCCGCACGAGGTTCCAGGACAGTCCGTAATAGGTGTCACCGGGGTCAGTGGAGTCCCACTTCTCGGTGATCGCCATCCGGAGCGTGCCGCCCTTTTTGTCGCTCGGGTTGAAGATCTTCCCGTTGGCCGCGTCGAACTCGGGCGTTGCCGAGCTTGTGCCGCCACCCGACCCTCCGGAGGAAGCCTTCGGTCCCCCGCAGGCCACCAGGCTCAAGGCGACGGCCGCACTGACGGCGGTGACCGTCGTGATGCGATTCCATCTCATCTCTTGTTGCACCCCTTCAATCGTTGAGAGCCAGGCTCCCTGGTTGATGCGAAACGCCTACCGGGATCGCGGGTCGAGCGCGTCGCGCAATCCGTCACCGAACAGGTTGAACGCCAGCACGGTGACGAAGATCGCCAAACCGGGCGGAATCATGTACATCGGGTCGACCTGGTACCAGTTCGCCGCGCCGGAGAGCATGTCGCCCCAGCTCGCCGTCGGCGGGCGCACACCGACACCCAGGTAGGAAAGTCCGGCCTCGAACAGGACGTTGGTCGGAATCAGCAGCGTCGCGTAGACCAGGATCGGCGCGATCAGGTTCGGCAGCAGTTCGGTGAACAGGATGTACGGCCGTCGCGCGCCGAGGCTCCGGGCCGCGTCGACGAACTCACGCTCCCGCAACGACAGCGTCTGACCCCGGATGATCCGGCCGATGTACGGCCAGCTGAAGAAGCCGATGATGAAGACGATCAGCGCGACGCGCAGCGAGTCGCCCTGCAGCCCGAACATCTTGTCCGGGATCGCGCCGACGAGCGCCAGCGCGAACAGCACCAGGGGGAAGGCCAGGAAGATGTCCATCAGCCGGCTGATCAGGGTGTCCACCCAACCGCCGAAGTAGCCGGCGACGATGCCCAGCACGACGCCGATCACGACCGACAGCAGGGTCGCCAGAAAGGCGATCAGCAGCGAGATGCGGGCGCCGTACACGATCCGCGCGAAGATGTCCCGGCCGTTGACCGGCTCGACCCCGAACGGGTGGTCCCAGCTGACACCGCCGAGCTTGCCGATCGGCGTCTGCAGCGACGGGTCCACCAGATCCTGGTGGAAGTCGTTCGGGGTGACCCCGACCAGTTTGCAGATGAGCGGCGCGAAGATTCCGACCAGGATCAGCAGGAGCACGAAGGCGCCGCCGGCCAACGCGACCTTGTCGCGCTTCAGCCGCATCCAGGAGATCTGCCACAGCGACCTGCCCTCGATCTTGCCGGCACCCTCGAGAATCGCCTCCGGCTTGGCCGACGATGCTCCGGGCTCGACCTCGAGTGGCGTGCTCACGCGATAGGCCCCCCTGACTGGTTCGGTTTGAACAGGAACGAAATCCCGTATGGCTGCGGCCTTAACCTGCCGCCATTACAGCCCGGAGTCAAACGCGGAAAGTGCTGCGTTGCCCGATCGTGATCGTCAGGAAATCGTCCCGTATCGTGGACGATCCGCAGTAAACCACGGTGTCGCACCCACGGTCGCCAGGGCCTCGCCAACCGTTACTGCCATGGCATTTTTGTGTCAGTGCCGAGATCAAGGCCGAGATCAGGGCCGAGATCTGGCCGAGATCAGCGCCGTAATCCGGAGAGATACAGGTACGACAGCGGATCCACGGCGGCCTGGACGTTCTGGATGTCGTTGTGGGCGACCACCGCGACCCGGCCCTGCCAGGTCGGGATCACCGGCACCTCTCGCGCGATCACACTCTGTAGCTGTCCGATCAGCTCGTCCCGCTTCAGACCGTTCTGCTCGGTCCGTTCCTGCTGCAGCAGCTTCGTGGCCGCGGTCGAGCGGTACCCGTTCTGGAACGGCACGTCGGTCACGAACGGCGCGACGTAGTCGTCGGCATCCGGGTACTCCGGGATCCACGCGGACTGGTACAGGTCGTACGCCCCGGCCTTCGTCAGCTGCTGGTACTGCGGCCACTCCGCACTCCGCAGGGTCACCCGGAACAACCCCGACGCCTCCAGCTGACGCTTCAGCTCGAGCACTTCGGCCTTCGCGCCGGCGCCGTACTGCGTCGGCGTCCAGCCGACCGTGAGCGGGACCGGCGCGGCGATGTTCGCCGCCTTGAGGATCGCCGCGGCCGCCACCTTGCTCGGCTGCCGGTACTCCGTCTTGAACGCGTCGGCCTGGCCGCCGAACCCGGGCGGCACCACGGAGTACAGCGGCGACACGTGCTCGCCGTACGCCTTCTTCGCGATCGCCGGGCGGTCGATCAGCTGCGCGACCGCCTGCCGGACCGCGGGCTTGCGGGACATCAGGGACTTCATCTGGAACGCGAAGAACCGGATCTCCGCGGAGTTCGTCTCGATCACCTGGACCTGGTCGGACTTGCGCAGCTTGTCCAGCAGGCTGGGACCGAACCCGTGGAAGGCGAGGTCCGCTTTGCCGGTGGTGACGGCCTGGTAGAGCGCGGTCGAGTCCTTCAGCACGCTGATCGTGACGCCGTCGTTCTGCGCCGCGCGCGGCCCGTGGTACCCGGCGAACTTGGCGAGCGTGAGCTCCGCGCCGGGTTTGTACGCCGCGAGCTGGTACGGCCCGCTGCCGATCGCCTTCGTGTCGAGCAGCTTGTTCGCCGGGTACGACTGCTCGTCGACGATCGACGCGGCGGTCGTGGTCAGCAGGTAGGGCAGCCGGGCGTCGGGGCTGGTCAGGTTGAACACCGCGGTCAGGTCGTCCGGCGTACTCACCGACTTCACCGACGAGAACAGCGGCGCCGCTCCCCCGGGCGTCTTCAACCTCACCAGCCGGTCGAAGCTGAACTTCACGTCCGACGAGGTCAACTCGTGCCCGTTCGGGAAGGTCAGGTGCTCCTTGAGACTGCACGTATAGGTCGTCGGCGAGTCGAACTGGCAGTCCGCCGCGTCCGGCACCGGGGTCGGCTTGTCGGGCAGGATCGTGAGCAGCGTCTGGTACAGGTTCGCCTGGACGGTGCGCGAGCCGACGTCGTACGGGCCGGCCGGGTCCAGCGAGGAGATCGAGTCCGTGGTCGCCAGCCGCAGCAGCATCAGCTTCGGCGAGGACTCACCGGGGTGTGGCGCATTGTCGTCCGGCTGGCCACAGGCAGCCAGGGACACCCCCAGCGCACCAACAGCCACGGCCGCCGACATCCGGCGCACCCACTCGCTCACCGTCTCACCCTTCCCCAGCCATTACCCCGAACAACGCCCCCGCGGGCAGTAAGTGACGGTAGCTCGTCAACGGAGCAGGGAGCGCAGGGACTCCGGGGTGAGCGGTTCGAGCGACTTCACCACGAGCCGGCGTGACGCCTCCGGGATCGTGATCCACTGCGGTACGGCGACGACGTACGCGCCGGCCGCCGTGCCGGCCTGGGTGCCGGTCATCGAGTCCTCGATCACCACGCAGTTCGCCGGGTCGACGCCGAGCTTGGCGGCCGCGGTCAGGTACGGCTCGGGGTTCGGCTTGCCCAGCGTCACCTCGTCACCGGCGACGATCACGTCGAACGGATCCGGCGGCAGGTGCAGCAGCACGGCGTCGATCATCTGCCGGTACGACGCCGAGACCAGCGCGCACGGCACGTCGTCCTTGCGCAGTGCCAGCAGCAGCTCGAGCGCGCCGGGCTGGAACGTGACGTCCTTGCGCAGCGCCTCGATGACCGCGGAGAACATCCGGTCGGCCAGCTCCTCGGCGGCGATCACGCCCGCGGGGATCCGCGCCATCCAGACCTGGACGGCATCGCGCAGGTCGCTGCCGATCAAGGTCATGCAGTCCTCGATCGTCCAGGTCGCGCCGAGTTCGGCCAGCAGCTCCAGCTGCACCTCCGCCCAGACCTTCTCGGAGTCGACCAACGTCCCGTCCATGTCCCACAGCACCGCTTGCAGGGCCGGCAACTACCGCTCCTCACACGTCGTCGATGGCCGTCTCCATCGATCAGCTCGCCTCCATTCTCTCTGGTCACCCCAGGTCCGGACATTTCGGGTCTCACCGACACGTTCCGCTGGGCGTGAAACCGGGCACATGGCCCGGCCGGAACACGTAGGCTGGCAGTCCGGTTCCGGCGACCCCGCCGGATTTGGCTACACAGACGACAGGGGGCCTGCGAGTGGTTGACCTCGCGAACCTGAGGGACCCGGTCGTGATCGCCGCGTTCGAAGGCTGGAACGACGCGGCCGAGGCGGCCACCGGAGCGGTCGACCATCTCGTCGACGAGTGGGACGCGGAGCTCGTCACGGCGATCGACCCCGAGGACTACTACGACTTCCAGGTGAACCGGCCTCAGGTCGGCCTCGACGAGGACGGCGTCCGGCGGCTGACCTGGCCGACCACCCGGATCTACCTGGCCCGGCCCGACGACACCGGCCGCGACGTGCTGCTGATCCGCGGCATCGAGCCGAACATGCGCTGGCGTGCGTTCTCCCGCGAGCTGCTCGAGATCGTCGACGAGTCCAACGCGCAGATCGTCGTCGTGCTCGGCGCGCTGCTCGCGGACTCGCCGCACACCCGGCCGATCCCGGTCTCCGCGACGTCTTCCGACCCGGAGCTGACCGCGTCGTGGAGCCTGGAGGCGTCCACGTACGAAGGCCCCACCGGCATCACCGGCGTGTTCGCGGATCTGTGCACCACACTCGGCGTCCCGTCGGTCTCGATCTGGTCCGCGATCCCGCACTACATCGCCGGCACGCCCTGCCCGAAGGCCTCGCTCGCGTTGCTCGGCAAGATCGAGGCGCTGCTGGACCTGGCGATCCCCGAGGGCGACCTGCCGGAGCTGTCCCGGGCCTGGCAGCGCGGCGCGGACGAGCTCAGCGAAGAGGACCCCGAGGTCGCGGAGTACGTGCAGTCGCTCGAGGAGCAGCGCGACACCGCCGACCTCCCGGAGGCCACCGGCGAGGCGATCGCGGCGGAGTTCGAGCGCTACCTCAGGCGGCGCAACAAGAACCACCCGAGCGACTAGGGCATTTCGCGCGACGCGGTGGTGATGACGTCGTCGAGGACCGCTCGCGAGGTGGCGAGGTCGGCGATCATCTGGTCGATGCGGTCCCGTTCGGCGGTCAGCTCGATGACCAGCTCGGGCGTGGCCCGCTCGTTCGGGCCGCCGTCCGGGTCCCGCATGCAGGGCAGCAGTTCGGCGATCTTCTTGCTGTGCAGCCCGGCCGCGAACAGCTCCTGGATCAGGATCACCCGGTCGACGGCGCGCTCGGCGTACTCACGCTGGCCGCCGGTCGTCCGCTCCGACACGAGCAGTCCCTGCGCCTCGTAGTACCGCAGCGACCGCACACTGACGCCGGTCCGCTCGGCCAGCTCCCCGATCCGCACAGCGCCTCCCGGACTTGAACCTGACATTGATGTCAGACTTTACCGTCCAGGCATGACGCTCTACGACTACAGCCCACTGCCCGAACGACCCGCCCTCGACTGGCCCGACGGCAAGCGCGTCGCGTTCTACGTCGGCCTGAACATCGAGCACTTCCTGCCGGACGAACCCTCCACGAGCATCTGGCCGCTCGACCTCAAGCCCGATCCGCTGAACCACGGCTGGCGCGAGTACGGCGCCCGCGTCGGCGTCTGGCGCACCATCGACATCCTCGACCGGTACGACGTCCGCGCGAGCGCCCTGGTCAACTCGATGGTTGCCGAGCACAACGCGCAGATCATCAAGGCCGGCGTCGAACGCGACTGGGCCTGGCTCGCCCACGGACAGACCAACTCGACCCTGCACACCGGCTACGAGCCGGACGAGGAACGCCGCATCCTCACCGACATCACCACCACGATCGAGTCCGCCACCGGCCGGCGCCCCAAGGGCTGGATGGGACCCGCTCTGACCGAGACGCACAACACCCCGGAGCTGCTCGCCGAGCTCGGCTACCAGTACGTCCTCGACTGGACCAACGACGATCAGCCGTACCGCCTGAATGTCCCGGGCATGCTCAGCGTCCCGTACACCGTCGAGCTCAACGACCTCGGCCTCTTCCTCCGCGGCCTGACCGGCCCGGACTTCTTGCAGATGGTCAAGGACCAGTACGACGTACTCCGGGAAGAAGGCGGCCGGGTGATGGCGCTCGCGCTGCACCCGTTCGTGATCGGGCAGGCATTCCGGGCGAAGTACCTGGACCTCGCGCTGGACTACATTGCCTCGCAGAGCGACGTCTGGCTGACGACGAGTGACGACATCGCGTCGCACTACTCGGCGACGTAACCCGGCTGGGCATGGCGCGTTGTTACTAATGGGTTTATTCTCGTCCGGATAACTGGGGGGTGACGGCGCGCCGTCACCGGGAGCACGGGGAGTAACGACATGCGCAACGAGCGGGGCGGTAGCTCGATCCCTGCCCTGGCTGTGCTCGTGCTGCTCGGCATCGTCGCCGCGGTCGGCATCGTCGGCAACAAGACGAAGCACGTCACCGTCGACCTCACCACCTTGACGGCCTCGACGACCGCCACCACGATCGCCACCGCTCCGCTCGACACCCAGCCGTTCTCCGGGACCAACGGTCTGGTCGTCCACCCGCGCGCCGAGGCAGCCCTGTTCACCGCCCCGGACGCCGACGCGTTCGGCAAGATCGGGCCCAGCCAGTTCGGGCCGACCTGGCTGCCGGTGGTCGAGCAGACCGACGGCTGGGTCCGGGTCCTGCTCCCCTCCAAGCCGAACCGGTCCACCGGCTGGCTCCAGGACGACGACCTCGACCGCGCCTCGTCGTCGTACCTGATCCGCGTGCACACCAGCTCGCGGACCATCGAGCTCTTCCTGAACGGGAAGAGCCAGGGCACCTGGAAGGCCGGAGTCGGCGCGAAGAAGACGCCGACGCCGCCCGGCCGGACCTTCCTGCTCGGCTCGATCATCGACCACAAGCGCTCGGCGTCGCCGATCGTGCTCCCGTTGGGTGCGCACAGTCCCACCTTGGACTCGTTCGGTGGCGGGCCTGGTACGGTCGCGATCCACGGCTGGCCGAATCCCCACGTGTTCGGGGCGGCGATCAGTGCGGGCTGCGTCCGGGTGCCGAAGACCGCACTCGCCGACCTGCAGAAGGTTCCGCTCGGGACACTCGTCCTGATCGACAGCAAATAAGGAGATTCCGAATGCGACGACAGTTGACTCCGACTGTGCTGACGGCTGCGGCCGTCGCGGGGGTCGTGACGTTCAGCCTGGTCGCCAGTGCGCCGGTCGGCAACGCAGCCGCCCGGCCGTCGTCGGCGTACGCCGTCAGCGCGGAAGGCCAGGTGCCGATCCCGAAGACGCCGTACGCCGAATCGCTCGACGGGAAGCGGCAGACGACGTCCGCGCTGGAGCTCCCGACGAACCCGCTGCTCTCGGTCCGGGCCGGTACGGCGACCGCGGGCAACGACTCGGCCTCGGTCGAGCTGTTCGACATCGTGGTCGGTCCCGACATCCTGAGCCAGGTGCAGATTCCGCCGGAGCTGAAGCAGCAGTGCGCGAGCCTGCCGAAGACCGGCGCCGACGACCTGCCGCTCCCGGACATCGCGCTGCCCGACCTCGGCCTGCCGCTGCCGAAGCTCAGCACCAAGGACCTGCCGGTCAAGAACCTCCCCGACCTGTGCAACCTGCTGCTCAACCCGCCGAAGTCGCTGCTCGCCATCGACTCGCTGAACGTCTACTGCTCGGGTGACTCCGGCGGCGTCGACCTCGGCACGGTGACGCTGCTCGGTCAGACCCTCAAGCTGCCGAGCACCAAGCAGGGTGCGTCCCTGCCGTCCAACCCGCTGGCGGCCATCAGCGTCAACAGCCAGGGCAAGCACTCGGACGGCTCGTTCACGATCACCGGCCTGAGCATCAACCTCGGCGGCGGCGCCGAGGTGATCAACCTGGCGTCGGCGACCTGCGCCAAGCCGGCCGCGAAGCCCATGCCGAAGCCGAAGCCCCAGCCGGACAACCCGGCTCCCCCGCAGCTCGACACCCCGCCGGCCGCGCCGGTGCCGACCCCGGTCAAGACCCACCAGCCGGTCACCGGCTAAGACACGAAGGCCCCGACCAGTTGGTCGGGGCCTTGTGTTAAAGCTTCACGCCCAGCAAGGCATCCACTGCCTGGGCAACCAGCGCAGGCGCCTCGTGGTCATCGCCTTCGCTCTCGGCCCACGCATCCACCGCAGCCAGCGCCGCCACCGTGTCCAGGTCGTTCGTCAGCGCAGCGCGTACGGCGTCCACGGCCGCCGCACCGTCCGGGCCGGCGCCACGCCCGATCGCGCCGCGCCAGACATCGAGCCGCGCCTGCGCATCGGTCAGATCCGACGCCGTCCAGAACCAGTCCGTGCGGTAGTGGTGCGTGAGCAGCGCCAGCCGGATCGCCATCGGGTCCGCGCCGGCCAGCCGCTCCTTCGACACCAGCACCAGGTTGCCCTTGGACTTCGACATCTTCTCGCCGTCGAGGCCGACCATCGCCTGATGCACGTACGCCCGCGCGAACGGATGCTCGCCGGTCGCGACCTGCGCACCGCTCGCCGACATCTCGTGGTGCGGGAAGATCAGGTCCGACCCACCGCCCTGGACGTCGAACGTCATCCCGAGGTACTTCAGTGCGATCGCCGAGCACTCCACGTGCCACCCGGGCCGGCCGCGGCCCAGCGCCGAGTCCCAGGCGGGCTCCCCCGGCCGCTCATGCCGCCAGAGCAGGCTGTCCAGCGGGTCCTGCTTGCCTTCCCGGTCCGGGTCGCCGCCGCGCTCCGCGAACAGCTCGGTCATCGTCTCGCGGTCGTAGTTGGACACGCCCCCGAACCGCGGGTCGGTCTTGACCGCGAAGTACAGGTCTCCGTCGACCGGGTATACGGCCCCGGCCCGGCGCAGGTCCTCGACCGCGTCCGCGACCAGGTCGATCGACTCGACCACGCCGATGTAGTCCTGCGGCGGGATCACGCGCAACGCGGTCATGTCGTCGCGGAAGAGCTGGATCTCGCGCGCCGCCAGGTCGGTCCACTCGACGCCGGTCGCCGTCGCCCGCTCGAGCAGCGGATCGTCGACGTCGGTGATGTTCTGCGTGTAGTGGACGTCGTACCCGTTGTCCCGCCACAGCCGGTTGATCAGGTCGAACGTCACGTACGTCGCGGCGTGGCCCATGTGCGTCGCGTCGTACGGTGTGATGCCGCACACGTACATCCGGGCAGTCGCGCTGTCGGTCGGGGGCACCTCGACCAGGCCGCGGGAGGCGGTGTCGTAGAGGCGCAGCCGCCGGGCCGGCCCGGGTACGACCGGGATGTCTGGTTTCGTCCACGCCTGCATGTGTCGGAGCTTATGCCAGTCCGATTTTCAATGACGCGACACGGTTCCAATCCGTGGTCCTGCCGGCGGCCCGACCCTTGCGGCCGCTAACGTCGCCCGCGATGAGCGCTGACTTCAGTCCCGAGTTCCAGGCGTACGGCGGCTGGATCGCCGCCGCCGCGATCCAGCAGCAGGACCTGTTCAACGAGGCGGTCGGATCCGGCACGCTGCAGGCCGACCTCGACGCCCGTACGCTCACCGGTGAGCGCGGCGTCCTCGGTGGGATCTCGCTGCTCGGGAGCTTCTCGGAGCTCGATCAGACCTGGCTGTGGGGCTGGGCGAACCCCGGCTTCGGCCCGGACGCGCCGGCTGTCGCGCCGACGGTGGCGGTGCGTGAGTTCGGCGGGCAGCACGGGATCGCGGAGTTCATTGCCGACAGCCCGGACCTGAGCGGGTTCCCGGAGCCGGCCCAGGCCGCAATCAAGCTCGCGATCACCGCCGGCGCCGTACTGGGTGGTCGGGGCGTCTGGTCGACCGCGATCAACGAGGGCCGCGGCCACGTGTACCTGCACGTCGCCGACGAGCAGCTGCCGCTGGCCGGGTTCGACCCGATCGCCACGCCTCGCCTGCTGATGACCGCCGTCAGCGTGTTCCCGTCCGATCACCGGCAGGTCGTCCGCGGCTACTTCCAGAACTTCGGCCTGCAGTACGACGAGGCGCCGGACGCGATCCGCGGTACGGCAGCCAACGGCAGCGTCATCGTCACATCGTTCGACGACCACGGCCGCCTCGGCAACGTGAGCGTGGAGCCGAGGACCTAGAACGCCGGCCAGGGGATCGCGGGCCAGTCGTCGCTCGGGTACGGAAAGACGCCGGTCTTCAGCAGGGTCGCGCAGCGTTCCCGGGTCGCGGTCAGCTCGACCGTGGTGATGAGCTCGCACAGTTGTTGCCCCAGGCCACCAGCGAGCCCGTCCGCCAGCCGCCGTACGTCGTCGAGCAGGGCGGGCGGGATCGGGTCACCGGCCCAGCCCCACAGCACCGTCCGGAGCTTGTCGTCGGCGTTGAACGTGACACCGTGATCCACGCCGTACACCCGGCCGTCGCCCGGGTTCAGCACGTGGCCGCCCTTGCGGTCGGCATTGTTGACCACGGCATCGAACACGGCCATCCGCCGCAACGCGTCGTTGTCCGCGTGCACCAGCGTCACCGGGTTGTGGCGGCCGTCGAGCGCTTCCAGCACGCCGACCCAGCCTTTCGGCACCTGGCCCTGCGGAACGATGTCGACCAGCTCGGTCTCCCCCGGTCCGAGCTCGGCCTCGTCGATCCACAACTGCACCATGCCTTCGCCGAGCGGCCCGTCCCGCAACAGCGTCGGCGGCACCACCGACCAGCCGAGCGCCTCGGAGACGACGTACGCCGCGAACTCCCGCTGGGCCAGCGTGCCATCGGGGAAGTCCCACAACGGCCGCTCCCCCTCGATCGGCTTGTAGACCACGGTCGCGGTCTCGCCGTCCAGGCTGACCGAGCCCTGGTAGGTGCCGTTCGACGCCGCGACCAGGCGGCCGTGCAACGACAGCTCCCCTAGAGCGAGGAGCTCCGGATCGATCGTCATTCCGGCAGATGCCTGCGGTAGCCGTTGGCACGCGGGCAGATGTGGCCGTCGGCGTCGATCGGACGGCCGCAGAACGGGCAGCTCGGGCGGCCGGACGCGACCAACGCCACCGCGCGCCGCGCGAACGCCCGGGCCTGCTCCTCGGTGATCCGGACGATGAACACCTCGGCGTCGTCGGACTCCATCGCGGCGGTGACCGGGTCGGTCTCCTCCAGGTCGGCCTGCTCACCGGTGACGACCGCGAACACCTCGATCACCACCCGCTCGGCGTCGGCCTCCCAGGCCAGCGTCATCGTGCCGGCCCGGAACTCCTCCTCGATCGGCTGCTCCAGCGGCGCGGTGTCGTCCACCGCGGTCTGCGTGACCGGGTCGCGGTCGAAGCGCCGGGCGACCTCGTCCAGCATCACGTCGAGCCGCTCCGCGAGTGCCATCACCTGTTCCTTCTCGCATGCCACCGACGTCAGCCGTTGCCCGGCCCGGGCCTGCAGGAAGAACGTCCTCGCACCTGGTTCCCCGACGGTGCCGGCGACGAACCGCTCGGGGTCCTCATAGGTATGTACAACTCGCGCCATATCTAGACCCTATTACCGTCCGCCGACCACTGCGTCCGAGGATTGCTTCTTGGGCTTGCCTTTCGCTGACGGCTTAGGGATCAGTGAGGCGAGCTCACTGCCGGAGTCGTTCAGCCGGACCAGGAACGGGCGGGTCGCGGTGTAGGTGATGATGGTCGTCGAGGCGGTGTCCACGACGATCCGCTGGAACGTGTCCAGGTGCTGGCCGAGCGCATCCGCCACGATCGCCTTGATCACGTCGCCGTGCGAGACCGCGACCCAGATCGCGTTGCTGCCATGGCTCTTCGCAAACTCCGCGTCGTGCGCCCGGATCGCGTCGACCGCTCGCTGCTGCATCCCGCGCATCGACTCACCGTTCGGGAACGTGACCGCGGACGGGTGCTGCTGGACCACGGTCCACAGCGGGTCCTTCGCCAGGGTCGCGATCTTCTTCCCGGTCCAGTCGCCGTACCCACACTCCGTCAACCGCCGGTCGGTTGCCGGACGCAACTCCGGATGGTGCTTCGCGATCGCGGCCGCGGTCTGCTTGCAGCGCTCGAGCGGGGAAGTGACGATCCCGGCCAGCGGCAGCTCGGCGAGGCGCTGCGCGACCGCCTCGGCCTGCTTGACGCCGGCGTCGTCCAGCTTCACGCCGGGCGTGCGGCCGGCGAGCGTACCGGACGTGTTCGCGGCACTACGGCCATGACGGACCAGAATCACCGTGGGCATGGTGTGCACGTTATCCGGTCCGGCAAGTCGTGGTGCCATGATGGTGGGGTGATCGTGGATTGCGGGGTGTATGCCGAGGGGGAACGGCAGGATCTGCCCAAGGACCCCGAGACGGTTGCCCAGGCCATCGACGACGACCACGGGTCGTTCGGGTGGATCGGGCTGCACGACCCGTCGCACGCCGAGATGCAGCGCGTGCAGCGGCTGTTCGACCTGCACGACCTGGCGGTCGAGGACGCGCTGCAGATCCACCAGCGGCCGAAGGTCGAGCGGTTCGGCGACACGATCCTCGTCGTACTGCGGACCCTCTGGTACGTCGACGAGGGCGACGCGGTCGAGACCGGGCAGGTGACCGCGTTCATCGGCCAGCGGTACGTCGTGACGGTGCGGCACGGTGAAGGCGGCGAGCTCGCGACCACGCGGCATCAACTCGAGGAGCGCGCCTCCATGCTGGGGCATGGACCGGCCGCCGTCCTGTGGGCGATCTGCGACGCGATCGTCGACCAGTACGAGACCGTTGCCGAGCAGGTCGAGATCGACGTCGACGAGATCGAGAGCTCGGTGTTCTCCCCCGAGCGGACCAGCGACGCCGAGCGGATCTACCGGCTGAAGCGCGAGGTGCTCGAGATGCGGCGGGCGATCGACCCGCTGCGCGAACCGATGGAGCAGTTCGCCCACGGCGTCGCCGGCCTCGGCCCGAAGGCGAGCCCGTTCTTCCGCGACGTCGCCGATCACCTCAGCCGCGTCTCCGAGCAGACCGAGTCCATCGACACCCTGCTCCAGTCGGCGCTGAACGCACACCTGGCGCGGGTGTCGGTCCAGCAGAACGATGACATGCGGAAAATCTCCGCGTGGGTCGCCATCGCGGCGGTCCCCACGATGCTGGCCGGGATCTACGGGATGAACTTCGACAACATGCCGGAACTGCGGTGGCATTTCGGGTACTACGGCGTACTGCTGCTGATGGCCGTCGTCTGCTCGACCATGTACCGCTTCTTCCGGAAGGTCGGCTGGCTGTAGCCAGCAGCGCATTTGCCTGGCAGACCCACCAATTTGCCTGGCAGACCCACCAGGTTGGGGGTTACCCACTCGCGTCATGGGTACGGAACCCCCTATTTCCCTGGCAAGCCAGGGAAATAGGGGCCGGCGTGGCGAGGGGTGCGTTCCTCAGGTGGCGGTGATCGTGCTCGTGGCCAGGAGGATTACCAGGACTATTCCCAGGAGGACGCGGTAGAAGGCGAAGACCTCGATGGTGTGTTTGGCCACGAAGCGGAGTAGCCAGGCGATCGAGGCATAAGCCACCACGAAGCTGACGAGTGTGCCGACGAGGAGTGGGCCGGCGCCGACGTTGCCGTGGAGGGCGTCCTTCAGTTCGTAGACGCCTGCGCCTACCAGCGCCGGGATGCCCAGCAGGAACGAGATTCTCGTCGCAGCTACGCGGTCGAGGCCGCGGAACAGGCCTGCGGAGATCGTGGCGCCGGAGCGGGAGATGCCGGGGATCAGCGCGAGGCACTGGACGAGGCCCATGACGAGCGCGTCCACGAACGTGATGCGGGTCAGCGGGCGTTCCTTCGTGCCGATACGTTCGGCGGCGACCATCACGACCGACCAGCCGATCAGCGCCCCGGCCACCCACCACAGGCTGCGCAGCGGGCCGGAGATCAGGTCCCGCGCCAAGAACCCGACGATCACGATCGGCACCGAGCCGACGATCACGTACCAGCCCATCCGGTGGTCGAACTCGCCGCGGTGCTCCGGCTTCGCCAGCCCGCGGACCCAGGCGACCGCGATCCGGGAGATGTCCTTCCAGAAGTACAGGACGACGGCGGCGATCGCGCCGACCTGGATCACCGCGGTGAACCCGGTGATCGAAGGGTCGTCGATCTTCAGTCCGAGGATCTTCGACACGATCGTCAGGTGGCCGGTGCTGGAGACCGGCAGGAATTCGGTCAGGCCCTCGACGATGCCGAGGATGATGGAGTCCCAGATCGTCATCAGCTACCGACTCCGGACAGCTCCAGGGCCTCGGCGGCCGTGTGCAGGTCGGCGATCCGCTGCTCGACCGTGGACGCGAACGGCGTCAGCGCGACGGTCGTCGCCCCGGCCTCGGCGTACGCCGTGAGCTTGTCCGCGATCCGCTCCTTCGAACCGAGCAGCGAGATCGAGTCGAGGAACCCGAACGGTACGGCGGCCATCGCCTCGCGGTGCTTCTTGTCCAGGTACAGGTCCTGGATCTCCTTCGCCTCCTCGGCGTACCCCATCCGGACCGCGAGCGCGTTGTAGAAGTTCTTCTCCCGGCTGCCCATGCCGCCGATGTACAGCGCGGCGTACCCACGGACCGGGTCCGCCGCCACCTGAATGTCGTCCCCCGTCATCAGCGGGGTCGTGACCACGACGTCGAATCCGTCGAGGTCCTGCTGACGGACCGCGCGGCCCGCCTTGATGTGATTCAACTGCTCTCCAAGGAAGCCGGGATCGTTGAGGATGCCGAGCCAGCCGTCGGCGATCTCGCCGGCCAGCTCGAGGTTCTTCGGGCCTACCGCGGCCAGGTACACCGGCACGTGGTCGCGGATCGGCCGCACGGTCAGTTTCAGCGCCTTGCCCGGTCCGTCGGGCAGCGGCAGCGTGAAGTACTTGCCTTCGTACGCCACTGTCTCGCGCCGCATGGCCGCGTTCACGATGTCAACGTACTCACGCGTCCTGAGCAGAGGCTGAGAGAACCGCACGCCGTGCCAGCCCTCCGACACCTGCGGGCCGGACACGCCGAGGCCGAGCCGGAACCGGCCGTTCGACAGCCGGTCCAGGGTGGCCGCGGTCATCGCGGTCATCGCCGGGGTACGGGCGGGAATCTGGAAGACCGCCGCGCCGACGTCGATCGTGGTCGTCTGGGCGGCGATCCAGCTGAGCAGGGTGGCGGCGTCCGAGCCGTACGCCTCCGCGGCCCAGGTGACCGCGAAACCGAGCGCCTCGGCCTCCTTCACCAGCCTCAGGTGGTCCAGGTGATCGTCGCCGCCGTACACGAAGCCGATGTTGAGTCCGAGTCGCATGACTGGCGAGCCTAGCGAGAGGTTGTCGGTGGCCCGCAATAGGCTCGGGTCATGCAGCAGCGCTATCTCGGTCACAGTGGACTGGCGGTGAGCAGGCTAGGCCTGGGCACGATGTCGTGGGGCCGGGACACCGACGAGCACGAGGCGCGCGAGCAGCTGGCGGCGTTCGTGTCCGCCGGCGGCACGCTGATCGACACCGCCGCGGCGTACGGCGACGGTGACAGCGAGCTGCTGATCGGGTCGCTGCTCGGCGACGTGGTGGACCGCGACGACCTGGTGATCGCGACCAAGGCCGGCTTCAGCGTCCGCCGGGGCGAGCGGATCACCGACACCTCCCGCGGCGCGCTGCTGCGCGACCTGGAGGGCTCGCTGCGCCGGATGAACGTCGACCACATCGACCTGTGGCAGCTGCACACCTGGTCCGACGACGTGCCGCTGGAGGAGACGCTCTCCGCGCTCGACCACGCCGTCAGCTCAGGCAAGGTGCGCTATGTCGGCATCTCGAACTACGCGGGCTGGAAGTCCGCCCGGGCCGTCACCTGGCAGCAGGCCTGGCCGGGCCGCGCGATCCCCGTGTCCAACCAGGTGGAGTATTCGCTGCTCGCCCGGGACGCCGAGGTGGACGCGCTGCGCGCCGCCGCCGGGCTCGGGATCGGGATCCTGGCGTGGTCCCCGCTCGGCCGGGGCGTGCTGACCGGGAAGTACCGCACGGGCATCCCGGCGGACTCGCGGGCGGCGTCTCAGCATCTGTCCAGATTCGTCGACCCCTACCTCGACGCGCGGTCTTCGGGCATCGTGGAGGCGGTCGCGCGAGCCGCCGACGGGCTCGGCTGGACCCCGCTCGAGGTGGCGTTGACCTGGGTGCGGGACCGGCCCGGCGTGTCGGCGGCCATCGTCGGGGCCCGGACTGCGCTGCAATTGAAGTCAGTGCTCGGAGTGGAGGAACTCACCCTTCCGCCCGCGATCGCCGCGGCGCTGGAGGATGTTTCGTGAGGGTTTGGTTGTTCCCGTAGGTGGAGGTGCGGATGGCCGAATACGAGCTGCAGCAGTTCGAGGTGTCCAGGACGGAGTCCCGCGGTGCGGTGCGCAGACTGCTCACCGAGCACGCGGAGTACGGCGGGTGGGAGCTTGCCCGTCTGCGTCGTTATCCCGACGGCACCCGCCGCGTCTGGCTCCGCCGCCGCATCATCCGCGTGATGCGGACCCTCTGAGCAACACACTCACCAGCTCCCGTCGGCTCCCGACGCCGACCTTGTCGAACGACGCCCGTACGTGCTCCTGCACGGTGTGCGGCGACAGGCACAACCGCTCGACGATCTGCCGCGTGGAGTAGCCGCGCAGCAGGAGCTCGGTCACCCGCTGCTGAGCCGGCGTCAGGCCGTGCAGATCGAGCAGCAAGGACCCCAGCTGGGCCGGTGTCACCGGCTCCATCACCACCACGATCTGCCCGTCGTCACCGAGCCGCGACGCCTGCAACTCGAGCCACTCGCCGCCCCGCGTCCGGACCTTCAGCCGCGCAGTCGCCCCGTCGAGCTGCATCCGGGCCGCCACCGAGCGCACGGAGACCGGCAACTGCTCCCCCGGTCCCAGCTCCGAGATCCAGTACTCCGCCTCAAAACTCATCGACTGCATCCGCAGCATCCCATCAAGCACCACCACCCCAGGACCAACCGCAGCAGATCCAACCGGCCCGGTGTCTGCTGCGGGTGCTCGGAGGCCCAGGCGCAGTCCCTCGCCGAGGTGCGGGGCAAGCCGTCGTACCAGCTGGATCTCGGGTTCGGCGAAGCCTGACTCCGCGTTCTCGCGGTGCAGGCACAGGACGCCCCAGCAACGGCCGTTCGACATCAGCGCGGCCCGGAGCTCGTCGCCGAGACCGAGCGGGCGCATCAACTCGACGTACCGCGGGCTGTTCGCCCACTCGCCCCTCGTCGCCTGGCCGAGCGACCGCACCGGATCCCGGCCGCCGGCCAGTGCGGCGAACTTGTTGACGTCGTCCTGCCCGAACTCGTTCGCGATGAACTGTTCGGTGATCGCACCGAGCGGCTCGTCGACCATCGCCGAGGTGAACAGCACCGTCGCCGGATCGACCGTCGCGAAGAACGCCGCGTCGACCGTCAGCACACCCCGCAGCCGCCCGAGCATCTCGGACCGCAACTGATCGGCGTCCAGCCCCGCGTAACAACGCTGGATCAGCACCTCAAGGCGATCCCCCGCCCCCATGATCAGGATGCTACGCCGAGTTGCCGCAGGAATCCGAGGTCGTCGAGCAAACCCCAGCGTTCGACGATCAGCCCGTCCCGGAGCCTCCAGATGTTGATCCCGGGCAGGCTGACGGTCTTCCCGCTCGGCGGCACGCCCATCACCTCGCCGCGCTGCGTCCCGCCGGCCGTGAAGCGCTCCACGACGAGGTCCCCCTCCGCGATCAGCGCGTGCAGGTCGCTGTGCCAGTCCGGGAACGCGGCCCGCATCATCTTCCCGGCCTCCCGCATCCCCTCGCGGTCCGGCGTGACGCCGAACGGCGGGTCGTGGTTGATGAAGTCCTCGGCCAGGTGCGTGTCCACGGCGCCGAGATCCCCTTTGGTGAACAGTCCGTCGATGAAGTCCTTGACGACGGTCTTGTTGCTCTCTGTTGTGCTCATAGGTCGATCGTGCGCGGGTCCGGATCCGGGCTGTACCCCGATTAGTTGGGGTTCTGCCGATGAAATATCTCTGCGACAGAGGTATCGTCGGGAGCGTGACCGAGACTCTCGCCGAGGACCTGCTCGCCGCGATCGGGCTGGTGCGCCGCCGCCTCCGCCGATCGGCGGGACGCCCGCCGGCGCTGAGCACGCTGACCGGCTCGCAGGCGGAGCTGGTCCGGCTCGTGCGCCGCAATCCGGGCATCTCCGTCGCCGAGGCGGCCGCCGAGCTCGGCCTGGTCGCCAACACGGTGTCGACCCTGGTCGGCCAACTCACCGAGCGCGGCATGCTGCTGCGCAGATCGGACGAGAGCGACCGTCGGGTTGCCCGGCTGACCCTGACCGAGCCGGCGCGCGAGCAGGTCGAGGCCTGGCGTGATCGCCGCACCGCCCTCGTCACCGAGGCCCTCGACGGTCTCGACCCCGCCGACCGTGACGCGTTGCAGGCGGTGCTACCCGTTCTCGGCGTACTGGCCGAGCGGCTCACCCCATCCGAGCAGGACATCGAGGAGCGCGTATGAGTGCGGAACCCGCATCACCACCGGCGCCGGCCGTCGAGATCACCGGGCTCAGTCACAAGTTCGGCGACCATCTCGCGGTCGACAGCCTCGACCTGACCGTCGCCCCCGGCGAGTGCTTCGGTCTGCTCGGCCCGAACGGCGCCGGCAAGACGACCACGCTCCGAGTGTTGAACACGCTCTATCCACCGCAGTCGGGCACGGTCCGGGTCTTCGGCCTCGACGTCCGCACCGACGCGATGTCGGTACGGCGGATGCTCGGGTACGTCCCGCAACAGCTGTCCATCGAGGGAGCGCTCTCCGGCCGGGAGAACGTTTCCTGGTTCGCCCGGTTGTTCGACGTACCTCGGCGTGAACGGGCCGCCCGCGTGGCCGAAGTACTCGAGATCGTCGACCTCACCGATGCCGCCGACCGGCTCGCGTCGACGTACTCCGGCGGCATGGTCCGCCGCCTCGAGCTCGCGCAGGCGCTGGTCAACCGGCCCGCGCTGCTCGTGCTCGACGAGCCGACGGTCGGGCTGGACCCGGTCGCGCGGGACTCGGTGTGGGCGCGCGTGCAGGACATGCAGAAGCGGTACGGGATGACCGTGCTGCTGACCACGCACTACATGGAGGAGGCCGACATCCTCTGTGACCGGGTTGCGCTGATGCATCTGGGCCGGTTGCGGGCCGTCGGCTCGCCAACTGATCTCAAGGCCGAACTGGGTCCCGAGGCGAGCCTCGAGGACGTGTTCCGGCACCACACCGGCGAAAGCCTTGCGGCTTCGGAGAAGGGAGGCCTGCGCGATGTCCGTGGCACCCGTCGCACCGCCCAGCGCATGGGTTGAGAGCCGGCCGCGCGCCGCGCTCCGGTTGTTCTCGCGGATCGGCACGTTCTGCCTGATCGAGCTGCAGAAGCTGCGGCACGACCGGACCGAGCTGGTCACGCGGGCGATCCAGCCGATCCTGTGGCTGGTGATCTTCGGCCAGACGTTCAGCCGGATCCGGGCGATCCCGACCGGCAACGTCCCGTACCTCGACTATCTCGCGCCGGGCATCATCGCCCAGTCGGCGCTGTTCGTCGCGATCTTCTACGGCATCCAGATCATCTGGGAACGCGACGCCGGCATTCTCACGAAGCTGCTCGTCACGCCCTCACCGCGTTCCGCGCTGGTGGCCGGGAAGGCGTTCGCGGCCGGAGTACGGACGATCTCGCAGGCGATCGTCGTGCTGATCGTGGCCGCGCTGCTCGGCGTACACCTGACCTGGAACCCGTTGAAGATCCTGGCGGTGCTCGTGGTCGTCGTACTGGGCGCCGCGTTCTTCTCCTGCTTGTCGATGACGATCGCCGGGATGGTACTGCGGCGCGATCGGCTGATGGGGATCGGGCAGGCGATCACGATGCCGCTGTTCTTCGCGTCGAGCGCGCTGTACCCGATCGCGATCATGCCCGGCTGGTTGAAGGTGCTGAGCCACGCCAATCCGCTGACGTACGAAGTGAGCGCTCTGCGCGGTCTCCTGATCGGCCAGCCCACCAACTACCTGCTCGACTTCGGCGTCCTGATCGTCGCCGCGTTCGCCGGCATCTGCGCCGCATCGGCCCTCCTCAGCCGTCTCGCGCGTTAGAGATCGTGGCGGACCCAGACGTTGGGTTCGACATAGACGGCGTGGTTGTGGCGGACGTCGCAGTGGACCGGCACCAGGGCCTTCGGTACGACGACATCGCCGGTGGTGTCGAACGGCAGGCCGGTCCACTCGCGCCACTCGTCAAGGGTGCCGGCGATGACCATCGACCGTGGCGCGACCTCGACGATCTTCCCGCCGGCTTTGACGTGGACGCGCAGCCACGGGTCTTCGGGTAGACCATCCGGCCGCAGCTGGTCGACGTACTCCGTCATCGGCTGGTGCGGATCGGTCTTGCCGTTGGGGCGGAGCGGGGCGTACAGGGCGGTGTGGCCTTTCGCCTTCACGGCTTGGCGCATCGCGGCGAGCATGTCATGGGAGAGCCCGCGGCCGAGGTGGGTCGGGCGGATCAGGATCTCCAGTGCGCTGGACACATTCGGCTCGCGGCCGCTGCGCAGGTCCTGGAAGCCCCAGTGCAGGACGCGGTCCCACCCGCCGGTCGGTAGGGCGGTGCGGTTCTCGTCCGGGTACACGAACGGAATGCTCCGGCCGTGCGCGATCAGTTCACCGTCCTCGGTCGCCACCACGCACTGGTCCGGGAAGTGCACCGGCACCCGTCCCATGAACGCGTTCCCGATCGGGTCGTTGTGCATGAACGCCGGCCAGACGTCGGCGAAGTCGTACAGCTGCTCCAGATACTGAGGCCGCTCGGCCAGGGTGGTGATGACGATCGCTGCCATGTGCTGCAGTCTGGCACCGCAGCAGTACGAGTCCAGCGATTATCGCCGTGACCGTCCCGGCGCCGACCAGCGTTGTCTCCGCGCCGATCGTCGCGATGATCGGTCCACCGACCAGCAGGCCCGCCGAGCTGCCCGCATTCGTCACCACGGTCTGCCCTGACAACAACGCGCGCCGCTCGGGGCCCGATGATTCCCGGGCGATCAGCTGGGAGATCGCGGCGTTCCCGATGGCCACAGTGAGGCCGGCGCCCGCTCCCAGCGCCGCGATAGCCGGCGGTGTCGTCCACAGCCCCATGCCCACGAAGCACAGACCGGCGCAGGCCCAGGCGACCGCTTCCAGCGGCACTGGTTTGATGCGCCGGATCACCGCCAGCGATACGGCCGAACCGATCAGCGAGCCGACGCCGTACCCGGTCATGCCGGCGGCCAGGTAGACCCCCGGGCGCCCGCGGTGCTCGCCGACGATCGACAAGCCGAGACTGAACGCGAACCACATCACGCAGCCGGTGCCGCGGATGATCCAGCCGTAGAGAACGCCGGGCCGGCCCTTGAGGCTCAACCGGATCGACGGCGTCGGCGTACCCTCTGGAGCGCGCTCTGCCCGCACCGTGCAGGCGAGAAGACCGGCAACGAGTACTGCGACGGCCTCGATCCACAGCAGACTGTTGGTCAGGCCGGTCGCCACAGCCAACGCACCGGCAGAAGGTCCGAGCAGCATGCCGATCCTGCGGAGGCCGTCCTGCCACGTGAGCAGTACGACGGCCTGTCCCTCGCGCCAGCGGTCCCCGGTGTCGGCCAGGAGCGCCGATCGGCCCGGACTCGACAACGCGTCACCGAAGCCGAGGAGCAACCCGCTCAGGACGAGCAGTGCCGGCGTGAGCAGCCCGAGCTCGGCCCCTGCCGGCACGGACGCCAGCCCGAGCGCGGAGATCGCGGCGACCACGGCGAGCCGCGGACCGGAATCCACCCATTGGCGGGCCTTTCGCGCCCACCACGGCGACAGCAGCATCGGTGCGCCCGCGACACCGCCGACCAGTCCGGTCGCGGCGACGGAGCCGGTCTCCCGCAGGATCACCAGCGGCAGCGCGATCTGCGTGAACCGGAGCGAGAAGTCCGCCACTCCTCCCCCGGCCAGCAACGCGATCGCTTCGGTCCGGGGCCTCATGCCCTTGATTCTTTGCGAATCCGGCCTGTTCAGGTACCCATCGGCAGTTGGGTGATTGCCATAGGCTGAACCTATGGCCTCATTACCATCGGTCGAGGATCTGCGCCTGGTCCAGGCGATCAGCCGCACCGGCGCCGTCGCCACCGCAGCCCGTGAACTGCGCATCTCGCAGCCGTCGGCTTCGCAGCGGCTGAGTCGGCTGGAGCGGACGTGCGGCACCACGCTCTTCGAGCGCGACACCCGCGGTGCCCGGCCGACCCCGGCCGGCGCCGAGCTCACCCGCCGTGCCGACCACATCCTTCGCCACCTCGAGGAGGTGTACGACGCGACCCGGGCGGCCGCCACCGGTCAACGCCTGGTGATCGGCACGTTCGGAGGCCTGTCGCCGATCCTCTTCCCGGTCCTCGACGCCCTGCTACCCGACGTCGACATCGAGCAGCAGGTCGACCACGGCCACTTCCTGGTCGAGCGCGTCGCCGAGGGAACCATGGACGCCGCCTTCATCGCGATCGCCGAGCAGATGACGCTCCCCCGCGGCACCGTCGCCCGGCGGATCGGCTACGACGACCTCGTCCTGTTCGTGCCGTCCGGCGCCCGTCCACCTGGTCGCGGCCGGCAGCCGCTCAACGGCAGGCCGATCGTGTTCGCGACCTACGATCGCGGGGTCGACGAGATCCACGCCCGCCTGGTCGCCCTGGGCGCGACTCCGCGCCGCGGCGTCAACCTCGGCACCACTGTCGCCATGGCTCGCCGCCGTTCCCACCTGGCACTCGTGCCCCGCACCGCCCTCGCCACCGAACTCCGGCCCGGCGAACACCTCGCGACCGCGCCCTTCCGCTACCGCCTCACCCTCTCCGTGGTCACCACGCCGACTCCGCCCAAGCCCCTCATGGCCCACCTCCGCGACCTCCGCGCCACGTTGAACTTGTCGTGAACAACGGTGAGTCGGGGCGCCGGAGGCGGCAGACTCGGGGACATGAACCTGGGGCGGTTGGCGCGTGGGCGGCGGGTGTTGGTGGGCTTCTTGGGAGCGGCGGTCGTGCAGGTGGCGGCCGTTGCTGTTGACGGCAAGATCCTCAAGGAGGCCAGCAAGGCGACGCTGATGCCGTCGCCGTGGCAGTGGTCGCGTACGCAGGACGCGCCGCCGCTGCTGTGCTCTCCCCCGGCCTCGGTAGCCGGCGGATCCCGGTGGCGGCGTACGCCGTCGGTCAGTACCTGCTGACGTCAGGCGTGACCAGTTCTGACCGGTAGTGGTCATCCTCGTTGACCGTTGGCCGCCGCCCCTGTGGGGTGAAGGTTATGGCGACCGTCGACGACGTACGACGACAGTTCCGGAACCCGCCGCCCGAGGGGCGGCCGATGATGCGCTGGTGGTGGTTCGGACCGTCGGTCGAGCGGGACGAACTGGACCGGGAGCTGCGGGCGATGGCAGCGGCCGGGCTCGGTGGGGTCGAGGTCGCGTTCGTCTATCCGATGGGGCCGGTCACTGCGCCGTTCGGTTCGCCGGAGCTCCTGGAGCTGGTCGGGCACGCGGCGCGGACGGCGCACTCGCTCGGGCTGCGGTTCGACGTGACGCTGGGCAGCGGGTGGTCGTACGGCGGCGGGCACATCGGACCCGAGCACGCCGCACGGCAGTTGCACTGGGATCGCCGCGAGATCGGCGCGGCGGCGTACGACGTGCCCGTTGTGGCTGCTTGGCCCGGTGACGAGTTCGTCGCGGCGTTCGTGGGTGATGGGTCGTCCCCATCGTCGTACGTCGAGGTTCCTGTAAGCGACGGGACAGTCCACGTTCCGGCCGGCGGGCAGCCGCGCGAGGTGCTGATCGCGACGTCGCGGGTCACCGGGCAGCAGGTGAAGCGGACCGCTGCGGGCGCGGAGGGCCACACGCTCGACCACTACTCGGCGGCTGCGGCGGACGAGCACATCAGGCGGGTCGCCGAGCCGCTGCTGCAGGCGGCGACTCCTGAGCTGCTCGGGTCGGTGTTCTGCGACAGCCTCGAGGTGTACGGCGCGGACTGGACGCCGGGGATCTTCGACGAGTTCGCCAAGCGCCGGGGCTACGAGTTGCGACCGCGGCTGTACGAGCTGCTCGTCGACGCCGACGAGTCGAGGCAGGTGCGGATCGACTTCGGGCGGACGTTGTCGGAGCTGTACGAGGACAACTTCCTGAAGGTGTTCCAGCGCTGGGCGGCCGGGCACGGCGTACCGTTCCGCATCCAGAGCTACGGCGAGCCGCCGGCGACGATGAGCAGCTACCGGTTCGCGGACCTGTTCGAGGGCGAGGGCTGGGGCTGGACGCGGATCCCGGAAACGCGCTGGGCGTCGTCGGCCGCCAACCTGTACGGGCGGTCGGTCGTGTCGGCGGAGGTCTGGACGTGGGTGCACTCGCCGTCGTTCCGCGCAACGCCGCTCGATCTTCAAGGCGAGGCGCACGAACACTTCCTGTCCGGCGTCAACCAGCTCATCGGGCACGGCTGGCCGTACTCGCCGTCGAACGGTCCCGGCCTCGGCTGGATCTTCTACGCAGCCGGCGCCCTCGACGACCGCAACCCATGGTGGCCGGCGGCAACTGATCTGTTCGCCTCGCTGCACCGGCTGTCCTGGCTCCTCCAGCAAGGTACGCCGGTGCGCCCGGTCAAGATCTACATCCCGGCGTCCGACGCGTACGCCGGGGCAGGCGGTCCCGAGCCGCTCAACCTGTACCGCGTCGTACGCCGCCTGATCCCGGAGAGCGCTCCCCGGACGATCCGGGAAGCGGGGCTGGACTTCGACCTGATCGACGACGACGCGCTCACGATCCTCGACCCCGCCGACGCCCCACTGGTCGTCGTACCCGAAGGGACGACCACGCCGGTCGGGACCCAACGCTGGCTGGATGCAGTCCGCGCGGCGGGCGGCACGGTCATCACCGACGTCGCCACCCTCGCGGACCATCTCCCGCCGGCGCCGATCATCCCGCAGCAGGACATCGGGGTAGTCCATCGCCGCCTCGACGATGGCGACATCTACTTCGTCGCCAACACCGGCTCCGAGCCGCGCACACTGACCTTCGAACACCCGATGGAACAGTGGAGAGCGCTCTCTGACGAGATCACCACCACCCGCACCACGACCCTCCACCCCTACGAGGCAGTCGTCCTGGTCCCCACCGCCTCACCTGAGGCAACTGCTTCGGCCGGCGTCGAGGACCAGTTGGTCGGTGCAGTTCTAGGTCAATGGTCGGTTGCCTTTGACAACGACGTCCGTCCGGTGACACTCCCCCATCGCTGGGAGGACGACCCGGCGCTGGCGACGTACTCGGGCGCAGCGACGTACCAGACCGATCTCCACCTACCCGACACGGACGGCAGGCTGTTCCTGGACTTCGGCCCCGGCGAGCACGTAGCGCCGGACAGCGAGCCCTATCTCCCGCCCAACTCCTACCGCGCCCTCATCACCCCACCCGTCGGTGTGGCCGCCGAGATCTGGCTCAACGACACCCGGTGCGGGACGCTCTGGGCGCCGCCGTACCGCGTCGACCTCACCGACGCCGCCCGACCGGGCACCAACACCCTACGCATCGTCGTACACAACACCGCCGCGAACGCGCTCTCCGCCGACCAGCACCTGCTGGACACCGCGGCAGACGTCACGGCCGAGTTCGGCCGCCGCTTCGATCTCCAGCACGTCGAGCGCGCGGCCGACTACCTCAACTCCGGCCTGCTCGCCGTACCGACGATCGTCCGGGCGTCACGGAGAACCAGCTAGTCCGCGGGGCGCGCCTCGGCGAGGCGTTCGTGGTGGTGGATGACCTCGGCGATGACGAAGGCGAGGAACTTCTCGGCGAAGACCGGGTCGAGACCGGATTCGGCGGCGAGGGCACGGAGCCGGGCCACCTGGGCCTGTTCGCGGGACTTGTCGGCCGGCGGCATCCCCGTCCTGGCCTTGAGGGCACCGACCTGCTGCGTGCATTTGAAGCGCTCGGCCAGCAGGTGGATCAGCGCGGCGTCGATGTTGTCGATGCTGCTGCGGAGCCGCGTGAGCTCCTCGGTGGCGTTGTCTGCGATCACAGCCGTCAGGCCTGATCCAGGAAGCGGTCCAGGACGCGGGAGCCGAACTCGAGGGCCGACGTCGGCACCCGCTCGTCGATGCCGTGGAACATGCCCATGAAGTCCAGGTCCGGCGGCAGCTGCAGCGGCACGAACCCGAAGCACCGCACTCCGAGCCGGCTCCACGACTTGGCGTCCGTACCGCCCGACATCAACAGCGGCGCAGTGCGGCTCTGCGGGTCCTCGGCCGCGAGGCACGCCTGCATCGCCTCGACCAGGCCGCCGCTGAACTCGGTCTCCAGCGCGATGTCCTGGACGACGGTCTCCCGCTGCACTTTGTCGCCGAGCAGCTCGTCGATCGTCGCGAAGAACTCGTCCTCGTACCCGGGCAGGAACCGCCCGTCGATGTGCGCCTCGGCGTCGCCCGGGATCACATTCACCTTGTAGCCGGCGTTCAGCATCGTCGGGTTCGACGTGTTCCGGATGGTGGCGCCGAACATCCGGCTGAAGCTGCCCAGCTTCGCGAGCGTCGCGGTCATGTCGTCGGGGTCGAGCTCGACCTCGAGCACGTCCTCCAGCGTCTTCAGGAACTCGCGGACCGTCGGCGTGACCCGCAGCGGCCACTCGTGCCCGCCGATCCGGGTGACCGCCTCGACCAGGTTGGTGACCGCGTTGTCGGTGTTCACCATCGACCCGTGACCCGCCGTACCGCGGGCCTTGAGCCGCATCCAGTTCATGCCCTTCTCGGCGGTCTCGATCAGGTACAGCCGGAGGTCGTCCTTGACCGTGATCGAGAAGCCACCGACCTCGCCAATACCCTCGGTGCAGTCGGCGACCGTGTCCGGGTGGTTGTTGATCAACCACTGGGCGCCGTACACCCCACCCGCCTCTTCGTCAGCGGTGAACACGAGGCGGACTGGCCGCCGCGGCTTCACGCCGGCGCGCTGCCGCGCCCGGACCACCGACAGCACCATCGCGTCGAAGTCCTTCATGTCGACCGCGCCGCGACCCCACACGCACCCGTCGAAGATCTCCCCGGCGAACGGGTCGACCTTCCAGTCCTTCGGGTCCGCCGGTACGACGTCCAGGTGCCCGTGGACGAGCAGCGGGTCCGCACTCTGGTCCTCGCCGTCCCAGTGGGCGACCAGCGTCGCGCGGCCAGGCTCCGACTCGTAGATCGTGGACTCGATGCCGACCTCGTCCAGCTTCGCGGCGACGTACTCGGCCGCGACCCGCTCCCCGTTGCTCTTGCCGTTGCCGTAGTTCGTGGTGTCGATCTGGATCAGCTCACTGCAGAGCTCCACCACCTCGGCATCGGGGGTGTACGACGGGCGGTCGCTGGAGGTCGTCATGCGGACCATCCTCTCTCACCGGGCCGGTGGAGGCATCCCGAGGTCCATCAGATCAGCGTGATCGAGTCTCCGGAAACGGTGATCTGTTTCGGCGGCAGCGGTCGCGGTGCAGGTCCGGCCACCACCGAGCCGTCCTTCACGGAGTACTTGCTGCCGTGGCAGGGGCAGTCGATGGTGCCGTTGGCAACAGTCGTGACCTGGCAGCCCTGATGGGTGCAGGTCGAGCTGAACGCCTTGAAGGTGCCCTTGACCGGCTGCGTGACGACGACCTGGTTCTGGTCGAAGATCTTGCCCTCGCCGACCGGGATCTCGTCGGTCTGACCGAGTACGGCGTTCGCCGGCGCCGTCTGCGACGGCTTGTTCGAGGGTTCGCCGTACTTCGAGCAGCCGACGGCGGTCGCACCGAGTACGACGGCCAGCACGGCGCGGCGGGCTGGTTGCTCCATGGGTGCGCCCTTCATCGGATCACGCCGAACGTGGTGAAGAACCAGAGCGACGACGTCAGCCACAGGCCGACCAGTGCGGTGAACAGTGCTCCGCCAACCACGGGCAACAGCCATTTGGGCGTATCGGTTCGGCTGAGGGTCAGCATCTTGGCGACGAAGGCGCCGTAGAAGAAGCAGCCCAGGAGCGAGTGGATCAGTACGCGCGGTTCGCCGTACTCGAAGCCGAGGGCATAGAGGCAGTGCGCGACCACGGGGAGGGTGACCGCGACCGCGGCGCGGCCGGACCAGCGGTGCAGCGGTGCCACCCAGGGGCTGGTCGGCAGGCGTCCGAACAGTGACATCGCCGAGATCACTTGGACCAGGCCGAGGAGGAAGGCGAGCGTCGCGAGCCAGGTCTTCACGGATTGGAAGCTGGAGAAGCCCGCGAGGTTGATCGCGACCCCGGCGGGGTCGTGGAGGCGGCCGTAGACACCGAGCGCGACGGCTACCGCGGCGCCGGCCGACAGTGGGACCGCGACTCTGGCTGTCTTCTGAACCTGTGCGGTGCTCATCAGAACGTCTCATCTCCGATGACTGCTTGGGCTGTCACGGCGACGCCGTTCACGGTCGCGGCGCGGGTGGTCGTGTCGAGCGGCGGGGCGGGAGCCGGCGTACCGTCGTTGTCGACACCGACCTGCTTGCCGTCGGGCAGGACGATCCAGCCGATGGTGCTGGTGGTGTTCCGCGCGCGGTACAGGCCGGCGGGCGGTCCGGCCTTGGCGATCGCGAAGCGCAGAGTGCGGCCACTCAGCGTGAATGTGCCGGTGGCGGTGCTGCTGGTGATCGTGGCGGCCAGTCGCTCGCCGGTCTTCGAGCGCAGGTCCAGCCGGCCCGCGCGGAACGTCCCCGTCAGCCAGGCCTCGAGGCTGCGGCCGTCGCAGACGTACGCCGCGGCGCGATCACCCTTCGTCGCGATCGCCAACGACGCGACACGGTCGCCCGTCCGCCCGGCGTACACCGCCGTCACCTGTGCAGGTGGTTTCGATGGCGCCGGCATCGTCGTCTCGGTTGCTGTCGGGGTGACTGTGCCGGGCGCTGTCGGTGTGGCGCTCGGCGTGGCGCTGTCTTGTGCCGTCGCGGTCGCGGCCGGGCTGCCGGCGGGCGTTGGGTTCCCGGTCTGGGTGCTGTTGACCACCATGAACCCGACCAGCCCGACGGCCGTCGCCGCCAACGTCACCAAAGGACTACGCTGCCCCATCACCCCACCGCCCTCACCCCGACAAGAGAATCCCGCGGCTACCCGAACCGGTCAACGGCTCAGCCGCCCGGATCGGGTACCAACTCTGCTGTGACGACGCGGTGACGGGTCGTGGGGTGCGCTGGAGGTTGTGGAGCGCGTGTGGGCAGCTGAGTCTCTGCAGCACCCTGGGGCGGTGCTGCAGCGTTGTGGCGGCGTGCAGTGTCCGCCGGGGGCCTGCGACCACGACGACGATCAGCTGCGACGTAAAGCATCCGGCGCCGGCCCTGCGATCGCCCCGCCGCAGGTTCACCAGGTGCTGGCGGGCAGCGGAGCACCGCTGGAACACGGCGTACGCGCGGATATGGAGGAACGCCTCGGGCATGACTTCGGTACGGTGCGCGTGCACGCGGATGCTCGGGCAGCCGAGTCCGCGGCGGCGGTCGGCTCACTCGCGTACACGGTCGGCAATCACGTCGTCCTCGGCAGTGCAGCCACCAGCGGTGACCAGGGCCGCCGTGTCCTCGCGCACGAACTGGTCCACACGATCCAGCAGGCCGGTACTTCGCACCACGCGAGGGGCAGCGAACTGCCGGTCAGTCGGCCGGCGGATCCGGAGGAACAGACGGCGGATCGCATCGCCGACGCCGTACTCGACGGCTCAGCTCCAGCCACCATCGACGCGACGGCCGGGCGGGCGCTGCAACGCGCCGATTCCCCGCCGCTCGCGGACACCGAGGACTGCACGCCGGGTGAGACCGCCCTGCTCAACACGCACCTGGTGGCGGCGCGGATCTGGGTGAACGACGCCACCCGCAAGATCGTCGACTATGCCAATGTCTTCGCCAATCCGCGGCACAGCACGGTACCGGCGTCACCGGGCACAGCTGCCGTCGTCAAACAGGCGCTGCTGGACAACTTCCACACTGTTGCCTCAGGCGACGTTCTCGAGATCCGCGACGGGTTCCAGTCGCTGCGCACCGAACTCAGCAACGGCTTCACCTACGAATGCGAGGACGAGGGCTGCGACGACCAGGCGTACGTCCGTGGCAGGTTCGCGTTCATCCGGCGGCGCGGCGACATCCATGTGTGCCCGCCGTGGTTCCGGGAGAACTACTACAACCGCGTCGAGACGCTCATCCACGAACGCGCACACCAGTACCCGGGCGCGGAGGACGAGGCCTACAACTGGCAGCCGTCGTACGCGACCCTGTCACCGTCCGACGCCATCGACAACGCCGACTCGTACGCCGTCGCCGCCCGGCAGATCTACCACGGCGGCGCCCACGGGCCCGGTACGTGAGGCGTCACCACAGCGGCGCGCACGGGCCCTGGCACGTGAGGCGTCAGAGGACCTTCAGGCCGTACATCTCGCCGAGCGGGTCGGAGATCAGCTCGATCCGCGCGCCGTCGGGGTCGCGGAAGTAGATCGACGTACCGCTCTCCTCCTGGAACTCGACACCGTGCGTGATCAGGCTCTCCTTGAGCCGCCCCCACTGGTCCGGCTCGACCGAGATCGCCAGGTGGTGCAGTCCGCCGAGCACCTCGGCGTATGGCCCGAGATCGAGCCCCGGGAAGTCGAAGAACGCGAGCAGGTTCCCGTTCCCGATGTCGAAGAAGAAGTGCGTCGAGCCCTCGTAGTCCCGGTTCCCGACCATCTCGGTCAGCGGGAACCCCAGGATCCCCTGGTAGAACCTGACCGTCCGCTCGACGTCAGCACACAGCAACGCCGTGTGATGCAGCCCGCGCGCCGAACTCACTCCACCCGGCTTCAGATAGGCCGCCCGGATCCGCTCCCGCTCACCCTCCACCGCACCCAGATCGATCTCCGTCATCGGCCCCACCTCTCTCCTTGAACCTGAAACTACCCCGCCCCCAACACTCCGTCACCATCCACACCCGCCCGATGTGAATTCCACCCCTGGTCTTTGCTACTGTTCTCCGGTCAGCACCGCACCCCGGTGCAGACCACTCGTCCGGGTGGCGGAATAGGCAGACGCGCTAGCTTGAGGTGCTAGTGCCCTTTACGGGGCGTGGGGGTTCAAGTCCCCCCTCGGACACGGTACTTATCTACACGGTCGGCCAGCGGGTCGACTTCCACCTCCACAATCTGCTCCACGTGGTGGTAGGTCAGCGACAGCCGAAGCGACGCGTAAAGCTCGCTAAGCTCTTCGGGTTCCGCCCAGTCGAGAGCCTTCGCGACATTGCCGAGCTGGTCGACGTACCCCTCAAGCTCTTCACGAGTCAAACGCTTCTCACTCGGCGCCGCGGCCAACGCCGTCTCAGCCGCCCGCTTCTCGGCGACCGCCGCGTTGTACTGCGTCCGCAGCTCGACCGGATCCCAGTCTGCATCCAATGCCTTGCGCAACTTCTTCATAACGACCTCAGCCGCGGCTACCCGATCCGGCAGCCGTTCAATGTGCTCAGCTGCTCATCGCCTGAGTCGTCAGCATCAAGTAGCGCTGTGATCGTGTCGCCCCGATGCATCGGATCGAACAACGAGCCGATCCAGCGATGGATCGGAGGCGTGATCACATCCTCGCGAAGGTAGATCTGCTGCGGGTGAGCGGTCGCCGTCGCAGATCCAGGCAGAAGCGTGCGTGCGTTGCAGCGGTAGTAGATCGTGTCCGCCCTCCGCGCAGCACCCTCCATCTTCCGCGCGCAGATGCCGCACTTGATCCGACCTCGCAACCGGTACACCCGTTTCTTCGACACCCGGCGCCGATCCACCGACGACCAGCCGGCCTCGCCGCCGGCCTTCCGCTTCCGCCTCTCGAGCTCCGACGACATTGCGGTCGCGCACATACTCGCGCGGCATGCCTCGGTTCCGCTGGCCAGCGCTCGCCACGAGGCGAGCCTCGCGCAGGCCGCCGACGCCCGCAAGTTGGTCGGCCAAGCGATGGGGATCTTGATGGAGCGCTCCGACCTCGACAGCGACCGAGCGTTCACCGTCCTCAGACGCTATTCCCAGGACACCAACACCAAGCTGCGCGACGTCGCCCAGCAACTGATCGACACACGTAAGCTCCCCGTACCGAAATCCGGCGATTGAACGCCAAAGCCACTGCTGGGAACCAGGGCGACCAACAAGCATCGGCGCACCGCCAGGCGAATGCCTAGATCCGGGGACGGCATCGCCCGGATCTGCGAGTTGACCAGCTCCTTGCCTGGTCCGTGACGATGAAGGCGGCCGCGCGCGCTGCTTCTCGAACACGCGCGGCCTGAGCCGGCCCCCGATCTCGAGCCCGAAGGCAAACCTGATCACGCAGTTCCCGGCCAGCGGAGGTTCACACCTCGAAGTCCAGTCGTCGAGCAGCGACCTGCGCAGTTTCCATCAACTGGTCATTGCGGAGCGGAGGGTGCCCATCATTCTGCTCAGCGTTCGCGAAACCTGCGTCTGGCTGACTCCGATCTCGGAGGCGATCTCGGCCCGGCTCCAATGGTCGACCATCCTCCGACGGAGGATCAGCTTGTCCCGAGCTCCGAGATTCTCGAAGACCGGGCGTAACGTCTCGAGCTGGACCACCAGTTCGAAGGTGTCTGCCCGGTCGGGTACCGCTTGAGCTCACCCCGGATCGTCGGGAAGGCGTATGACTGGAAGTCCGTATCCGGGCCGGGCTGATATCCCTGTGCCGCTTTTGACGAGACCGACGTACGCGACCTGGAACAGTTCCTCCCGTTCGACCCCGCGGCCGTCGTGTCGAAACGCGAGCGACCTCAGGCTCCTGTGATCGCGGTACCCATGCCTTAACACCCGAACCGGCTAGGCGTGGCCCGTGCGGCAGATCTGTCCAGCACAGACCTTTGCGCCGCCTGCGGACGCCGGTGACTCAAGGTTTGGTCTTCTTTGGCTTCAGCGGGCCATGCGTCTGGTGTGTCGCCGATCTGCCCGGACCGACATGCTTCTGTTGCGGTGGCGATGAGGCCTTCGGTTCGGTGGGCTGGACTCGATGCACCTTAGATGGCTCAGACGTCGACGTCTGGGTCACCGTGCGGACAGCGGCCGGCGTCGGTGTCTGCGAGGTACTCGGTGCAACCGGCGGCAAAGTGTGTTCGGCTTCCGGGTTGAGGTCATAGGTGTCCGGCGGCTTCGCGTCTGTGGCTCCAGACAGGATGCCAACGGTTGCCGGCACTGCAAGAGCCGCGATCGCAGTGATCGCGATGAACGCCGGCCTCAGGGATTTCCGGCGTACAGCCAGGACCGTGGTTGTCGCCATGTCGGTTTCGGACATCATGACGATGGGCCGCCGGACGCCGTTCGCGATCTTGAGCGCGGTCGGCCGTCGGGCGGGGTCCTTCGTGAGCATCCAGAGCGTCAGCGCTTCGAGATCACTGGGCAGCTCCGGCCGAAGTTCTGTCGGTGGTGCCGGTTCCCGTTGGACGTGCTGAAACATGACCGACGCAGGACTCTCGGAAACGAAGGGCGGGCGTCCGGTCACCAATTGGTAGAGGACACAGCCGAGGGCATAGACATCAGATGCCGGCTCCGCCGGTCTTCCCAGCACCCGCTCTGGCGAAAGAAAGTGGCTGGTGCCGACAATCTGTCCGGCCGAGGTCAGAGTCGTGGTGGGATCGTCGAGGAGCCGGACGATGCCGAAGTCGGCGACCTTTACGCATCCGTCGTTCGTCAGCAGAAGGTTGTCGGGCTTGATGTCGCGATGGACGATGCCCTCCGCGTGGGCGGCGGCCAAGCCCGCGGCTGCCTGCCTCACCAATTGCCCGGCACGTTCCGCCGGGAGCGGCCCGAGCCGCCTGAGCTCTTCGCCCACCGTTCGGCCCCGAACAAGTTCCATCGCCAAGTAGTAGGCGGAGCCATACTGGCCGAAGTCGTACGCCGCCACCACGTGCGGATGGCGCAGACGGGCAGTCGCACGCGCTTCGCGCAGGAAGCGCTCCTTCGCGGCGAGTGTCTCGGGAATCGGCAGCATGACCTTCACAGCCACCTCGCGGCACAACACCACATCCGTCGCCCGGTAAACCTCCCCCATCCCGCCCCGCCCGATGGCGTCCACGACCCTGTACCGGCCCGCGATCAGTTCCCCAACTCGCCTCATCATTTTTCGGTACCCTCAGGCAAACGACGGATCCCATGCTGAGCTCGGCGCTTCTCAGGCCAGTCGCAGTCGCTCGGTCCCGGCCGTCCGCTCGAAATCTTTCTGCGCGCGGCGGAGGTGACCGAGGGATCGACCCGATCAGGCGACTGGCACGTCGGTGACGACGGCGTAGTGGTCCGACGGTGGGCGGCCGTGGTCCTCGTCGAGGCCGGCCAGCCGGGAGTCCGTCGGTACCAGTCCGTTGTTGGCAAGGATGTAGTCGATCCGCTGGTCCTCGAGCCATTCGCCCTTGTCCAGATAGGGATTGCGGGAGCTGTAGGTCACGCCGTCGTACCTCTGTGGTTGCCAGCAGTCCTCGAGCACGGCGAGCAGGGGCTCGAGCTCGGGCCGACCGGGCGGCGCGTTCAGGTCACCGGCAACGACCACGTCGTCACCGCGCCCCTTGAGCTCGGACACCAGCGACGCCAGCGAACTCGCCTGAGCGAAGCGTTCCCGCTCGTGGTCCTCCTCCCAGTCCAGGCAGCTGGTGATGAAATGCAGACTGTCCGTCCCCAGCCGGATCTCCGCCCGGAGAGCGATGGTGCCGGCCGACAACGTGTGCTGCTCAACCTTCCGCAACGGGAAGCGGCTCAAGACCCCTAGCCCGAGGCGTACGTCGGGATCCGGGTCCCGGGGCATCCGCGACGGCGCGAACGCCGATGTCATCCCCAGTTCGAACCCGAGCAGATCGGTCTGGGCCTGACCGTCGTACCGCCAGGTCTCCTGCAGGGCAACGAAATCGGGCCGCCGCGCCCGCACCGTTTCGACGATCGCCCGCTGCCGCCGCAACCAACGGTCACCGAACCGTCCCCAGACGTTCCACGTCATGAACCTCACCGCTATCTCACCTTCCTCGGTCACCCCAACCGGTACCCGCGAGCACCCGAAGACACGCCGACGAGACTGCTACTGCTTCTGCCCTGCGGCCTGCCGCCGGTACGCGTAGATCAGCTGCAGGTAGTCGGATCCGGCGACGTGATCGCAGAACCACCTCTTCACTCCGCTGGGCCTCGATGCTCGGCGAGGAGCGCGAGGCGGCGGAGTGTCTCGGCGTTACGAGCGCCCAGGAACAGGTCCTGGACCAACGCAGGCAGCAGAGACACCGGACCGCTGGTCGCCCGCTCGTACATGACGAGCCGACACCCCGCCTCCACCGTGGTCGCCCGGAACTCGACCTCGCCGTCTCCTGCCGGCCAAACCCTCACCCGCAACCGCAGACGACTCAACGGCTCGTACTCCAGCACCGACGTTGTGTCGTTGATCAGCACCGGCCAGGCGCCAACCGAGTGGCGGATCTTCCCGCCAGGCTCCGGCCAGTGCGCATCGACATCACGCACTCGGGACGCGCCGACAACCCAGGCGCCGTACGACCAGCCGTCGGTAAGTACCGCGAACACATCGGCGACGTCCGCATTGATCAGATGTTCGTTCTCGCTCACCTGCCATTGGTACCCCCGGCGAACCCGCGACACTCGCTGCGGCTGGTTTCCGGGACGGCCGCACGGGCACCGGTACAAACCCCTCTTGACCAACCGCCCGGGAAATCGGCAAACGTCCCCTCCCCCTGCGTGGAGCGTTTGCGTCCGGCAGGACCGGGACACCGTTCCGGCATGCGGGCGCTGCTACCGACTGCCTCAGCCCCGGCCACTGGCCGTGCTCTGATGTTGAGTCCGACCCCGGAGGGCGCCTGCTCAGCCTCGGAGCGACCCGGCCGGACGCCTGGCCCTACCCCGACGAGCACGCCTTCGTCGTACTCAGAGACCCCGCAGGCAACGAGTTCTGCGTCATCTCTGCTTGAGCGTGCACACCAGGAGGTCCGTTCCATGAGCACCATGACCAGAAGGGGCTTCTATGGCACACCATGAGACGTGGACGACAGTGGACGTCGCACCGAACATCCTCTTCGAGTACCTCTCCGACCTTGACAACCTGCCCGAGTACCTGCCGCGGCTGCGGGACGTGCGGCGGACCGAGCCGAGACCTGGAGAAGCACAGGGCCTGGAAGCACGACGTTCCAAGCAGGCGGTGCATGAAGACATCGAAGTCACGGCCGAGGTGCCGTCGGGACGCCAGGTGCGTGGTGAAGCGTGGATCGAGGTCGTCGAAGAGAACCGCAGTCTCCGCTGGGGTTCACCCGGCGAACACGATTACCACGGCGAGCTGGACGTCGACTTCGTTGCCGACGGCACCTCGCGACTGACCGTCCGCCTGGACACCGCCCATGCCGCCGACGAGGACACCGACGGCGAGCTTCAGCACGTTCTCGAAACCATCAAGTCCTCACTCGAAGCGACCTGAATCACTGACCAGTAAAGCCATTGACCCGGAACAGCTCAGGTCAGCCGGCGACCGAGCGAGAACGGTACGAGTCATCCGTGGGTGGCGGCGATGAGGCGGCGGGCGATCTCTCGCAACTTGATGTTGCCGTCCTGCGACAACCGAGTGAGGAAGGCGAAGGCGCGGTCGTCGGTCAGCTGGTAACGCTCCATCACGATGCCGACCGCAGTACCGATCATCGAGCGGGTCTGGACCGCTTCGCGCAGATTCTGGATCTCCCGCGCGTAGTCGATCGCCACCGCGGCCTGGTGCCGGAACAGCTCGCCAAGCGCACCCAGATCGCTGAACGCGCCGACGCTCTCGGAGTACAGGTTGAGAGCCCCTCGGGACTTGGGAGCGTCGAAGAGCCGGATACCGGCTTGCGCGCGAAGACCCGCGGCCACCGCACTCACGGCGTACCGCGGAAAGCGCTCGTCCCGGGCAAGATCAGGCGAAGCAACGTGCACGGCATCCGCAGCCGCTTCGTAGCACGGACCTTCGCCCAGCTCGTACTGCGCCGCATCGACGCCCCACAACACCTCGTCCGTCGGCGCGACGGTCTCCAGCCGGCCGTCGGCGTGCAGGATCGTGATGCTCGCGTAGTCGGTTTCCGGTAGCGCCTCGACCGCAGCGGCGGTGATGCGACTGAGCGTGTGGTCGAGGTCGCCCGGAGTCAGCGTCTTCAGAAGACGCTGCGCCATGGTCAGAAGCCGGTCGTCATTCACGCCTCGCCGGTACCCGAATCCTCGCCTCCCCCACACGCCGACATCACACCTACTTCGGGATCGAGTCCGCTTTGACAGCGTTCCGCCGGCCGAGGGGGCGCGGCTCGCCCCTGGTGGTATCGCGCGCGGTCTGTTGCTCGGCTTCCGCGTTGATCTCGGCTCCGAGCAGTACGGCGTACGCGGTCAGCCACAGCCACAACATCAGGACCACCACTGCCGCCAGGCTGCCATAGGTCTTGGCGTAGTTGCCGAACGTCTCGACATAGACCGAGAAGCCGATCGACGCGACCAGCCAGATGACGGTCGCGACGACGGCGCCTGTGGACACCCACCGAATACGCGGCGCGTCGCGATCCGGCCCCAGCCGGTAGGTGACCGCGAGCGCCACCGAGATCAGTACGACGGCGAGCACCAGCCGCACCACGGCCAGCAGGATCTGGATCGGTCGTGCCACCTGGTCCCCGATTGCGGTGCCTGCCGTCAACAGCGCGATCGCAAGCAGGACGAAGAGGATCGCGCCCAGTGTCATGCCCAGAGCCAGGAGCTTGCGGCGGATGAACCCGCGGGTCTCCTCCTCGTCGTACGCGAGGTTGACCGCACTCAGCAGATATCCCACGCCGCCCGAGGCGCTCCACAGGGCGGCGATCACGGCGATCGCGACGCCGATACCCAAACCTTGCCGCGGTGCCGAGGTCAGGGCGTCGAGCTGCTGGAGCAACAGATCGCGACCTGACGCCGGCATCGCTGCGGTCAGATCCTCGACCTGGTTGCGGATCTGGGCCGGATCCGCAACCAGCCCATAGGCCAGCACCGCGGCAATGACGGCAGGAAACAGCGAAAGGAAGCCGAAGAACGCGACGCCGGCCGCGAGCAGCGGAACCTGGTCGGTCTTGGCTTCGGCCCAGGCCCGCCGGATCACCTGCCACCAACCGGTCGCCGGGATCTCCGTCGGCTTCTCGGCATCCACTCCCGGAACGTCCGGTCGTCGCGTGTCGCTCATCAGCTCGAGGAACCCGCCTGCCGGACGTTGTCGGCCGAGTCCTTCGCGTTGTCCGCAACCTCGTGAGCTGCGGAGCGTCCCTCGTCCGCTACCTCGGTTGCTGCCTCGGACGCGGATTGCTTGACGTTCTCGACAGCCTGTTGCGCCGGCTCTTGGAGGTTGTCCTTCATCTCCTGGGCCATCTGTGTGGCTTGTTCCTTCACCGGACCGGCTGCCTCTATGGCCTTGTCCTTGGTGTCCCGGGCGAGCTCGCGCTCCTGCGTCGACGTGGGCAGCGCCGCGGCGACCACCCAGCCTGCCGCGAACGCGATCAGGCCTGCAGCCAGCGGCGTACCGCGGGTCCGCGCCCGAGCCATGTCCGGCGCTGAACCGACAGCGTCACCGACCTTGCTGCCCGCGTCCTGCACGGTCGACACAGCCGAACCGGCCGTGTCGCTCACGGATCCGCCCATCGACCCAGCCGAACCCATCACGTGCTCCTTCAACCGATGGACGCCGCCGCGGACCCGGTCGACCCGCCGGCCGACCACCCGACCTGGGCTGACCTTCTCCGTCAAGGCGTCGACGTCGCGGCCCACATCGCGCCGCGTCTGCTCGATGTTGCGCTTCAGCTCTTCCGGGTCTTCAGCCATTTCGCGTCCTCCTTGAGTGATTCGACCGTCTGGTCGGGTTTCGGGTTGACCTCCTGCAGCTCCTTGCGTCCCGATATCGCGAGTACGACGGCCACGACCGCCCAGACGACTGCGACGATCAGCGCTGCCCAGATCAGATCCATGGCCTCGTCGAGAGCCCACATCACCGCCAAGGAGACGAAGAGAGCGACCATCCAGCCCGCGAACGCCGCGCCGCCGAGCATGCCTGCGCCCTTTCCGGCCTTCTTCGCTTCCGTCTGGAGCTCCGCCTTGGCCAGCGCGAGCTCCTGGCGCGTCAGTTGTCCCAGATCGGTGGTCAGCTGGGAGACGAGCTGACCGACTGACTCGTCCATCGACAGCCGCTGCGGACTGCTGCCGGGTGGTGATCCGTCGACAGTCATCTCACCACTCCGTTCCTGGCCCGGGGCGGGGCGGCGTGACCGGGGTACCCATCGGCGCCGCGGGCGGCGGGACCAGGTACTCGTCGGCGGCTGGCTCTGGCACTCCGTTGCCGCCCGCCGATCCGTTGCTGTACAGCGATCCGTTGCTGGCGGGCGTACCGCTCCTGGTCGTTCCGCTGGCGCCGCCTGCTGCCAAGGCACGGGTGAGGCGACCGGCGACGACACCGGCAGCGGCGGCGATCAGAAGGAACGTGCCCGGCTTGCGGCGCGCGTATCCGCGGACCTCGTCCAGTAGGTCGGCTGGTTCGTGCTGCTGCAGGAAATCCGCAGCTTGATCGGTGAACTCGGCGCCCTGCCGTGCGAGTTGAGAACCCAGACCCGACTGGCCGTCTTCGGCCATACCGCGCAACTCGTCGCTCACCGAACGAAGGGCCGTGGCAGCACGGTCCTTCTGCTGACTCGCTTGCCCGACAAGTTCCTGACGCGTCTGGCTCGCCAACCGCCGGCTCTCCGCACGGACATCCGACGTCACGTCCGACACCTTCTCCTTGACCGTGCCCGCGACCTCGCGAGCAGCGTCGGCCGACGTCTCCTTCAGCTGCCCGGCTTGGTCCCGGGCGGTCTCGGCCACGCCCTCCGTTGGTGGGCTCTCTGCACTCATCCGATGATTCGTCGTAGGCGACATGTGACGGCTCCTTCCAGGAGCAATTGACTGACGTCACGAAGCGCCGCGCCTCATCCGCCGTACGACAACGACGGCAACAAAGACGGGGGCGACCTGCTCAGGCCGACGGGCGCAGCATTTCTGCCTCGCAACAAGGACTTACCGAAATGGCACACTGTCGTACCACCATCGAGATCAGCCGACCGGTACCCGCAGGCAAACACGACAATCTCCTGCCCTGCAGGCGAATCGGCTCTCGAACCGCGCGATGCTCTGTCGCGGCGATGCATGCGAGACGGGTACTGGCAGGGCACCACAGTGTCGGCGAAGTAGAACCGGCGCAGTACAGACGCTTCGCGCCGGACAGTGCACGGCCAGGCCGAGTGCAGCCAAGCTCGAAAGCCGGGTCTCGTCCTGGCCCCGGGTCCCGTACCGCGCCCGGCTCCCGGGTGGCTACTGCGTTCTGGTCTTGTGTTCGTCGCGCAGCTGGTCCGTGGTCGTGTTGATGTCCGCGACCTGCCCGGCCAGATGGGGATTGCTGGTCCCGAGCTGTGCTCCGGCATCGGCCAACGGCACCAGCAGCGCTGAGGAGTCACCGTCGCCGAGCGCGTGCAGAAGACGATCGACGCTTTCCTGGGCGTCAGTGTCGAGGTCGTCGAGCGCGGTGATCTGCGCAGCGAGGCGGCGCAACTGGGCCGCGTTGTCCCGGGCCCAGCGGGTCACGGCGCGATCGCCGGCGCGGCGGTCGCGGGCCGCCTGCACCCGCTGCTCGCCAGTCATGTCCGGCTGGTCGGTGCTGTGCGGGTTCAGCCGTAGGTAGCGGCGCTCGGCGGCCTGCCGGCTGGCGACTCCGAGCGCGGGGGCGAGCTCGGCCCAGCTGACGCCGTGTTCGCGCGCTGCTCCGATCAGCAACGGCTCCCATGCCGAGAGCCGATCCTGCACGAACCGCAGTTGGGTCAGCGCCGCGAGAACGTTCGCCGAGCTCACGCCGGAATCCCCGACTGCAGGGGCGTGAGGCGCGAGCTGCCCAACAACCTGCTCCACGGCGGCGAGTGCAGCTGCCACCGGAGTCGGCGCATCGTCTGCCTGGTGTTCGGCGGCCACTCCATCACCTCATGGTCTCAATGTCAGCGATTGGATGACAACGGCACTTGTCATCGTTTCGATGACATGTTATACCGGAGGTGCGTATTAACACCACAGTTGACTCGATGCCACAGGAGGTGCAGACGATGTTGATGCGCACAGACCCGTTCCGGGAATTCGACCGCCTGGCCCAGCAGGTCTTGGGGAGCCAGGCGCCCGGCACGTGGTCCCGGCCGACCGCGATGCCGATGGACGCCTACCGCCAAGGCGATCAGTACGTCGTTTCCTTCGATCTTCCCGGTGTCTCACCGGACGCGATCGAACTGGACGTGGAGCGCAACGTGCTCACCGTGAAGGCCGAGCGCCGCCCGCTCGAGCTCGGCGACGACGTGGAGATGCAAGTTGCCGAGCGTCCACTCGGAGTGTTCTCCCGGCAGCTGTTCCTGGGCGACACGCTGGACGCCGACCGGATCGCGGCCCGCTACGAAGGCGGCGTACTGACATTGAGAATTCCGATCGCCGAACAGGCCAAGCCGCGCAAGATCTCGATCGCGAGCACCGACAGCGATCGCAAGGAGATCAACGCCTGACCCGGCACCGGTGACAGGACTTGTTGTTGCCTGCTGGGAATCGCCGTGCGACCCGCCGATCGACAAGCCCTGTCCGCCCGACACGATTCCTGACCCGTGATGCGGCCGCCCGCCGAGTCACACCCTTGACCAGGCGGGCAGCCGCATCATCTGGCCAATCCCGAACCCAACGATCAAGCTTCGAGCCCGCGGAGACGTGGAGCAGGATGACCGAGGATCATCATGGCCGTTGACGACATCGAGACGTACTGCGAGAACGGAATCTGGAAGACCCGCTGGCGCGCCAGCGACGAACCCTTCGCAGCCGGCGGCGGAAGACAATGCCAGGCCGGCCAAGGCGCGATCGTAGCCTGCTGGTACGGCGTCGATCACATCATCACCAACCCGGACGGCACAATCGCCGAACACAATTCCTACCGCTATCGCCGGGAGTACGAACCATCGGAGCGTTAGCCTGCCGTGGCGTAGGCCGCGCGGAGGTAGCGGGTGGATGCCTTCCATCGGGTCAGTAGACGTTCGGCGAAGAGGTTGTCGATGGCGAGTGAGCAGCGGGCGCCGAAGAGGACGTCGCTGATCGCCTCGGGATTCTGTTGTATGTAGCTACCGCAGAGGTCGTGGGCAGCGATCTGCTCATGGACGGCGTCCGCTTCGACGTGCTCGGTGAAGTACCGCGCCTGGTCTTTCGAGGCGCCGAGGCGGGCAGCGCCGGCGGCGTACTGCCGGTTGGGGAGAGTGGAGGTCATCTCGAGCGCCGCGAGATGGCCGATGAGCGCAGCGGTCCAACGACGGTGGACCGCGAAGAGCGACATCACATTCGAAACGGCCAACGTGACAGCCGGAACCTCCGGGACGTACCGGCCGTAGCTGTCGTCGAGTCCCAGCCAGCGCATCGTCGTACGGAACAGTTCGGAATGCATCCGTTCCGGGCGGCCGCCGCCGTACTCGTCGGCTTCGATCTCGACCAGCGCCGCCTTGGCAGCGCCGTCCAGACGCGGAATGGCGAAGCTGTGCGGATCGGCCTCCTTGAGCTGGTAGACCGACCGGTTCAGAACGAACTCACGAAACTGCTCCGTCGTGGCATGCCGCCGCAGGTACGGCGCCAGCCGCGGCCCGTCATCGGCGTCGATCATCGCCCGGAGCTGGTCGGCGACCGGTTCGTCAGCCGGACGAACCCGGCAGGTAGCTTCCAGCCAGTTGATCCAGGGGCGTTCCCATTGGGTGCGGGCCGCAATAATGCCCGGGTCCCACTGGGCCTCGGGGTCCACGTCGTCGAAGCCGCGGTACTGCAGCTCGTACGCCATCCAGAGCGCAAGTTGCAGATCCTCGTCGGCGAACGGCTGACTGGATCGCGTGACCTCTGTGGTCCGCTGTGCACCGCGGGCGCCCGTGAGCTGGTCGTTCAACCAGGCACTGAGCGGCCCACGCGGCGGTGGTAGTTGCATGTGTCCCCCTTGACGCGTTGGCGGCCATCCAGTACCCGGCCCGGAAACCGTTACTGGAGTGGGTACCAGCTGGTTCATGACTACGGAGGACGACGCCGCAACACAGATCCGTCTCTACCCGGACGGCCCGATCCTGGTGCGCGGCGACTTCGAACTGCTGGACGAGGACGGCGGTCCGATTCCGGCGGAACGCCGTACCATCGCGCTCTGCCGCTGCGGGCGCTCCGCCGTCCCTCCGTTCTGCGACGGCACGCATACTCTCCCGCGCCGAACTCGCGCCAGTTGAGCGCTGTCAGGAGCATCAGGCGGTGAAGGTCTCCGCCAGCCAGGGGACGACGCGGTTGGGGCCGAGGGCTCGGAGCTCGTCCACGGGCGGGTGTTCGACCATCGCCCGTACGTCGTCCAGGCCGCCCGGAGCATAGGGTTCTGCGATGTCGATGAGGTCGTGCAGGCATCGCCGCGTGGGCCGGGCTTCACCGCTCCGCAGATCTAGGAGCTCTCCCCCGACGCCGTCCCGGAGCGCGGACCACCTGTTCTCCGCGATCCTCCAGCTCGGCGCCGGTGGCTCAAGGTTGCCGACATGATGTAGGTCGGCGAAACCCGCGACAAGAGCGTGCACGAACCGCGTGATCGCGCGCGTCCGATCCACGGTTGCCTGTACGTCGAGCACCCGCAGCTCGAGCGTGCCGTAGCCGGTGTGCGGTCGCAGCTCCCACCACCACTCCGAAGCATCGGCCACGGCCCCACCCCGGACAGCCCAGGCGAGGTCGTCGGCGTACTGCTCCCAGGAGGCGATGATCGGCGGCACACCCTGCCGAGGCAACTGAGAGGCGACCACCGGACGCACCGAGCACAGCCCCGTATCCCGCCCACCAGCGAACGGCGAGGCCGCAGCGAGTGCAGCCAGTTCCGGCAGCCGGTCGCGCAGTGCGTGGTAGACGGCCAGCGTGCAGTCGGCGTCGCCGAAGGCCAGGTGCATCTGCAACGAGGAGACCAACTGCCGGTCCATCACCTCGCGATAGCGAGCTGCGAGCCCGGCGGCTCGCTCGGTGCGCGACAAGGCGGTGGGTCCGTCGACGAGGGGATGGACCGGCGCGGCGATCGCGGCCAGGTCCGGACCGCAGGCGGTGGCCACCAGTTCCCTGCATGTACGCAGCTCCTCGACCGCGTCGGTCACCTCAGCGTGAACGGAAGTCGCGATCTCGAGCTGGCAGGCCGGCAGCTCACGCTTCACCCGCGGGTCGCCAACGCCCGCAACCACTGCCTCAGCATCCGCAGGCAGCCAGCTCCCCCGATGTACCACGAGCAGCTCTTCCTCCAACCCCACAGTTCCGGCGACGGTGCCGGCAAACAACGCCCGGAGCCGACCGGCGTCAGGCGGCGCAACGGGGACGGACTTGGCCTTGATCACAGGTCCTCCTGTTACCTCCCCGCCTACAAGCCAACCCTCGACCAGTACTCCGGACGCATGGACGAGCAGGACGTGGGCACTCGGCCTGCCGGCGCAGCTCGCAGGACCTGACGAAACCGGACTACCGGGGCAGGGCACGTCAGCGGTGCGGTTCGACAACCAAGCGATGCTTCATCCAGTCCGTTACCCCGCGGCCTCGCCCGCGCCTTCATCGAGGCGGGCGGCCGGCTCTTCGAGCACAGCCGAGTTACCGACCTGAATCCCACCAACGACCGTGTAGAGGCGCTGACCGCCGTCGGGCCACGAGTCAGCGCAGCGCACGCCGTGGTCGCCACGCTGCTGCCGATCGGCACCCTCGGCGGGTACTTCGCCCGTACCAGACCGAACCAGTCGCACGGGATCGCGGTCCGGCTGCCGGTCGAAGCACCGGCCGGCATGACCATCTCGGCCGACGCGCCGGTACGGTCCACTCGACCGTGGCCCGGCGGCGGACCCACTGGGCTCATCGTGGTCGGCGGCGGCCACGAGACCGGAGCCGAGCAGGACACGGACGTGGCGTACCAGAGCCTCGTCGACTGGGTCGGCTCGCTCTGGAACACCGACGTGCAGCCCGACTATCGCTGGTCTGCCGAGGACTACAGCACCCCGGATCTGCTCCCGTTCGTCGGCGAGGCGCCCGGCTCGCCGATTCTCATCGCGACCGGCATGAACAAATGGGGCCTCACCAACGGAACCGTTGCCGCCGGCATCCTGCGCGACGCCGTCCTCGGCCGGAACAACCCCTGGAGCGATTTGTACGACGCCAGTCGTATCGGCGATGCACGCGCTGTCGCGGAGCTCGTCAAGGACAACCTCAAGGTCGGCAAGGAGTTCGCCGCCGGACACCTCCGCCGCATCCTGGGCCGCGGGCTGGATCACGTGGAGGTCGGCGAAGGCGGCCTGTACGACCTCGACGGCAAGACAGTCGGCGCGTACTGCGACCACGATGGTCACCTGCATACCGTCGTACCGATCTGCACTCACCTCGGGTGTCCGCTGCGCTGGAACCAAGGCGACACCACTTGGGACTGCAACTGCCACGGTTCTCGCTTCGCACCCGATGGCTCCGTGCTCGACGGCCCGGCGACGTCTCCGCTGGCCAAGCCCGGCGAGTGAGCAGTTGCCCAGTACACCGATTCGGACAGGCGTGAAAGGGACGGAGATGACGACGCTGCAGGCCTTGGTAGGCGATGGGATCGGTCGATCTGACCAACGCCCCACTCACCGGAGACACTCATGACTGCAAGCCTTGCTGCCACCGTTCTGGGGACCCCCGACCCGCCCGCGCCGGCCGACTTCTACCGAGAGCTTCTGGGATGGGTCGAGACCAGCCGCGAGCCAGGATGGGTCCGCCTACGTCATCCCGAGCACGACCGACCAGGACTGAGTTTCCAGCTCGAGTCCGACCACGTTGCGCCAGTGTGGCCGCAACTCCCGGACAGTCAACAGATGCAGGCCCATCTGGACATTCAGGTCGACGACCTCGACCTCGAGGTCCAGCGCGCCGTCAAGCTGGGGGCAACCGTCCGCCAGGTGATGGCCGGACTTGATGCCATGCCCCTCGACCTGGCGGCACCAGGGCCGCCAGACCTCGACCGGATCTCCGTAGAGCTGTTCCAGGTCGTCGTCGGTCGACCACAGCACCAGCGTCGGGCACTCGATCCGCCGACCGGCAGCGCGATCCGACTCGTCGGTGTGGCGATCGACCCCGAGCCCGGCCCGATAGTCCTCCAACATCGCATGCGCGAACGCGCGGTCCCCATCGAGGCCGTAGCGCTCCATCAGGATCCCCATCGCCTGACCGACCAGCTTCCGCGCGTCAACCGCCTGCGCCAGCGTCTGCTCGTGCCGCGCAGTGGCAACCGCAACCGATGCGTGCCGGGCAAGGATGTGGGCGACCGCCTCGTCGTCCGCACCGAACGCGTCCGGCTCAGGTGAGTACAACCCGAGTACGCCGAACGATCGTGAACCGGAGGCGCCGACGGCCAGCGGCACGTCCAGCACACTGCGCACGCCGAGACGAGCGACCTCCGCGGCCCAGGCGGGCCACCGGAGGTCCACCGCCGTGTCGCGAACCAGTACGACTGTCTGGTTCTGCAACGACTCGATCAACGGGCCGGATCCGTCGTCGATCTGAAGGTTGTAGATGTCAGCGACAACCGGATCGGTGACGGCCGCGATCTCCGGTCGCCGACCTCGGCGATAGAGGGCTACACCGGCATAGCTGCAGCTCAGAGCCTGCAGAGCAAACTGGACGACCGCGTCGATGGTTTCCTCGACGCCACCAGCGCCGTGCAACTCGACCGCCAGCCGAGCGAAGACATCGGCTGCCTGATCAACGGTCTCGGTCATGCGCAGCCGACTCTCAGCCGCTATTTCGTCGTGAGCGCCCAACTGGAGGGCGCCATCCTCGATGCCGCTCATGCTAGGAAGCGTTCGTCGTAGTCGTAATACGTGTCAGCGCAGCCGACGGCCACCGTTCCTCCAGGCAAGCCGATATAACGCGTCGGCTGCTGACTGTCCAACAGTCGCCGAAACAGAGCTTGCCACGATCCCTGGCTGCACACCAAACCGTCTCGGGCGGCAACGGCCTCGCGCCGGAGATCGACGTGGCTACAGCGACCAAGGCGAGGGTCGTGACCAGCACAGAGCCAACGAGCTGCCCGCCCACGCGGCACTTTCCTACTCAGCAGAACCGCGAGTGCGAAAGGCAGTCAGGGGCACTGGTCGGGTATGGCTCGTACAGATACGGGACGGGCGACGCGTACGGATCAGGCGCCGCAGTTGAGGTACGTACGGACGTTGGGATGTGACGCCGACCAGCTGTGGAGGCTCATCACCAAGCCGGAGCACCTCAGTAGCTGGCTCGGGCCGACCGTTCTGAGCGACACGCAGTACGGCGGGTTCATGGTCGTCACACGAGCGCGAGCCGAACAGACCGGGATCGTGACGATCTGCGAACCCCGGCACTACTTCCAGGCCGCGCTCGACGACCCTGAGCACCCCGCCAGCACCGTCCTGGTGGACGTGGTCCCAGGGCACGACGGCACGTACCTGATCCTGACCCACGGCGGCATCCATCACACCCAACTGGCGCAGTACAACACGCTCTGGACGAGCGCCCTCAAGCGGCTCGAGCAGGTCGTGGAGGGAAAGAGTTAGCGCCGCAGGTTTCCGGGCACCCAGGCGTTATGACTTGCCGGGCAGGAACTCTTGGACCTTGGACTTGAAGCCCTCCTTGATCATCGAGGCCCGATCGGTGTCACCACGCACGATCGACTCCAGCGCCTTCTCCAGCTGGTCCCAGGTCGCGTGCGGCGGGATCGGCGGTACGGCGGGATCGGTCCGGAACTCGACCACGCACGGCCGATCGGCGCGCAACGCCTCGTCCCAGGCCGGCCCGACCTCCTCCGGCTTCTCCGCGGTCACCCCGTGCAGCCCGAGCAGCCGCGCGTATCCGGCGTACGGGAACTCCGGCAGCTGCTGAGAAGGCAGGAACTGGGGCGAGCCTCCCATCGCCCGCAGTTCCCACGTCACTTGGTTCAGATCGTTGTTGTGCAGCACGGCGACCACCAACCGCGGATCCGCCCACTCCTGCCAGTACTTCGCGATCGTGATCAGCTCGTTGATCCCGTTCATCTGCATCGCGCCGTCACCCACCAGCGCGTACGCCGGCCGATCCGGCAGCCCGAACTTCGCGCCGAACACGTACGGCACCCCGGGCCCCATCGTCGCCAGCGTCCCGGACAGCGATCCCCGCATGTCGTCACGGAAGCGGATGTGGCGCGCGTACCAGTTCGCCGCCGAGCCAGAGTCCGCGGCGACGATCGCGTTCGACGGCAGCCGCCCGGAGAGCTCGTGGAACACCAGTTCGGGGTTGATCGGATCGGCGGACGTGTGGGCGCGCCGATCCATCACCTCCCACCAGCGACGGACGTTGCTCTCGATCCCGGACCGCCACGACTGGTCCGGTTTGCGGTGCACCAGTGGGATCAGCGCCTGTAGGGTTCGGGCCGCGTCGCCGACCAGGTTCACCTCGAACGGATACCGCATCCCGATCATCGTCGGATCGAGATCGATCTGGATCGCCCGCGCCTGGTCGAACGGCGGCAGGAACTGCGAGTACGGGAAGTTCGACCCGACGACCAGGAGCGTGTCGCAGTCCATCATCATCTCGTACGACGGCCTGGTGCCGAGCAAACCGATCGAACCGGTCACCCACGGCAGCTCATCGCTCAGAACATCCTTGCCCAGAAGGGCTTTCGCGACTCCGGCACCGGTGAGCTGCGCGAGTTCGGTGACCTCGTCGACCGCGCCGCGTGCACCTTGGCCGACCAGGATCGCGACCTTCTCCCCCGCGTTCAGGATCTCCGCGGCCCGGTCCAGCTGGTCCGCCGCCGGGACCGGTGCCGACCAGCTCAGGTCCAGGCTCGACGGGACCATCTTGAACGCGTGCGACGGCGGCGTGTACTCGAGCTCCTGCACATCCGACGGGATGATCAGCGCGGTGACGGTACGACGCGACGCCGCGATCCGCATCGCCCGGTCGAGCACGTTCGGCAACTGCTCCGCGACCATCACCGTCTCGCAGTACTCCGATGCGACGTCCTTGAACAACGTGTGCAGGTCGACCTCTTGCTGGTAACTCCCGCCCATCGCGCTCCGGGCCGTCTGGCCGACGATCGCGACCACGGGTACATGGTCGAGCTTCGCGTCGTACAGCCCGTTCAGCAGGTGGATCGCACCCGGACCGCTGGTCGCCGTACACACCCCGACCCGACCGGTGAACTTCGCATACCCGACTGCTTCGAAGGCGGCCATCTCCTCGTGCCGCGCCTGCACGAACCGCGGCTCGTTGCCCGCCTTCTCCCAGGCTGACAGCAGCCCGTTGATGCCGTCACCGGCGTACCCGAAAACATGGTCGACACCCCACTCGCGCAGTCGCTGGAGCAGGTAGTCACCGACTGTCGTGCTCATATCGCCCGGGTACCCAGGCACAACCCGGCAAAACGGGTTTCGGCCGAGCCGCGATGGTCACCTGGAAAGTGAGCTGAAGGAGGATCAGGTGGCACAGGTCGTGGTGGTTACCCCGGCACTTCGAGCAGGCCAGCCAACTGGTCACCAAGGAATCCACCGCGCAATCCGTTGCTTGCGGCCCCAAGGCCGACGTCCACCTCGACGCCTTCACGCCGTACCTCGAGGCCGGGTTCGACCAGGTGTACGTCGCCAACATCGGACCACACACCGTCGACATGATGAACCTCTACCGCACCGAGATCCTCCCCGAACTCCGACTCCGCTCCCCGGCAGGCTGACCGAGAGCCGACCATTACACACCTGGCGACGCCCGGTTCAGATGATGTAACGGTCGTCCGGACCGACGATGCGTAGCCAGCGGGACGCGTACGGTTCCAGCTGCAGCGACAGCGAGCCGTTCTCGGCCAGCTCGGTGGTGCCGTCACGGCGCAGACCGCGACCGTAGAGCTGCATGTCCTTGTCCGGTCCGAACGCGTCGAACACCTCTTGACGCTCGCCGTCGGACAGCTTGTCCAGGGTCAGCTCGTCGTGGTTGCGCACGAACGTCCCCCACTGGCTCTCCTCGGCGGTCGGTGGGCGTTGGCGCAATGCCTTCACCAACTCGGCCGGATCGTTGCGGGCCAGGGACAGGTAGAGCCGCTGCATTGCGATGAAGTCGAAGCACATCGTGAGCTCGTCGCCGTCCTCGTCACCGAAGAAACGGTGGACGTCGGGATACTGCAGATTGACCTCGCCGAGCAAGATCGACTGTCCGTGGCGCCGATCCACGAACGCCCTCAGATCGCGCAGGTAGTCGTGCGGATCCGGGAGCTTGCCGGCGTCCTCGGCCCCGGTCGTGTCGAGCAGGAACGGAACGGCGTCGACGCGGAAGCCGGACAACCCGAGTTGCAGCCAGAAGCCAATCACGCGCTGGATCTCCTCGCGCACCTCGGCGTTCGCGATGTCGAGATCCGGCTGGTACTTGTAGAAGCGGTGCAGGTAGTACTGGCCCGCTTCGTCGTCGTACTCCCACAGGCTCGTCTCCTGGTCCGGGAAGACGATGCCTTCGTGCTGGTCCGCAGGCGGCTCGTCCCGCCAGACGTACCAACCTCGGTACGGCGACTCCCGCGAGGCGCGGGCGCTCTGGAACCACGGATGTGCGTTCGAGGTGTGGTTGACGACCAGGTCCGCGATCACCCGGATCCCCCGATCCGCCGCGAGGGTGATCAGCTCTACCAGGTCGCCGTGGGTGCCCAGCCGCGGATCGACGCCGTAAAAGTCGGTGATGTCATATCCGTCGTCGCGGTCCGGACTCGGATAGAAGGGCATCAGCCACAGGCACGTCACGCCCAGATCGGCCAGATGGTCGATCCGTTGGCCGACCCCACGCAGATCACCTACACCGTCGCCGTCGGTGTCGAAGAAGGTCTCGACATCGAGGCAGTAGATCACCGCATTCTTCCACCAGACATCCGCCGTCTCCGTGAGCCGCATGAACGTCCGGTGCCCAGCCGAAGACCGCACACACGTCCCTGGCTGCCGCGAGCCGATGGTCGCCGAGCTCGAGCGGACGCTGCTGACCTCCCTTGGCGACGAAGTCGAAGACGACCTTGGCGTTGCTGACTCGGACGTCGTCGCGGAGCAGGATGGCTGCGCCGCGACTGCCGCACTCCTCGGCTTACTCCGTTTTGCCCGGCGGGTCAGGATGACTCCGGCGCAGTCGCAGACCGCTTCGGGACCCGCCGCAATGCGGTCATCACGACTCGTGCCGTCCCGCGGTCCGTTGGGACTATCTGGCCAGGCGGGCGTGGTCCAGGTCGCCCCAGACCTGGACGATCCGGCCGTCGTTCACGTGGTACATCGCGAGTTCCTGCAGGTTCGCGGTCCGTCCGGCCGGCGTGGTGTAGGTGTCGACCAGGTGCACGCTCAGCCAGCGACCGTCGATCAGCAGGTGCCGCAGATCCCAGTGGAAGTCCGGATACTCCTGTACGACGGTGCGCAGGCCCGCAGCGTAACGGCGTACGTCGTGAGGCGCACCGTTCACCTCGACCTCGTCGTCGACGAACTCCCCCAGGTCGTCGAACCGGTGCTCGTTGCAACGCTGCAGATACCGCCGATAGAACTCTTCCAGTTCTCCGCGCTCCATACCTCACCGGTACCCCATCGACAGGTTCCGATCACCGGTCGATGGCTTCAGGGCCGTTCAGAAGAGTGTCGAACGGAGATGACAGATCACGACGCTACGGGCGTTGGTGCTGAGTTGTTCACTGAAGAAGTCGATCCGCGCCGGCACCGCCGGGTTCGCAATCTTGTAGCCGTTCAGATCCAGGATCGGCAGTACGGCGCCGTCGCGAACCGGGCCACCGTGGCCGGGCCCGGTGACGAACAGCACGTCGCGGTCGCGCTGCCTGATCAGCCGGTTGAAATGGGCGTAGATCAGGTTCAGGCCCGGCGCCGTACCCCAGTGGCCGAGCAGCCGGGGCTTGATGTGCTCCGGCCGCAGCGGCTCACGGAGAAGCGGGTTGGCGAGCAGGTAGATCTGCCCGACGGACACGTAGTTCGCCGCCCGCCAGTACGCATCGACCCCACGCAGCTCCTCGTCGGTCAGGTGTCTGGCGCCGATCGCCGCAGGCGTCATCTAACTGCTCGAGCAGGTGGCCGCCGGTCTCTGCCGGGCCGACCTCGCCTTGGGCATCGGTGATGATTGCTTCCAGCGCGTTGAACGCCGTTGGATTGATGTGTACTTCGACGCCGTAACAACCGCATCCTGGACGATCAGGTCCGTTTGATCACTGGCCGCGCGGCTGCCTGATGGCAGTCATCAGGTCCGGACGCCGCGCCTCGCCAGCCAGGAATCGGTCAGGATCTCGGCCAGTTCGTCTTCCTCGAGACGGTCGAGCCACGCACAGACCGACACCTTGACCTTGAACGTGTGCACCGCGAAGAAGACGTCGGAGCGGTCAGCGAGCACGTCGCGGGAATCCAGGTCGAGACTCCAGAACTGCAGAACTTCCCGCCCCGCATCGTCCCACCGCAATCTGGCGAACGGATGCCGCCCGACGTCGAACGTCGGCGAACCCTCATGCGCATGCCCAGGCCTCGCTCCGGCCAGTCCCCCGGCAATCCGCTCGACATCCCGCCACGTCGCCATTCACCCAATCTCTCACAACACCATGAAGAGGAACCTGGCTCGTCGGATGCGTACGGCGGCCGTCAGCGAGGACTGAGCTCACCGGTGGGGGTGGTGCGGGCCTCGCAGGTTCGCGATCGCAGCGCCGGCGATGCCCAACGAGATCGTGAGACACGGAATGATCATCAGCAGGAGGAGGGACTCCGCGAGGTCTTCGCCCATCCAGTAGGCGCTGGAGCTGGAGTAGCCGCTGTGCGCGTATTCGGACAGCTGGCCGGCGTCGTACGGGCCATCCGCGGTGGCGAATCCGTCGATCGCGACCGCGACGAATACGGCGATTCCGGCGACCAAGCCGGCCCAGGTGGCCGTCGAGACGCCGGCGTGTGTGCTGCCGGTCGAGCGAGTGGCGGCGACACCAGCCACGAGCGGGGTCGCGATGACAAGGATGAGCGGCGCGCCGTGCAGGTTCCACCATCCGGCGGCGAAAACGAACCAGGGTACGGCAAGGGCGGCGCCGGTGAGCAGGCCGAGGCGACGAGCCGAGCGGGCGGTCGGGTGTGCATCACTGGCGCGAGCTACGGCCAGTGCGGCGTAGCTGGTGAGCACGACAACCGCCACGATCAGGAACGGGCGGATCTTCGGACTGGTACGAAGATCCGGATGGCTGATGAGCGCCGCCGCAGTCAGGCCGGCACAGGTCAGCACGCCGGCGAGGACGGATGCCAGGCCGGGCAGGGTCCGCAGTCGGCCGACAGTGCGGGCGGCGACGGCCGCCCGGACCCCACCGAGCGCGAAGAGCCAGCGGGCGGACTCTCCCTCGATGCATCCGAGCTCGGCGAGCATCGCCTGCCCCCACGCGGCTCGGCCCGTTGGCAATCCGTTGCAGGCGAAGGTGAGCAGGCTTCTCGCGGTGTCGTCGTCACGGTGGACGGCCCGGACGATCCAGATCACGACGCACAGGCCGAGAAGCGCCGCAACGGTCAGCAGGCCGATCATCATGAAACGTCGCGCCTTTGCAGAATCAGCGTGCCGACCGTGGCCATCACGATGCCGTACGCCAGCATCACAAGTGCGCCGACCCACCACACGTGGGTGCCGCCGGGGAGGTTCGCCGAGTGTGGATCAGCCGCGATCTGGGCGGCATACGCCGGGTAGAGGACGACCCACGCGTAGACACTGTCGTGCTGATAGACGTAGGTGCGGATCAGTGCGACGACGGCGAGTACGCCGTACGCGCCGACGGTGTGCAGTAGGACAGTGATGACGGTGGCGGGGGTCTGGCTGCGCAGCAAGACTCCGGCACCGATGCCGAAGACGCCCCAGAGCGCGAAGGTCATCAGGTTGACCAGGATCGCCTGGTCGACTGTCCATGATCCGAGTTGGCTGCCGAGGTCCTGGGTGGAGAAGTAGTACAGGCCGACGGCGATATCGATCGCCGTGGACAGGGCCCAGATCGCGACCGCGGCGATCATCGCCATGGCGAACTTGGCGACGACCACCGCGGTCCGGCGAGGCGCGGCCAGGAAAGTCGTGGTCGCGGTCTGATGGTGATATTCGTTGGTGATCAGCAGCACCGCCATCAGGGTGGCGAACATGCCGCCGAACAACTTGCCGGACGTGAAGATGTCGGCTGCGAACGTCGCGACGAGGCGAGCCGGTGCCTGACTCACGTCCGCGAAACCCTGGGGCGGGGCGCCCTTGCCGCCGTGGTGTAGCGCGTCATCGGTGGTACCGACGCTGAGGACGAGGCCAAGCCCAGTCGTCACCACCACCGCAAGGGCGAACAGCCACCATGTCTTGGTGGTGGTCGTCTTGCGCCATTCGCCTCGCAACTGAGGCAGCATCAGCGACTTCGGTCTCGGTTGAGCGGCGTTCGCGGCAGCCGCGCCGGCGAGGACCGTCATCGCATCGCCGCGCGGGTGCCGGTCAGGTCGAGGAACACAGCTTCGAGGTCGGCCCGACTCGTGCTGAGATCGTGGACCTCGGCTCCGCCGGCCGACGCCGCGGCTCCGACGATCGACGCCGCCACGCCAGTGATCTTCAGCCGGCCGTCGTCGGTGGACGTGACCACGCCGCCGCGCGCGACAACAGCAGCCGTCAACTCGGGCGCGTTCGGCGTCCGCACATAGACCGCCGCAGTTGCCCGCGACAACGACAAGATGTCCTGCACCGTGCCCTGGGCGACCAGCTTTCCGGCCGCGATGATGACGAGATCATCCGCGAGCACCTCCATCTCGGCCAGCAGGTGGCTGGAAACCACGATCGTCCGGCCATCCGCCGCCAAGCCCTTGAGAAACCCGCGCATCCACTTGATGCCCTCCGGGTCCAGACCGTTGGCGGGCTCGTCGAGAACGAGAACGCGGGGATCGCCGATCATCGCCGCCGCGATCGCGAGCCGTTGCCGCATACCCAGCGAATACCCCCGGAACGCTCGTCTGGCGGCCGACGACAATCCAGCCATCGCCAGGACCTCATCGACCCGGGCATCCGGGACGCCGGCAGTGGCGCAGATGACCCGTAGATGGTTGCGCCCACTACGACCTCGATGCGCGCTGCTCGCCTCCAGCACCGCACCCACGACGCTGAGCGGATTGCGCAGGCCGGCGTACCGCATCCCACCGATCGTCGCACTGCCGGCGGTCGGCCTCACCAGACCCAGCACCATCCGCAACGTCGTCGTCTTGCCCGCTCCGTTCGGACCAAGGAATCCCGTGACCCGACCCGGTTCCACCACGAACGACAGGTCGTCGACCGCTCGCACCTTCCGGTACTGCTTCGACAGGCCCGACACCACAATCCGTCCGTCGACAGCGCCCGCACCTGCTTGCGCTGCGGCCGACACGTCAGGCGCCCTGAGGACGAAGCCGAACTCGCGACGGCGCAACTGCCGACACCGATGCCCATGCCTGTGCGTACGCCATGCCGTCGTCGGTCAACCGATACAGGTGCCGGGGCGGTCGGCCGGGTTCGGCGTCAGACTCCCACATCGCCCCCAGCAGCCCTCGCTCCGACAGCCGCAACAAGATCGGATAGAGGGAGCCTGAGTTCATGGCCAACTCGGAACAGAGCTCATAACCGTAACGCCACCGCTCGGGCTGCGCTGCCAACGCCGAAAGAACCTTCGTCGTCTGCGGTGATGGCCGCCTCACCTTGGTCACCTTCAGAACTCTACATAGCTCGACTTGTTCCGCCTAGGGTTCAGAACTTGCTGAGGGGTCGGACGACGCGGGTGGCCGTCTGAGCCGGGGCCACGCCGGCACCGAGGCTGTGGAGGCGGCTCTACTTGAGGTGGGGGTAGAGGGTGAGTCTCGCGCCCGTGGCGGCGCTGATGACGGCTCGGTCTCCGAGGGGCTCGGCCAGGGTGACAGTCGCTGGTGTGCTGAGACCGACGTCGTCACAGCCGCCCCGCACCGGGCTGTGGCTGCCGCCGATGACCACCATGTCCTTGGATTCGACGACATGGGCTCGAAGATCGGGGTCACACTTCCCGTGCTGGAGGATGAAGGTGAGCGTGCGGCCGTCGACCCCGGTGAGCCATCCGACCGGCAGCAGGCTGGGATCCAGTCTCTGGTCGAGCCCAGGCGGCGCGGCAGGCTCGGCAGCGCGCGCCCGGTCGAGAAACGCCGGAGTCGCAGGACCTGACGGGATCTGCGTCGGAACCGCATCCCGAGGCGCCGTCGAACGAGTGGTGGTCGTCGCCCCGCTTACCCCAGAGGTTGGCGCTACGTCATTCCCACACGCCGGCAGAGCTAGAACGACGAGAACAACCGCAGCAACTGCGTATATGTCTGGAACTGCAGTCGGGCAACCTGCGTGCCCATTCTTGCCAAAATCCCGGATTCTGGCGAAAACGGGCAGTTCGTTTACACCCAGCCCCGGTGCTGATCAGATTCGGTCACTCCAGAACACCGAGAGGACACCATGCGTTCTTCCGCCCGCCGGCTGCTCGTGCCGGGCGCCGCCTTTCTCCTGGTCGTCGGTCTTGCCACTCCGACGACGGCCGGCGCCGAACCTCCCCCACCACTCCCCACCGCCGGCAGCGCGGCCGCGGCAGGAGGGACACCTCTCGAGCTCACGCTCATCACCGGCGACAAGGTCACGGCCGCGCCCGGTCCCGGCCGCGCCGTGTCGGTGCAGGCCGTCGAACGCGCGCCGCGGTCGACCGGACCGGTACGGGTCAGCGTCGAGAACGGCGACACGTTCGTCTACCCCGGGGCCGCGATGCCCTACCTGGCGACCGGGCAGCTCGACAAGCAGCTGTTCAATGTCAGCGAGCTGGTGGCCCAGGGGTACGACGACGCCCGGAGCAAGGATCTCCCGCTGGTCGTCACCGGCTCGCCCGGCGTGGCCGCCAAGTCCACGCGCCGCTCGGCGCTGCCGGGCACGACCACGACGCTCGACCTGCCGTCGGTCGACGGCGCGGCCGTCAAGGCCGAGAAGGCGGAAGCGGCCGCGGTCTGGTCGGCGCTGACCGGGCAGAGCGACCTGCGGGCGAAGGCGAGCACCGCCGCGGCGCCCTCGTTCGCGGCGGGGATCGGCAAGGTCTGGCTCGACAGCAAGGCGCGGACGATGCTCGCGGACACCACCGCACAGATCGGCGCGCCCGCGGCGTGGGCGGCGGGCGTGACCGGCAAGGGCGTGCGGGTCGCGGTGCTGGACTCCGGAGTAGACCCGGGGCACCCGGACCTGGCACCGCGGATCGTCGCGACCAAGAGCTTCGTGGCCGGTGAGGACATCGTCGACCGCAACGGTCACGGCACGCACACAGCGTCGACCGTCGCCGGCACCGGCGCGGCATCGGACAGCAAGGAGCGTGGCGTCGCACCGGATGCCGATCTGATTGTGGGCAAGGTGCTCGGCGACAGCGGCTCCGGCCCGATCTCCGGCATCATCGCCGGGATGGAGTGGGCGACGCGGACCGAGCACGCCAAGGTGATCAACATGAGCCTGGGGACGGCGGCCTGGCACACCCAGGACGATCCGCTGAGTCAGGCCGTGAACGAGCTGAGCGCCGAGACCGGTGCCCTGTTCGTGATCGCCGCGGGCAACTCGGGGAGCAGTCCGTACAGCGTCAGCTCACCGGGTACCGCGGACGCCGCCCTGACCGTCGGCGCGGTGGACGGTTCGGACCAGCTGGCCGACTTCTCCAGCGTCGGCCCGCGGCTGATGGACGACGGCCTCAAGCCCGACCTGACCGCCCCCGGCGTCGACGTCCTGGCCGCGCGGTCGCAGTACATGAACGACGGCGGCGAGGGCTACTACCGGACCGACAGCGGTACGTCGATGGCGGCTCCGCACGCCGCCGGCGCGGCCGTCCTGCTCGCTGCTCAGCACCCGGACTGGACCGGGCAGCAGCTCAAGGATGCGCTGATGAGCACCAGCAAGCTGACGCCCGCGTACACGCCCTACCAGGCGGGGACCGGACGCGTCGACGTCGCGGCGGCCTCGCTGCACGGCCAGCTCATCGCCAGCGGATCGGTCGACGCCGGGCTCGTCCCGTGGTCGCCGAAGCCGACCCGGACGCCCGTCAAGCGCCAGATCAGCTACCTCAACACCACGGACAAGCCGCTCACGCTGCGGCTGTCCACCGACCACGCCGGGATCTTCCGTCTCGCCGCGACCCAGGTGACAGTGCCCGCGAGGGGCACAGCCGCGGTCGGCTTCACAGCGGACCCGAACGGACTGGCTGCCGGCCAGTACGCCGCCCAGGTCATCGCGAGTTCCTCGACCGGCACCGTGCACACGGCCGTCGGGCTGGCCGTCGAGCCCAAGAAGTACAACCTCACCGTCCACCTGAAGGACCAGACCGGCAAGCCGGTCAGCGGCGAGGTCGAGGTCACCGGAGCGGACGGGAAGTCCACGATGTTGTGGGCAACGGATGGCAAGCTCACCAGCCGGTGGGCGCCCGGCTCGTACACGATCGTCTCGACCCTGGACGTGCCCGGCACCAACGGCCCGCACTCGCTCGGCCTGGCCTTCCTGACCGCGCCCGAGGTCGACCTCACCGCGGACCGGGACGTCGTCCTGGACGCGTCGCGGAGCCGTCCGATCAAGGTCGACACGCCCAAGCCGACAACCGTCACCACCAGCAGGTTCGACCTGTTCCGGTCCTTCACCTCGGCGCAACCGACGCCCGACGACAGGGCGGCGCTGCACGAGATCTTCATGCCGCCGCCGGACTACGACAGCTTCTGGGCGCTGCCGACGAAGAACAAGGTCCGCACCGGCAGCTTCGTGCTGACGACGCGGTTCCGGGCCGAACAGACGCCGCTGACGATCAGCTACGACGGCCGCAGCCTCGACGACTCGCTGCTCGTCCAGCCCGGCTCCCCGGCGTTCCGCGCCGGCACGACGCGCGTCACGGCCGTCTTCGCCGGCACCGGCACGCCCGCCGAGTACGCCGCTGTGGCCGCGCGCGGCAAGGCGGTCGTCGTCCGCAACAGCATCGACGTACCGCCCGCGGACCGGGCCGCCGCGGCGCACGCCGCCGGCGCGGCCATGCTGCTCGTGGTCAACGACGGCGTCGGCCGCTACAACGACTGGTACGGCGGAGCCGACGGCCAGACCCTCGGCCCGATCCCGACGGCGTCGCTCACCCTCGACGACGGCGAGGCCTTGATCAAGAAGCTCGCCACGCGTCCGACCGAGCTGACCGTCGCGGCCAACCCGGTGCCGTCGTACCTGTACGACCTGGTCGACTACCACCAGGGCAAGGTGCCGGACGACCCGTCCGCGGCCACGGACCCCGGCAGCCTCGCCAGGATCGAGAACGACTTCGCTCCCCCGAACGGGCAGCAGGTCCTGGAGAGCCGCGAGGACAGCCCGGCGTACGAGTACTGGCCGGCCTCGTTCCCGTACGCCGTGTTCGGGTCGATCCGGGTACCGCGGTTCCCGGCGAAGCCCGCGGTGGGGCACCGGACGGACTGGGTGTCGGCGGGCGCGAAGTGGCAGCAGTACGCCGCGATCAACGGCTGGGCGACGTTCACGGACATCACGAGCTACCAGCCGCGCAGCGTGCAGAGCCAGCGGTGGTTCGGTCCGATCGTGCGGCCGCGGATGCTCGAGTTCGAGCTCCCGCACCGGGTCGGCAACGCGATGGGCGGCATGATCGCCGGGTTCGGTGACGGCGGGTCCGCGCACAGCGGCGACTCCCTGATGACGCGGAGCTTCGCGCTGTACCAGGGCGAGGAGAAGCTGGTCGGGAACGGCCCGCGGCCGGACTTCGGCGTGGGCGACCTGGCGCCGGAGAAGCGGCCGTACCGGTTGGTGGCCGACACCGTCGGGAACGCCGAGCTGACGCCGTACTCGACGAGCACGCACACCGAGTGGACCTTCACGTCCGGGGAGGCGGAGAACCAGCCGCTGCCGCTGGCCCAGCTCGACTACGGCGTGGACGTCGACGCCGTAGGGCGGGCGAAGCGGAACTCGGTCTTCGCCGTCAAGCCGGTGGTGCTGGGCAGCAGTGCCCGGCAGGACGCGGTGGTCTCGGTCGGGCTGGAGGTCTCGTACGACGACGGGGCGACCTGGCAACGCCTGCAGCTGAAGGAGAGCAAGGGCAGCTGGGAGACGCGGCTGCAGGCGCCGCCGCGGGCCGGGCAGGTGTCGGTGCGGGTCACCGCCAAGCAGCGCAACGGCGGCGGCATCAGCCAGACAATCGTCCGGGCCTTCGGGCTCAGATAAAGCGGCGTGCGGGCGGCGGACCGCCGGTCGCCCGCACTTCCTCAGCCGGTCGGCGAGAGCGCCACAGACAGGTCCAGTGCGACCGCCATGAACAGCCTCGGGAGTTCTGGCCTTGTAGACAGGCGAGTGGGGCGGCTGAGGCTCGGCCTCATCGGGTCGGTCGATCTGGCTAATGTCTGCGGTATGACCGGGACCGCGCTCCGAGTCAGGACTCGTCCGCCCCGCCGAACTCAGTGGATACGAGTGTGACGTGGCTGCCGAGCTCACAGAACCCCCGGACGCCCACGAGTAACGACCTCGCTCAGACCTGGTCGGTGGGGCGGATGACGATCTCGGCTACGGCTCGGCGGCGGGGGCTGGTGACGATGTAAGCGACGGCTTCGGCGATGTCGTCGGCGTGCAGCTGTTCGACATCAGCGAACCTGGCCACCATGCGCTCGTGGACGGCGGCTTGCTGGTGGCTGAGGAGTTCGGTCTGTACGAGGCCTGGTTCGACGACAGAGAAGCGGACGCTGCGCCGGGCGTATTCCTGGCGCCAGGCTTCCGTGGCGGCGGTGACGCCGAACTTGGTGGCGTTGTACACGGCCGCGTTGGGGATCACCCAGCGGCCGGCGATGGAGCTGATGTTGACCACGTCGGCGACCTGGCGCGGGCTGGTGGCGGCGGCTTCGACGAGGTGTGGCAGGGCGGCCTTGGTGAGGTAGAGCAGCCCGTTGAGATTGATGTCGACCATTTGCTGCCACTCGGTCAGCGGGGATGCGGCGGAGTCGCCGGTGAGCATGACGCCGGCGGCGTTGACGAGGGTGTCCAGGCGGCCGAGCCGCTCGATGGTGGTGGCGACGGCGTCAGCCGCTGCGTCGGCGTCGGTGAGGTCGGCGGCCAGCGCGACCGCCTGGCCGCCGGCCGCAACGATTTCCTTGGCCAGTGTGTCGAGGCGGTCCTGGCGGCGGGCGACGAGCACGACGGCGGCGCCCTGGGCGGCAAGCTGGCGGGCAGTGGCCTCGCCGATGCCGCTGCTGGCGCCCGTGACCAGGGCGACCGTCGTGGTCAGAGTGGTGGTGGTTCTTTCCGGGATTTGCTCCATGGCTCCACTCTGCGACGCGATTTATGGGGGTACCAGAGTGTGTTTATGGGGGTATAACCACCACCTGGTACCAGGCGGGGCGTACTGGCAGAGTGGAGGCATGACGATGTCCCGGGAGGCGCGGCCGGCGGAGCCGACCGATGAGCAGGCCAGGCGGCGGGAGCTGACGTCGTTCCTGCGCAGCAGGCGCGAACGGATCTCTCCGGAGCAGGCCGGGCTGCCTCGCACGGGTCGCCGGCGGACGCCGGGGTTGCGCCGGGAGGAGGTCGCGCACCTCGCAGGAATGGGGGTGACCTGGTACACGTGGCTGGAGCAAGGCCGCGACATCACAGTCTCCGAGCCGGTGCTCGCGGCGATCGCGAGGACGTTGCGGCTCGATCAGTACGAGCGGGCCCACCTCTACACGCTGGCTGGGCATCCTGCGCCACGGGAGCACGACTCCGCAGACATCCCTAGGGCCCTGCTGGTGATGATGCGGCAGCTCGAGCCCATTCCGGCCGCGCTGATCAACGCCCGCTTCGACCTGCTCGCCTACAACCGCACCTATGAGTGGCTGGTTGGGGGTATAGGCGATCTGTCGTTCGAGGATCGCAACTGGCTCGTGCTGATGTTCACCTCCCCGAGATGGCGGACCACCGTGCTCGATTGGGAGGACGCCGCCGCGCGTCTGGTCGGCCGGTTCCGGTCCGGCATGGCGGAACACGCCGCCGAGTCCGGGTGGAAGTCGCTGGTCAGCCGGTTGGGGCAGGAGTCGGCGGATTTCGAGCGCTTGTGGGGACAGCACGCGGTGCGTGGCCCGGAGAATTTCACGAAGCGTTTCCTGCACCCCGACGTCGGCTTGCTGACGCTGGACTACACGCAACTGTCGTTCGGGGAGCGTTCGGCGATCAAGCTCGCCACCTACACCCCGGTGGACGACGAAACCTGGTCGAAGGTGACCGGGCGGTCAGTTCGTGGTGGGCAGGAGGAAATCGGCGTGGTCCGGTAGACCGCGCAGGTGGGTGCCGCCGTCGACGAGCAGGGTGATGCCGGTGATCCACTCATTCGCACCACTCACTGGTTGGTGCACGGGGGGCGTTGGAGGTGGCGCGGTGGGTTACCAGAACTCGCCGATCCGCTGGTCGGAACTGGGGTCCGGGCGCTGATGGCAGCCGGTCCGGTCGATCGCCTGCAGGTGACGGGCTTCCCGGTGATCACGAGTCAGACCCCACCCAGGAGCTCATTTGCCGGCCAACCCCGCACGTCTGAGATGGGCTTGCTTGGCTCGGACGATGTCCGGGTCCCTGGCGTCGAGCGGGAGCACAGCGTCGTCGTCGTACCGTCTGTCTTTTCTGCGAACGACTTTGGCTATCCGAATCTGTCGCATCGGAACTCCTTGGAAGGGCGGGCCTGGCGCCGAGGTGTTGGAGGGGTTCTCAAGACGCCAGGCCCGCCTGCTAGGTGGGGGTCGGCGACGACAGTAGGTACCACGCCGCGCTGTTGGGCGAGAGTTTGTCGCCCGCTTCCTGGTGACTCGCGAGCAGTAGTTCGCCGTCGAACGGCAGAGCGACCACTCTCGACGAGCAATTGACGACGCAGCAGAAACCGTCGCCGCGGGTGAAGGCCAGTACGCCGGGTTCGGTCGCCAGCCAATCGAAGTCGTTCGAAGCCAGTGCCGGAAGCCGCCGGCGCACACCGAGTGCATCGCGGTACAGGTGCAGCATCGATTCGCCCCAGCCCAGCTGGTGGTCCACAGCATGCGTGGCGAACCAGTCAGGCTGCGGCAACCAGGGATCTGACCAGGAGAAGCCGAAAGCGTCCTGGCCGGCCGACCAGGGCAAGGGAATCCGGCAGCCGTCCCGGCCCCGCCGCGCCCCGTTGCTGCGGTGGAACATCGGATCGGTCAGCACACTGTCCGGCAGATCCGTGACCTCGGGCAGACCGAGCTCCTCGCCTTGATAGAGGTACGCCGCTCCCGGCAGCGCGAGCATCAGCAGCGCACTCGCCCGCGCACGTGCGGTCCCGAGATCGACGTCCCCGGCGTGTGCGCCTGGGGCCCCACCGCCGTAGCGGGTCACGGATCTCGGCATGTCGTGGTTGTTCAGCACCCAGGCGACCGAGGAGCCGGCTTCCTGGATCGTGCCCAGCCCGCGGTCGACGACGTCGGAGAGAATCTGCGCGTCCCAGTGCGCGCGCAGGAACTCGAAGTAGAAGGTCTGATGCAGTTCGTCCGGCCGCTGGTACAGCGCGAGTTGCCGGGTATCCAGTACGCCGACCTCGCCGATCAGCACGCGTTCGCGGCCGGTGAAGGCCGAGTATCCATCGGCGATCTGCCGCCAACGGCGCCAGACGTCGTGCACCTCGGGCTGGTTCCACGCGTGCGGGTTGAGCGGATCGCCGGTGAGCTCGTCGTCGATCGCCTGCCCGTGGTCCGGCAGGCCGGCCGCCTTGTGCAACCCGTGCGCCACGTCGATTCGGACGCCGTCGACGCCGCGCTCGAGCCAGAATCGCAGTACCTGCTCGAAGTACGCCGCCACGTCGGGGTGGCGCCAGTTGAAGTCGGCCTGCTCCGGCGCGAAGCTGTGCAGGTACCACTGGCCGTCGGGAACCTGTTGCCAGGCCGGGCCGCCGAAGACGGAGCGCCAGTTGTTGGGCGGTTCCTCGCCCCGGCCGTCGGCGAAGTGGAACCGCTCGCGCTCAGGGCTCCCCGGGCCCGCTGCCAGCGCCGCGGCGAACCAGGGATGCTCGGTCGAGCAGTGGTTCGGGACAAGGTCGATGAGGACCTTGATGTCGTGCCGGTGCGCGTCGTCAACCAGACGGTCGAAACCGTCGAGCGTGCCGTAGCGGGGATCGACCGAGAAGTAGTCGGAGACGTCGTACCCGTGGTCGTGCTGCGGTGAGGGGTAGAACGGGTTGAGCCAGATGCCGTCCACTCCCAGGGCCCGCAGGTACGGGAGCTTCGCGCGGACGCCGGCCAGATCACCGACACCGTCGCCGTCGGAGTCGTGGAAGCTGCGCAGGTAGACCTGGTAGATGACGGCGGTCCGCCACCAGTCGGCTCCGGGCCGGGGCCTTGTCGTGAACATCGCGATCGGTCCCTCTGGTCGTTCCCCAGGCCGTTGATCTCGTCACTACGATCCGCCATCGGAGGGCAGGCGTCAGCAAGGCCAGCGTCCAGACGGGCTACCCGCTAACCGGAATCGTGGGTCTGGCTGACCGGTACTCAGTGGGCGTCGAGATACCGGACCACAGCCAGCACCCGGCGATGGTCGTCGCTGGTCTCGGGGAGGCGCAGCTTGGTGAAGACATGCCGGACATGCTTCTCCACCGTCGCTTCGGTCACCCACAGCCGGCGTGCGATGCCCGAGTTGGAGCGACCCTCGGCCATCAGTGCGAGCACTTCGTGCTCTCGTGGACTGAGCTCGGCGAGCGGGTCGCCGTCCCGGCGGGCGTTGACCAGTTCCTGGACCAGGGCAGGGTCCATCACTGAGCCACCTCTGAGGATCCGCTCCATCGTCTCGATGAAGTCGCCCACATCCGTCACACGGCTCTTGAGGAGGTAGCCGATCCGCTGGCCGGACGCGAGCAGCTCCATGGCGTGCTCGACCTCGGCGTGGGCCGACAGGACGAGGATCCCGGTGGCTGGGAACTCGCGCCGAATCTCCCGGGCAGCGTCCAGCCCTTCGGTGCTGTGCGTCGGTGGCATCCGGATGTCCACCACGACCAGGTCGGGCGAAAGGTCCCGCACGAGCGGGAGGATCCACACACTGTCACCGGTCTGTCCGACGACCTCGAACCCCGCCTGCTCGAGGAGGCTGGCCAGCCCCTGGCGCAGGAGTACGTCGTCTTCGGCCAGGACGACGCGGGTGCGTGTCACACCGCCATCGACGGCCGAGTCGATCGTCATCTCCCCACGGTAGACCTACCTGTCGTCGAGGATCCGGCGAAGAGCGACACCCGACAACGCCGTCTTGGACAGCAGAGCCGCGGCCGGCACGCTCTCCACGAGATCGATCAGGTCCTCCGCCGCGTGGGTGGAGATCAGCACGACCTGCGCGGGGTCCACAGTCGTCTCGGTCTGGATCCGCCGGGCCAGGTCGAGACCGCTCTCGCTGCCGAGGTTCACATCGACGAGTACGACGTCGGGCTCGGCGCCGTCCAGTCGCGCCAGCGCCTCGTCGATCGTCGAGGCGACTCCGACCACGGTGACCCCGTCACTTTCGAGGCGGGACCGGGCGGCGTCGAGGAAGTCAGTGCTGTCGTCGACGATGAAGCAGCGCAACCCCATGGCTCCAGAATCACGCGACGGAGGCCCCGGCGCATTCCAGCTAACGCGACTCTCTGTGCAATCGAACGTTGGCTCCGGCGGACGTCAGCCGCCAGTCAGCGGGAACTCAGCGGTCAAGGTGGTTCCGGCGCCGCGGGGACTGTCGAGGTTCAGCCGGCCGCCCAGTGCTTCCACCCGGTCGCGGAGGCCGAGCAGCCCGGTGCCCCGGCTGAAGTCCGCGCCGCCTTGTCCGTTGTCGCGGATCTCGACGCGGAGCGCGTCATCGGTGATGTCGGTGGTGACCACGACCAGCGAAGCGTGCGAGTGTTTCGCCGCGTTGGTCAGAGCCTCGGACACGAAGTAGTAGGCGCTCGCCTCGAGCCGCTCCGACAGGCGCGGCTGCGCACGGAGCGTCAGGCGGATGGGGATCGTCGACCGGCGGCTCAGCGACTTCAGTGCCGGACTGAGGCCGCCCTCGGCGAGGATCGCCGGGTGGATTCCGCGCGCCGTCTCGCGGAGCTCGTCCAGGGCGTCGGTCAGTCCGCCATGGACCTGGTCCAGCTCCGCGGTGAGCTCGGACAACTCAGGCGGCACTTTCGTCTGCGCTGTCTGCAGCCGGAGCGCGAGTGAGACAAGCCGCTGCTGTGCGCCGTCATGCAGATTGCGCTCGATCTGGCGGCGCGTCCGGTCGGCGGTGACCACCACGCGGGCGCGCGATGCCATCAGTTCGGCCCGGGCCTCCGCGTTCTCGATCGCGGTGGCGACGAGCTCGGTGAAGCCCGCGATCTGTGCCTCGGTCGCGGCCGGGAAGGGTATGTCGTTGGTCTTGGAGGCGGCAACAACACCCCAGAGCCGGCCGCCCACGGTGACCGGGCAGCCGATCGAGGAACGGATTCCGAGGGTCTGCGCCTCCTGCGCGATCGCGCCTGATGCACCGGCGAAGCTGTCCAGCCGGACCGGTCCGGCGCGGCGGCGTACCTCACGGGCGATGCTGAGGCCGTCGAGATCGAACCGCTCACCGACGGCCAGATGGGCGGGCACCCGGGTCCAGGCCGCGACACCGGTGACCGTCCCGTCCGGTTCGTATCGCTCCATCCGCGCGAGATCGGCGTCGCAGAGTCGCCCCACCTCTTCGGTCACGGCTGTGAACAGGACACTCGGCGCCACCCCTTGAGCCACCTGAGTGGCGACCCGCCGGAGCGCGGATTGTTCGTTCGACAGCCGTCGGGCCTGCAGCGCCGCCCGCCGCAGCCGAGCCGCAAGCTCGCCCACGACCACCGCCGTCACGAGAAACACACTCAAGCCGATCGCGTTCTGGGCGTCGGCAAGCAGGAGGGAGTGCAGCGGGCTGACGAAAAAGTACGCGTACGCCCACACGCTGAGCACGGCCGTGACGACGGCGAGTGGCGTACCCCAGAAGATCGCGATGGGCAGTACCGCGAGCAGATAGAGCACCAGCAGGCTGAGTGTCGGGACGTGGGGCTCGCCGAGCTTGATGAGCCCGGTCACGGCAGCGACCAGCAGGCCGGCTGCGAGCAGTCCAGTCAGCCTGCGGGCAACCGCTGAGCTCGTCCGGCGACGCTCCATCCCACCACACTTTCCCCTGGACGAACGCTAACCGATAGGCCCCGACACTGACGACCACTGCATCGTCCTAGGGGTGAAGGGATGCCTGCCAGCAGCTAGCCTCACACCACGTCCTACTCCGCTACGCCGTAGTGCGCAGTCTCGGCGCGGACATCGTCAGCGCTGGGCTTTCATTGATCACGTTAGTCGTCATTGAGCTCCTCTGGTCAGCGGGATCCTGGAGTCTCCGGTGGGCGGGTTGCGACTGAGTACGGACCTCATTCAGCGCGAGAGGATGGTGAGAGATGCGAAGCGATTTGCACGACACCAGCCCCGAATCCCTTGTCAGTAAGAGTTTTCGCTCATCATCGACTAACGCCGATTGAACCCCAAACGGAAATCAGCCGTTATGGGGTTCGACTTGGGTGACCCGCGTCGAGATCGAGGCGTGTGGTTAAGGTGCGTATCCCTCCCCGGACACCAACTCACCTAAATGGTCGCCCATCGAGTCGGCCCCGATGTCGGCAGTCTGGTCGACGTGGTGATACCTCGGCGAGGGGCCTAGCGCTCTGTGCAGCTGGTTCAGCTCCTCCGGAGTGGCTGAGTCCAGAGCCGCGTCGAGACGGCGCGCCCGCTCGATCAGAGCATCGGTCGCTCGTGATCATGCGGGAGTGTCGTCTCGCGCCGGCGTACTCGCGCCGGAGGCTCGCATCAAAGAGGTGCAAGCCGGTCCAGCGGCGCTTCGGGGGTTGCGTTTGAGGCGCAGTTGGGCGATCAGGCTGATGAGCGCGAGGATGATGGCAACCCCTGTGTACAAGGAGACGGCTGGGATCTCGCCTAGAGGGCGGGTGAGTTCACCTTCGATGACGATGGGCACTCCGAACGCAAGGTAGGAGACGAGGTAGATTCCGCCGACGACTCCCGCGCGCTGATGAGTCGCCGCGAGCGGAAAGATCAGGCGCAGGGCCGCGGTGAAGGATGCGCCGAAGCCGACACCGGCGATGGCCTGTCCGATGATCATGGTGGCCAGGCTTCCGGCGTACACACCGCTGATGATGCCGATGGCACCGATGATCGACGCGTAGATTCCGATGGTCATCGCATGCCGGGAGTCGACGCGAGCGAACACCAGTCCGATGACGGCCGAGGTTGCCGGTGCTATGAACCCGGCCAGGCCGTTGAGCAGGCCGCTGTTCAGATGGAAGACGCTGCGAACCATGCTAGGTGCGAGCCCGCCTGACAAGCCTGCAAGCATCCAGACCGCGGCTACGACAGGCGCCGCCGCGGCGAATTCCTTTCGGGTGGCGGGCGGGAAGGTGATGCGCGGCAGTAGCGAGCGAAGCGCACCGGGTGCGCGGGTCACGGTCTCGGGAGAGAGTGCGACGACGACAGCCCCGAGGATCGTGATGATCGTGAGGGCGACGAAGATGATGGTGTTCGCGGCGGTCGTGAGCTGGATCGCCAAGCCGGCCAGCAAGGAACCGAGACCGAGCCCCCCGGTCAGACCGACGCTGCCGAGGATCGTCCCCAGTCTCTTCCGGTTGGGCGGAGCAAGTTCGACGAGCGTCGCGGTGAAGGCAGTCGTCGCCGCGCCGCCGGCCAGGCCCTGTACGATCCGGCCGGCGATCACGCACCCGACGTCCGTGGCGACGAGGAACACGAGGTTCGACAGGATCTGAATGAGCAGGGCGCCGATCAGCACCGGGCGCCGGCCGACGTGGTCGGACAATGACCCGACCGTCAGGACCGCGGCGAGGAAGCCGATCGCGTAGACCGCGAAGGCCAGCGTGAGGAGCGACGGGGGAAAGTTCCACTGCTCCCTGTAGACCACGAGCAACGGCGTCAGCGCACCTGCCGTCAGATACAGACTCGTGAAGGTGATCGCCGCACCCGCCAGAGCCAAATCTGCGGGCAGGATCGGTCGGCGCCGCGCAGCGGGCGCCTCGGTGGAGAGCTGGATTGGAGACATGAAAGCTCCTTGCGCGATCGCTAGGGCGGTCAGTCGGTGCGTCATCTGGGCGTCGAAGGGCCGAACAGGTCGTGGGCGTCAACTCGGAGGATGCTGGTGGTGAGTAGGCGGAGCTCACCTGCGGCCGAGCAGTGAGTGCACAGGTACAGGTCGCAGTGTTCTTGGGTGAGGTCGCTGATCCGCGAGAACACCCACTTGAAGCGAGCCCGGGTGCCAGGTCCGCACCGCGCGCAGGTCTCGCCGAAGTCGAAGGTGCGGTCACCGGGGCTCGGCGCGATCCATGCTGTCTGCCGGCTGTGTGCGAGTAGCGCCGCGGGGATGTGCGGATCGGCGGTCATTGTGAGGCCCTTCCTGTGATGCCGGACGCGTTGACGCTCCCGGTGCGAGTCGTGTCGGTTACCGACACTGGGCGGGAGGGCGCGCCCCTGGCACCCGCGTAGTGCCGGGTCAACGCCCGGGTCGCCAACACCCATGCCGCACTGGGATCTCAGACCCGGGGGTGGCCGGGGTATTCACAGGCGCGCGACTTCCTGTCCGGCTCCGACAGTTGGATTCAAGGACCCGCCCCTGTCGACCGCCGAGATGAGGCACTCATGAAATACGCAGCACCGCAACGGACCTCCGGGGTGCCCCCGAGGGCACGGATCGAGACGCTGGAGAGCCTTCGCGAGCACCTCCAATGGGCGATCGAACTGGAGCACGCCACCCTGCCGCCGTACCTCTGCGCGCTCTACTCGCTCGACCCGAACCGGAACGCCGATGCTGTTCAGGTGGTGAGCAGCGTCTTCGTCGAGGAGATGATCCACCTCGCACTGGCCGCGAACCTCCTCAACGCCATCGGCGGGAAACCCTGCCTGGACAAGCCCGAGATGCTGCCCGGCTACCCGCAGCGCCTACCCCACGGCGACCGCTCGCTGGAGATCTCATTGGTTCCCTTCGGACCGGAGGCACTCGAGATGTTCCTCCGCCTCGAGCAGCCCGCACCGCGCGGTGCACCGCCGGAGGGCGACGATTACGAGACGATCGGGCAGTTCTACGACGCGATCGAACAGGGCCTGCACCGTATCTGTGCCCGACTCGGCGAGCAGGAGCTCTTCTCCGGCGACCCGGCGCGCCAGGTCACGGCAGACCACTTCAGCCACACCGCCGGCCGCCTGCCCCAGGTCGAGAATCTCGACACTGCCCTCGTGGCGCTGACGGAGATCGTCGAGCAGGGCGAGGGCACGCCGCGCGGCGAGGTGTGGGATGGCGACCAGGACATCTTCCATCCCGACCGGGACGAGGTCGCGCACTACTACCGCTTCGTGGAACTCAAGTTGGGCCGGCGCCACCGATGCGGCGACACTGCGAAATCCGGGCCCACCGGTGAGGCTCTCCCGGTGGACTACGGCGGCGCGCACCCGATGCGCCGCAACCCGCGACTGGCCGACCACCCACTCGACAGCCCGATCCGAATCGCCCAGGCAGAGTTCAACGACACCTACTGCGCACTGCTCCAGTCGCTGGATCAGGCGTTCAACGGCAGCCCGCAATTGCTCGGGGCAGCTGTTGGCTCCATGTACCAACTCCGAGCACAGGCCGTGAGCCTGATGGAGGTGCCCGACGGAGACGGCCGAACAGCCGGCCCGACCTTCGAGTACGTCGAACCCGGGCTCCGCCGATGAGCCACGCCGGGCGAGGCTGCCTTACGCGTTGAGGAGTGTGCCGGAGAGTTCCCGGCGGGAGCCGATCCCGAGCTTGGCGAACACCTTGCCGAGATGCCACTCGACGGTGCGTGGGCTGAGGAACAGCTCAGCTCCGATCTCGGGGTTCGTGCGCCCCTCAGCCGCCAGGCGCGCGATCTGAGCCTCTTGCGCCGTAAGACTTTCCCGAGCCCCGACGGATCGCGGGTGGAGTGTCTCACCGGTAGCGACCAGCTCGCGACGGGCCCGTTCGGCGAAGGCCTCCGCTCCCATCTCGGTGAGCAGCTCGTACGCCGACCTCAGGCGACTGCGGGCATCGCGGCGACGGTTCTCCCGTCGCAACCACTCCCCGTACAGCAGTTGTGCACGCGCGTGCTCGACGCGCATGCGAGTCCGGCCGAGTCGCTCGACCGCCTCGACGTAGTAGCCCTCGGCCGCGTCGCCCTGGCTCACCTGTGCGTGAGATCGGGCCTCGATTCCCAGAGCCCAGTCCGTGCCGCTGGCCGTCGTTCTCCGAATCAGCAACTCCAGCGCATCCCCAGCACGGTCGGGATGGTCGCTTCGCGCGGCGGCCTCGACGAGCTCCACCAGCGACCAGGTGGAGAAGCCGAGCTCGTCGGGGAACCCAGCGCCTTGCTCTGCTGCTGCCATCGCTTCCTGGTAGTGCCCCAAAGCGTTGTGGAGAACGGCCGATGAGTAGTCGACGATGGTGAGTCCCATGCCCTCACCTCGCGCTCCGGCCTCCGCAGAGATGGATCGAACAAGTCCGGAGAAGATGTCTGGCCGGCCCTGCCACGCCGCGAGCGCCAGAGCGCCGTACGGCGGCAGGTGATTGCCCATGACCTCATTGATCGTTGAGAACTCGTAGACCAGCGCACCCGCCTCCGCGAACTCGCCTGCGAAGAAATGCAGGCCCATGCGACTGCTGAGTGCGATCGGCAGCACCGCCAGAGCGCCGGCATGCCGCGCGAGGCGGAGGTGGCGTGCGCACAACACCTCCCAGCTCTCGTCGTCCCACACGTCATGGGCGGCATGAGTGGCCAGCCATAGCCAGCGAAGCTCATCGGCGACCGACACCTCGTCGGTTCGCCAAGCGCTCAGTGCACGCTGCACTCGCGGGACGCCTTCCGAGTACCCGTCGGTCATCAGCATCGCCATACCGTCCAGCAACACATCGGCTGGACGCTCGGTCGATGGAGATACCGCACGGGCTGCCTGGGCGACATCGCGAACGCCCACATCTCCGGCCAGCCGTCCGACCATCAGCCCCGCCGCCAACGCGTCGAGGTAAATGCCGCGGGCCGCACTTTCGTCCGACGCTTCCATCCGCTGAGCGGCTGACAGCAGCAAGGGCGGCGCGTCGCGGCCACGGCTGGAGAAGAACGCGATCTGCGCCCGGAGAACCTCCACCCGGGCGCGAGTCGGCCCATCGGGCGGCGCAGCTTCGACGTCCGCCAGAAGCGCAAGTGCCTCGTCCGATGACCCGGATTGATGCCAGGCTCTCGCGGCAGCCAGGATGCGGGCTGGACGTCGAGTAGGGTCGTCGGTCAGTTCGATGGCACGTTCGAGGAATGCCGCCTGTGCCGCCAGACCTCCTCGGGCCTGCGCCCGATCTGCCGACCTCTCCAATTCGACGGCGACCTCCTCGTCGGGGCCGCTTGCCGCGTGCGCCCGGTGCCACGCCCGACGGTCGGGATCGCGCTCCGGGTCGGTCTCCTCTGCCAGCGCGAGGTGCACGGCTCGCCAGTCGGTCATCGCTGCGGTCCGGGCAACGGCAGATCGCACCAGCGGATGCCGGAACCGAACCTGCGCACTCAGCTCGATCAGGCCCGCTCGCACCGCCGGCGCCGAGGCCGAGAGGTCGACATCGAGCCGCTGCACGGCTCGTCCCAGCATGCTCAGGTCCCCGACGGGTTCGAGAGCGGCCGCAAGCAGGAACAGGCGCGTCGGACCGGGCAGTGCCGCCAAGCGCTCCGAGAAGCCCTGCTCCATGTGAGTCTCCAACGGAACGGCGTCCGCCAGGCCGAACCCGAAACTGAGCTCGGCTGTCGAAAGACCGCGAGGAAGCTCCAGTAGCGCCAACGGGTTGCCGTGGGTCTCGGCCACGATCGCCTCGCGCACCTGACGGTCGACCTCGCCCGTCAGGACGGTGTCGAGCAGCGCATGAGCATCGGCGTCCCTCAGCCCTCGAACCTCCATCGTCGGTTGCCCGGCCAGTTCACTGTCCTCGTGCCCGCCCCGCATCGCGAAGACCAGTGCGACCGGATCGGCCAGCTGCCGACGTGCGACGAATGCGAGTGTCTGGGCGGAGATGGGGTCGAGCCACTGCGCGTCATCGATCACGCACACCAGCGGCTGCTCCTCCGCCACGTCCGCGAGCAGGCTCAGAACGGCCAGTCCGACCAGGAATCGGTCCGGCGGTGGCCCGATGTGCATGCCGAAAGCAGTGGACAGTGCATCGCGCTGCGGCCCGGCAAGACGATCCAGGTGATCCAGCATCGGCGCACACAACTGGTGCAAGCCGGAGAAGGGCAACTCCACTTCGGCCTCGACGCCCGCCGTTCGTGCGAGCCGGCAGCTCGGCCGAAGCCCACTCGCCAGGTAGTCCAGCAGAGCTGTCTTGCCGACGCCTGCCTCGCCCCGCAGCACCAGCACCTGGCTCGCGCCGGCGCGCACTTTGCCCACGAGGGCGTCGAGGGTCGCGCACTCGCTCTGCCTGCCGCGGAGCTCTGGGGGCAGCCGGTGTGACGTCACGTCGACAACCGGGAACCGGAGGAACCACATGTTGCCGTACCCATCGAGCCTCCAGGTGAGGTCGACGTCTGCCCAGGCTGCCTAGATGACTCACGTCATCGTTTCGGGAACACGCACAGGATCGGGCCCCTCCGCCGGATTGTCTCACACGAGCAGCACAACAGCTGGTGACACGAACCCGCCATCATTCCCGGAGTGGAACAGGCGCGGGTCGGACGTGGCACGCTGGTCGGGTGACCATTGACCGGTACGAGCTCGTGGGGATCTTCGGTGGCGCTGTCGATGCCGGCGTCGCCTCGCTGTTCGTGGGCGCCGGCTTGTCCGCGGCGGCCGGACTGCCGTCCTGGAGGGGCCTCCTCGGCCCGCTCGCCGCCGAGATCGGCCTGGCGGGTGAGTTCGCGGATCTCCCACTGCTCGCCGAGTACTACGAGCAGAACGGTCCCGGTCGGCGGCCGGCGTTGGAGACTCACCTGCGCAACGTGCTGTCGCCGTACCGGACACCGGCGGAGAGTCATCGCCTGATCGCGAAGCTCCCGATCGACGAGATCTGGACAACCAACTTCGACTCGCTCCTGGAAGCGGCAGCTCCTGATGCCAGCGTCGCCGCCCACGACAATGACGCACTCGACATCGGCACCGGACGCCGGACGATCATCAAGATGCACGGCAGCCTCAGTCTCGGCACCCCATCGGTCTGGAACGCCCCGCCCGTGATCACCCGGAGCGACTTCGAGCAGTACGAGGACACCCACCCCCGGATGTGGGCACTCCTCCGAGCGTCGTACCTCACCCGCACCATGCTCTTCCTCGGCTTCAGCTTCGCTGACCCCAACATCGACGTCCTGCTGCGACTCGCCCGCCGGTACGGCACCACAGCTGCTGACCGGCACCTCACAGCTCTGCGTCGTCCGGCCGACCCCAAGAGCATCCAACTCCACGAGCTGCGGGTTCGCGACCTGGAGAACAGCGGTGTGCACGTCTGCGAGATCAGCGACTTCAGCGAACTCACCCCGATGCTGCACGCAATCACCACCCGGACCCGACCCGAACGCTTGTTCATCAGCGGGAGTGGCGACAACGCACAGCTGAAACCGTGGTACGACAAGCTCGCCGTCGCGCTCACCGCTCGTCCTCCGTCATGGCAGCTCGCCACGCTCGGCGGACCGGCGGGATGGGGTGTCACGAGCCGGCTCGCCGAGCTCCTGCGAGCCAATGGCCGCTACTCGCCTGACCGCTTCCGCATCTACTTCCGCAAGAATCCCGGAGAGCAGACGCCACCGATGGACACGCGTTTCGGCACGGCGATCTTCACTGACCTCGAGCGGGAAGAACTCGTCGGCAACGTCCTCGACAACTGCCGCGCACTACTGGTCATCTGCGGCGGAAGCGGCACCAGCGAGGAGGTGCGACTGGCTCTCGAGCACGGCGTGAGCGTCATCCCCCTGGCCTCCAGCGGCGCGACCGCACGCGCCGTTTGGGACAGCTCGTCCAGCCCTCCGGACCTCGGCGGCCGCCCGTGCGATCCCCAGGTCTGGCAGAACCTGGCTGACCCCGATCCGGATGTAGCCGTGATGGCCGCGATCAGCGCGATCGACCAGGCGATGTGCCGCCCGAGAACCTAGACCTTCGGCGTTCGCGCACGACCTCGAGCGCATGTTCTGGCACGGGTGGGTGCAGGACCAGGACTGCGACGACCAGGGTCATGACGACAGCAGCGATCGCGAAGGGAACCGGAAGTATCGGGTCGAGGAGGATCAGGACGACTGCCAGCGGGATCGCTGCGTTGACGACGCGGTCGGCGGCGCCACACAGAGCGATCCACCAGATGCCGAAGAACACCACCGTGTAGGCGATCAGGCCGTCGATGATGTGCGCTTCGCTGAAGGCGCGGTGGAGCTCGGCCGCCGCGATGCTTACGGCCACGACGAAGACCAGGTCGAAGAACAGCTCCAGCGACGAGGCGGTCCGGCCCGGCTCGTTGGGGTCGCGTGGCCGCATCGGGAACAGGCGAGACTTCGTCAGCGCGGCGGTCGGTGTCGTCATCGCTCAGGTCAGTGGCGCCAGGTCGCAAACAGTGCGTCCGGCTCCCCGTCGGAAAGTACGCCGCCGTAGAAGGTCTGCTCCGAGACCTGGAACGCATAGGGCTCCAGATCTGTGGAGAAGACCTCGACCACGTGCGTCGGGTCCATGCCGATCACGTCCGTGGTGCGCGGGTTCGGCGTCGACATGACAACCCCGATGAGTGCCTTCTCCTGCATCCGCTCGATCAGGTCGCGCCAGTTGGACAGGTGCTCGATGATCTCCAGGGCGACGAAGAAATGAGCCTCCCGTGGCGGCGTCCAGGCATTCAGATTGACGCCATCGATGCCGCCGTCCACGGGGATGTACCGGCCTCGCCACCCGTACTCCGCGCGCAGGCAGTAGTCCAGCTCGGTCATGCCCGCGCCGACGTCCACGACGGTCATGTCATGGTTCAGGCCGCTCGCCGTCAGCCAGTCGGCGGCAGCGCGGTACCGGACGGCACGGAACTCGTACTTGCCGGTGCGATCGCCCAGGTAGGAGTCGCAGGACTGGATGGTGGGGGTCCAGGTCATCAGCGCGCCACCCCTCTCGATCAACAGGTCTCGGGATTTCGATCAGTGCCTCTGTTCCAGGCAGTTCAACTCTCGGCGCCGAGCAGATGGGCGCGCGCCTGTGAGTACCCCAGCCACCCCCTGGTCCGAATTCCCGGGCCGGCGGCGGACGGCGGCGAGTGAATCGGGACAACCCGGGACCGGGTGACGTCCCGGGCGGGCGACCCGGGCATCGACCCGGGACTACGCGGGCGCCGTGGGCCTGCCCTGACAACCAGAGTGGCGGCATCGCTACACCAACGGACTCACCGCACTAGGAGGACTCCATGCAGTCTCATCCCACAACCACTCCCCGACGCCGTCGCCGAAGAATCGCTGCGCTAGGGGCCGCCGTAGTCGCCGCCCTGACCGCCGGCGTGTCACTCACGGTGCCGGCCGAGGCGCACACCACCAAGCCGACGATCGTACTCGTCCATGGCGCGTGGGCCGACAGCACGAGCTGGGACAAGGTCACCCGGGAGCTCAAGGACGACGGCTACCGCACCGTGACCCCCGAGCTCGGCCTCAACAGCGTCGCCGAGGACGTCGCGATCGTCCGTACGGCGCTGAACAAGATCTCGGGAAGGAAGGTGCTTGTATCGCACTCGTACGGCGGCATCGTCACCGCCGGTGCCTCGCACGGCCGCACGGACATCTCCGCGTTCGTCTACGCGGCGGCCCTGGTACCTGACGAGGGCGACTCGATCGCCAGCCTCGGCGCCGATTTCATCCCGTCCGAGGCTTTCGGCCACCTGGTCTTCACCGGCGAGCCCTTCGCTTCGCCGGCGTTTCATCGACCCGGCCTTCTTCCACCAGTACTTCGCTCAGGACCTCAGCAAGCGACAGGCAGCCGTATTGAACGCCGCCCAGCGGCCGCTCAATTTCTCGATCGTCGGAACACCCTCCGGCCCCGTCGGCTGGCACAACGTCCCGTCCTGGTACGCCGTGTCCGGTCAGGACCGCATGATCGACCCGGCCGAAGAACGCTCGATGGCGGCACACGTCGGCGCCACCGTCGTCGAATTCCCGACCGCCAGTCACGTCGGCGGAATCACCCGGCTGGCATCACGCTTCACCGCACTCATCGAACACGCGGTGAACTCAACCCGAGTGAGGTGACCCCGAGCTCCGCGCCACCTCAGCGGAGCAGCTCGCTGGCCAGGCCTGTTCTCAGGCCTGGCCAGCGAGTGCGTGGGCAGGGAAGGCGCAGACCTCCGATGGGTTGCCCGCGAGGCTGGGGAGGTACTTGGCGTCCGAGGGGCAACAGGTCCCCCGGACTGCGAGATTCCGGCCGGTCCGTCGTACGTCGCCAGACCCGTCCCCAGCAGGGTCCTGATTTCGGTCAGGCCGGGTGGCGGGTCCTGCCAGCGGGCATTGGTCGCCGGGTATCTTGGAGTCGTCTGCGTTGCCGGGGTGACCCCGCCGGCACATGCACGCCCTCCCCCTCGCGGAACCAGCCCTGGTCCCACATCGGCCGATGCAGCATCGCGTACGACGGCTCGCCGTCGGCGGTCCGGGCAGACACGTGATGACGTACGTCGCGTACGGGCCGCTCGGGGCCGAAACCCGCTCTCGCGGTCTCGTCGGACCTGCGGAACTGGGAGCGATTGAAACTCGCGGGAAACACCGGTCGGCTCACCATCAGTGACGTCGACCTTCGCCAACCCGACCCGAGCAACGTTGCCGGAAGCAACGAGCCGGGCAAGCAGATAGAGGGTGCCCGGATGGTCAGCCCTTGATCCCCGACTCGATGCCCTGGGAGATGAAGCGCCGCTGGAAGACTGTGAACAGACCCACAGCTGGAGCGGCCAGTACGCAAGCCCCGGCGAGGACTGCGCCGAACGGGTTCGCCGCGCGCGCCGACACGGTGGTCAGGTAGTTCGACAGGGACACCGCGAGCGGCTGCAGATCCTGCTGCTTGGTGATCAGGAACGGCCACAGGAACTCGTTCCACGGACCGATGAAGGTGATCAGCACTCCGGTCAGGAGGGCAGGTTTGACCAACGGGAGGGCGACCCGCCACAGGATGTTCAACTCGCCTGCGCCGTCGATCCGGGCCGCGTCGAACAGCTCCTGCGGCAACTGCAGGAAGTACTGGCGGAAGACGAACACCGCCGTGGAGTTGATCGTGAACGGCGCGATCATGCCGAAGTAGGAGTCGGCCAACCCGTAGCTGCGCACGATCATCACGTACAGCGGGATGGTCAACAGCTGGAACGGGACCACCTGGACCAGCAGCATCAGGCCGAACACAGCACCTCGGCCGCGGAAACGCAGCCGGGCCAGCGCGTAGCCCGCGAGTACGCCGAAGACGAGCGTCCCCAGGATGACCCCGCCGGTAAAGATTCCCGAGTTGAGCAGGGACCTGCCCAGGTTGATCGCGGCGTCGATCTCGGCATAGTTCCTGCCGGTCAGGTTCCCCGGCGACGGGAAAGCACCGTCGACGCTGGGGTCCGGTTCGGCCTGCAGGCTGCCGACCAGCATGTAGTAGAAGGGGAACAGGAAAACGAAGGCCCCGAGTAGTAGAGCCAGGAATCGCCACGGACTCTTCATCGATCCTCCCGCCCGACGAACCGGCGTTCGAGCAGGGCCAGCAGCAGTACGCCGATCACCAGCAGTACGCCGATCGCCGAACCCACATCGGGATTGCCCTGCTCGATGCCGCGTTGGTACATCACCAGTACCGGCGAGGCGGAGGCGCCGTCGGGCCCGCCGCCACCGGTGAGCAGGTAGGGCTCGGTGAAAAGGTTCGCCCCGGTCACAGTCGCCAGCAGGACGACCAGTGTTGTGGCGGGCCGCACTCCGGGAACAGTGACATTCCAGAAAGACTTCCACCGCCCGGCGCCGTCCACCGATGCCGCCTCGTACAGATCCTTCGAGACGTTCTGGAGAGCGGCCAGATACAGCAGGATGAAGAAGCCCAACTGTTTCCAGGTCACGTAGATCGCGACCGTCGGCATCGCCAGCTTCGAGCTCACCAGCCAGGACGGATCCGGGGCGAGCGGGCCGAGGACGGAGTTGACCAGCCCGTTGGCGTTGAACAGGAACAGCCACACCCCGACCACAGCCACACTCGCCGCCACATAGGGAACGTAGTAGCTGACCCGGAAGAACGTCCGCCAGCGGATCGCCGCGTTCAACGCATTCGCCAGCACCAGCGACAGCACCACCGTCAGCGGCACGTTGATCAGCAGGAAGATCCCGACGTTGCCGAAGGCCCGGCGGACCGCGGGGTCCGACAGCACCGCCGTGTAGTTGCCGAGTCCCACGAACGGTCGTTCCACGATCGCGCCCGGCGCGGTGAAGAAGTAGTCGTGAATGGACATGTACACGGCGAAGCCCAGCGGATAGGCGAAGATCGCCGCGAGGAAGACGAGGTACGGAGTGACGAACGCAGTACCGATCGGTTGATCACCGAGGATCCGGCCGACAGATCTCCTGCCGGCCGGCTTTCTGCGCATCGGACTCACGGCTTCGAGGCGAGCTGATCGATCGTCCGGACGGCATCGTCGAGGGACGTTGCGGGGTCCCCATGGCCGAAGATCACCGACTTCGAGTACGCGTCCCGGAAGGTCTGCCAGATGGTGATCGAGTTCGGCACGTTCGGCACGTCAATTGTCCGTGCGGCCTGGTCGGCGAACACTCTGTAGTCAGGGTTCTTCGCGAAGTGCGGCGGGTACGCGGTCGCGACATCCTTGCGCAGCGGCATCTGACCGGTCGCGGCCAGGAACTTGCCGTCCTGCCCCAGGCCGGTCGCGAACTTCAGCACATCCCACGCCGTACCACGGTTCTTGCACGCGGAGTACATCGCGACGTTCTTCGCATCGCTGAAGGTGTGGATCTCGTTCGCCGGCTTGCCCGACGACGTCGGCACCGGTACGACGCCCCAGTCGACCTTGCCCTTGTACGTCGCGATCGCCCACGGACCCACGACCGCCATCGCGGCCGTCCCGTCGACGAACGCGTCACCGGTGTACTTCTCCTGCGAGGCGAGCTTGTCGGCGTACATCGTCCGCCAGAACCCGGCGACCTTCTTGCCCTCGTCGGAGGCGAACGTCGACTTGCCGTCGGCGACCAGCTGCTTGCCGCCGGTCTCGGCCGCGTAGAGCGGGTAGAAGTCGAACCAGGACTGGAAGAACTCGTTGCTCGGCGCCGGGTAGATCGCGAACTTCGCGGCCTTCGAGCTGACCACCTTGCGCGAGGTCGCGAGGAACTCGTCGTACGTCTTCAGCGGCGGGTTGGTGGTGTCGATACCCGCCTTCGCGAACGCCTTCTTGTTGTAGAAGATCATCACCGGGTTCGACTTCCAGGGCAGCTGGTAGTACTTGCCGTCGGCCGACTTGTACTGCTGCGCGACGTCCCCGGACCGGTCCTCGATGTAGGACTTGCCGTCGCTGAAGCTGTCGAGCGGCACCAGACCGCCCTGCTTCTGGAACTGCGAGACCGAGGCCGGCGAGGTGTTGAAGATCAGGCAGGGAGCGTTGCCGGCCGTGATCGCGGCGCCGATGACCTCCTCGGAACTCTTCCCGGTCGGGATCTCCTGCGCGGTGACCTTCTGATCCGCATGCAAGGAGTTCCAGACCGCGACCATCTGCTTGCCCCAGGCCACTTCCTCGGCGTTGTTCGAGAACCAGATCGTGATCGGCCCACGGGCCTGGGCCGCTGCGCCAGTGCCGCCACCGTTCCCGCAGGCGACGGCACCTCCTGCCAGAGCAAGAGCTAGCGCAGCCGCCGTGATCTTGCGTTTCATAACTCCTCCAATCGATCAGTGCTGGGATGCAGGTGGACCGCCAGATCGTCAGTGCTGGTGATGCATCCGATCCACGCGGAGGATGCTGGCGCTGAGCAAGCGAGGCTCGCATGCCTGGGAGCAGTGGGCGCACAGGTACAAGTCGCAGTGCTCGCCAGTTCGCTCGCTGATCTGCCGGAACACCCATTTCGACTGGGCCTGTGTACCGGGTCCGCAGCGGGCGCAGGTTTCCTTGGGATCGAACGTGAGGTCTGTTGTGCTCTGCGGCGGGCTCTGGCCGGCCGGCATGAGGGCGGGCCAGGGGAAGTGTGCTGCGGTTGTCATGGCAACTGCCCTTCTATCCGTTGATCGGCGTTCTCAGTAGCCGGGTGCGATGGCGGTCTGGGTGGCGGCGCCGGCCGGGCCGGCGCTCGCCAGGGGCACACCGGCCGGGGAGACGACGGTCCATACGCCGCCGTTGAGATTGATGCCCTGACCGTTGGTCTGGCCCGGGGTGGAGTCGCCGACGAAGGTGTACAGGGGGTGTCCGGCGACGGTCAGTTGACGGTGGCCGTCGTCACGGGTGGTCGAGCCGACCTTGCCGCTCACGCCGGGTGAGGACGTCGGCAGCGAGTCGGGTGCCGGTACGTAGGGCCAGGTGACCGCACAGGCTGCGTCGCACGTCGACAGGTTGTTCTTGTCGTTGGCGAACTGATAGATGGTGCGGCCTTCGCCGTCAACGAGGATGCTGCCGAGTGCAGTGGTTTGCGCACTGACCGGATCGCCGGTCACCGGCGGGACCGGCACCGGCGCAGATCCGGATGGACTGCCGCAGTTGGCCGCGACAAACATCAAGGCGGCGGCGGTTGACGCCGCCGCGAACTGGTGGCGCCGGTGGTGGATCGTGCCTGACTTCCGATCGGTGAACACTTGTCGCTCCTACCGTGAGCTGATCGTCAGCTGATGTACTGACAGCCCCAGGCTCGCGGCGATAGGCACCCGTCGGCGCCGGTAGGTCCCCGGGTCCGATCCCCGGTCTGCCTGACCTGGGCGCGAACGGACGAGGCGGAAGGGCTGCACGCGGCACGGCAGAGTAGGGTCTGCGCTCCATGCCGATCGCCTCGGGAGCTTGCCAAACCGGTGGGCGCACTCCCTACCATCGACCATGGGTCCGTCCAGCGGTCGCCCGCGGTCTGTGTTGCGTGGTCGACGCAGTGAGTGCGAGGTACTGGCCCGGCTGCTGGACGGGGTACCGACAGGGCAGAGCTCTGTGCTGGTGCTGCGCGGTGAGGCTGGCTGCGGTAAGTCGGCTCTGCTCGACTTCATGCTCGAGCACGCGGCGGGCTTCCGCGTCGCGCGAGTCGTGGGCGTCGAGTCGGAGATGGAGCTCGCCTATGCCGGCCTTCACCAGCTCTGTGCGCCGATGCTCGACCGGATCGAGAAGTTGCCACCCCCACAACGCGATGCGCTGCGGGTCGCATTCGGGCTGCAGGACGGCGCCGCACCTGATGGTTTCCTCATTGGTCTTGCCGTCCTGACCCTATTGGCGAGTGCGGCTGAGGAGCAGCCGCTCGCTTGCGTGATCGATGACGCGCAGTGGCTCGATCGAGCCTCCGTGCAATCTCTGGCCTTCGTTGCACGACGACTGATGGTCGATCCGGTGGCCTTGATATTCGCCGTGCGGGAGCCCAGCGACGAGCTGACCGGCTTGCCGGAGCTCAAGGTTCAGGGCCTCGGCGAGCGCGACTCCCACCTGGTCCTGGCCTCGGCGATTCGTGGACCGCTCGACGTACAAGTGCGCGACCGCATCGTCGCGGAAACGCGGGGCAACCCGTTGGCGCTGTTGCAGCTGCCGCTCGTGCTGACGCCGACAGAGCTGGCGGGCGGATTCGGCCTGCCCAACACGGCGGCTGTGGCGAGCCGCGTCCAACAGAGTTTTTATCGACAGTTCCAATCGCTTCCGGACGATACGCAACAGCTTCTGCTCACCGCTGCCGCTGAGCCCATCGGCGACATCACGCTCCTACGCCGCGCAGCCGAATTACAGGGAATCGGAGGCGACGCTGCAGCGCCTGCCGTGGCTGCAGGACTGGTCGAGCTCGGCGCCCGGGTCCGGTTCCGCCATCCGCTGGTCCGCTCGGCGGTCTACCAGTCGGTGTCCGCGGGCGACCGGCAGGCGGCACACCGTGCGCTGGCAGAAGCAACCGATCTGGTGCTCGATCCCGACCGGCGCGCCTGGCATCTCGCCCGTGCGGCGTCAGGGCCGGATGAGGCAGTGGCCGACGAGCTGGAGCGTTCGGCCGAGCGGGCGCGCGCCCGCGGCGGCGCGGTCGCGGCGGCCGCGTTCCTGGAACGCGCGACCGAGCTGACGCCCGATCGCGCGCGCCGTGCAACGCGTGCACTCGCCGCCGCTCAGGCCAAGCTCCTGGCCGGCGCGCCGGACTCGGCGCACGCGCTGCTTGCGGCGGCCGAGCTGGCGCCGCTCGACGGCATCCGGCGGGCCGGGCTGGAGCGGCTGCGCGCACAGCTGTCGTTCTTGCTCAGACGCGGCAACGAAGCTCCATCGCTACTGCTCAACGCCGCCGTACACCTCAAGGCGCTGGACACACGGTCGGCGCGTGAGACTTACCTCGAAGCGCTCGGAGCGGCGATCTTCGCCGGCCGCCTCAGCAAGAGCGGTGGCAGCGTGGCCGACACCGCCGCAGCGGCCCGCACGGCGCCCCGGGCCCCGCAGCCGGCACGTGCGATCGATCTACTCCTCGATGGTCTCGTGACAAGGTTCACCGAAGGCTACGCAGCGGGGGTCCAGCCGCTCCAGCGGGCGCTGCGCGCGTTGTCCGAGGAGGAGGGCCGCAGTCAGGACGACACCCGCTGGCTCTGGCTGGGATGCCGAATCGCCCCGGATCTGTGGGATGACGAGTCGTGGCATGAGCTGACTACCCAGCAGCTTCGGCACGCGCGGGATGCGGGCTGGCTGACCGCCCTCCCGATCGCGCTCACCTATCGTGCCGGCGTTGACATACATGCCGGCGAGTTCGCCTCCGCAGCAGAGCTCATCGATGAGGCCGCCGTGATCACCGAGGCAACCGGCAGCCCCCCGTTGATGTACAGCTCGCTGGTGCTCTCCGCATGGCGGGGTCAGGAAGCCCAGGCCACGACGCTGATCAGGACCAGCATCGAGGATGCAACAGCCAGGGGTGAAGGAAGGGCGATCGCCTTGGCGGACTACGCCACAGCCGTGCTCTACAACGGTCTCAGCCGCTACCAGGACGCGCTCGCTGCCGCGCAACGGGTCTGTGAACACGATGACCTGGGTCTCTTCGGCTGGGGTCTGGCCGAGCTGGTGGAGGCGGCTGCGCGCAGCGATCGACCGGACATCGGCGCTACCGCCCTGCGGCGACTCGAGGAACGAACCCGCGCCGCCGGGACGGAGTGGGCGCTCGGAATCGAGGCCCGCTCCCGCGCGACGCTGAGCGACGGCGACGCCGCCGACGCCCTCTACCAAGAGGCGATCGAACGCCTCGCCCAGACCCGGATAACCGTCCACCTCGCCCGTGCTCAACTCCTGTACGGCGAGTGGTTGCGTCGCGGGAACCGTCGGGTGGAAGCCCGCCGGCAGCTTTACCTGGCCCACGACACGTTCAGCCGCGCCGGGGCCGCGGGATTTGCCGAGCGTGCCCGGCGCGAGCTGCTCGCCACTGGCGAGACACTTCGAAGGCGGACGGTCGAGCCGCACGAGGAGCTGACCGCACAGGAGGCGCAGATCGCCCGGCTGGCCCGCGACGATCTCACAAATCCCGAGATCGGCGCCCGGTTGTTCATCAGCCCTCGCACTGTCGAATGGCACCTTGGCAAGGTGTTCGCCAAACTCGACATCACCTCCCGCAAACAACTGCGCAGACGACTCGGTTCAACGCAGTGACTGACATTTTATTGCCTCTCCCAGTCGGGTCGATGTTGTCGCATCACATCGGTGTCGGAGAGGCGGACGGCTGGTCCAGCGTGGCGTGGACCCGGATCTCGACATTTCCCTCCAAGGCTCGCGAGACTGGACAGCTACGTTCGGCCTCATGGGCTGCCCGCTCGAGCGATGCGGCATCGGCTTCAGGGGCTAGAGCACGGACGTCGAGCAGGCTCGAGACGATCGTTGGGTCGCCTGAGGTCTCCAGCGTGACGGTGGCGATGACCTGTAGGAACTCCGGAGGCGTCCCGTGTCCCGCAAGTACAGAGCCCAGCGCCATGGCGAAGCAACCTGCGTGCGCCGCCGCGATGAGCTCCTCAGGGCTGGTCTTGCCTGCCGGCTCACCGAAACGCGATGCCAGCGTGACCGGCAGGTCCCGGATCGCGCCGCTTCCTCCCGAGGTGACCCCGGAACCCCTGGCGATGCTTCCTGTCCAGTCAACCTGCGCCGTTCGCTGTACTGCTGTCATCTGGGACGCTCCTTCAATCATCGATGCGGACGGGACCCGCGGCTGCGGATTTGCCTGACACAACTGTCATGCCGCGCAGAGCCCCATCGCGCCCGGGAGACCCCGGGCCATATCCCCGGGCCAGATCCCCGGGCGTGGCCGGGTACACCGACCTGGATTCTCGTCAGATGCTGATCTCTCCGCGTGTGATCAAGGCGCGTGGTCCTCCTCGGACACCATCGTTAACCCACGCCGAGCAGGGCTTACGGCGACTTCAGCCGTTCTGGTCTCGTGGTTCTAACTCACTTGCAGGCCTAGCGCTTCATACAGCGCTCGCATCTCGCTCGCGTCGGCCTGGTCGAGCGCCGCCGTCATGTCGCCCGGCTCCTGCACCATCTTCCGGATGTCCTGGGCCGATACCGACTCCGGCACCTTCAGAGCGGTACGACTTCGGTCCGCCGCCACGAGACACGCGAGGCCGTCTCGTCGGGTCGTACGAGGTCAACCGGTGGGTGAGGTGAGACGGTCTCTTCTATGACCTCGCATCTCCTTCCCGTCTTCGGCGATGGCGAGCTCGTTGAGCTCGACGCCGACCTCACCCGGGCCGCGGTCACCGCGCTCGCGGTCACCGCCGTCGATCCCGGTGGCGTGCCTCGCGCGAAGTTCGTGCCGCGCGAGAAGATCGCGGAGACGCACCGGTCCGGGCTGGGGGCGGCACCGAGCTGGCATGTCTTCTGCATCGACAACGGCATCGCATTCACGCCTGAGCTGGGCGTGCTCGGTGACCAGCGGCTGCGTCCCGACCTGCGCGCGCTACGCGTGCTCGGCGGCGGGCTGGCCTGGGCCCCGGCGGAGTTCCATGAACAGTCCGGCTCGCCTTCGCCGCTGTGCACACGCGGGCGGCTACGGGAAACGGTGGACGAGTTGGGGTCACTCGACGTGACCGCTACCGTCGGCTGCGAGGTCGAGTTCGTACTCACCGCCGCCGACGGCGCGGCGCTGACCGAACGCCCGTGGAACTGCTACGGCCTGACCGCAGTGCTGGACCGGGAGGACTTCCTCCTGCGACTGCTCGACGACTGCCGAACCGCCGGGCTCGACGTCGAGCAGTGCCATGCCGAGTACGGCGACGACCAGTACGAAATCTCCTTCTCCCCAACCGATCCGGTCGCCGCGGCCGACATGGTGGTACTGGCACGCATCGTGATCGGCCGCGCGGCGCGCCGCGCAGGGCTTGCCGTGTCGTTCTCGCCGGTGCCGTTCGCGGGTGGCAGCGGCAACGGGGCCCACATCCATGTCTCGCTCGATCGCGACGGTACGCCGATGCTGTCCGGAGGGCCCGGACCGCACGGGCTGACCGTGGAGGGCGAGTCGGCGATCGGCGGCATCCTCGCCGGGCTGCCCGGCGTGGTTGGCGTGCTCGCCGGGTCCGTGCTGTCGGGTCAGCGGCTGCTTCCCGGGCACTGGTCGGGCGCGTTTGCCTGCTGGGGACTGGAGAACCGCGAGGCCGCGGTGCGTCTGTGCGCGGTCGAGGCAGGCAGCCCCAACATCGAGGTCAAATGTGTCGACCCGTCCGCCAACCCCTACCTCGCGACCGCGGTCGTGCTCGGATTGATCGTGGACGGACTGCGGCGCAGGACCCCGCTGCCGGCCGAGGCCACCACTCATCCGGCCGACGCGCAGCACCGGACACTGCCTACCGACCAGACCGCGGCGCTGGACGCGCTCCGGCAGTCGGCCCAGGCCGAACACATACTCGGCGCTGGCCTGCTGTCCGCGCTGCTGGCCGTACGGCGGCACGAGGTGACCGCCTTCGAAGGACAGGATCCGTCCGCAGTGGCCGACCGGTTGCGGTTCGCGTGGTCGGCATGAGCGATCAAGGAGCGATCCCGGACGCCACGGCAGCCCTGCCGGTTATGCGGGCTGGTGAAAGCGTCGCCGAGCTCGCCGCCGTGTTGCCGCTGATCGACCACCACTGCCACGGCGTACAGACCGGCACTGCGACCGATGCGGAGGTGGAGCTGCTTGCCACCGAATCGGACTGGCCTGCCCCACCCGGCACGTCGGTGTTCGACAACCCGTTCGGGATCACGGTGCGCTCGGTGTGCGCGCCGTTGCTCGACCTGCCGCGGCATTGCACCGCGGAGGAATATCTTCGGCGCCGCGGCGAGCTGGGCGGCACGGAGGTCAGCGCGCGGTTACTGGCTTCGAGCGGAACCGAGCGGTACCTGCTCGACACCGGTTTTCGGGCTTCGACCATCACGACACCGGACGAGATGGCGACGCTGACCGGCGCGGCTACCGAGGAGATCGTGCGCCTGGAAGCGCTCGCCGAGTCGATCGCGCCGGACTGTACTGCCGCCGGCTTCGCCAGTGCGTTCGACGACGCCCTCGAGGCGGCCGCCGCAAATGCCGTTGGCGTCAAGTCGATCATCGCCTACCGGCACGGTCTCGACTTCGACCCGGCCGCACCGGAACCTGCTCAGGTAACCGCGGCAGCGGGCCGCTGGCTGACGGCAATCGAGGCAGGCTCACCGACGCGTCTCGCGGACCCAGTGCTGCTGCGGCACTTGTTGTGGCGCGCGGTGGAACTCCGTCAACCGATCCAATTGCACGTCGGCTACGGCGACCCGGACATCGTGCTGCACCGCTGCGATCCGTCCCACCTCACCGGGTTCGCGCACGCGACACGTACGACGGGCGCTCGGCTGATGCTGCTGCACTGCTACCCGTACATCCGTCAGGCCGGGATTCTCGCGCAGCTCTTCCCGCACGTTTGGCTGGACACCAGTTCCGCCGTCAGCCATACCGGCCCGTCCAGCCAGACGCTGGTGCGGGAGTCGCTGGAGATCGCGCCGATGCACAAGGTGCTCTACGCCTCGGACGCGTTCGGTCTGCCCGAGCTGTACGCGTGCGGATCGTGGCTCTGGCGCCGGGCCGTCGGCCGGGTGGTCGACGAGTGGCTGGCCGACGATCTGATCGGCGCGGCCGACGCGCGTCGCTACGTCGAAATGCTGGGGCGCGGCAACGCCGTTCGCGCATACGGTCTGGAGTAGACAGTGATCGAGGAAGCACTCGCCGCACGGATACCGGCGGCGGTCGAGCCGCGACACCAACTGCACGCCTGTCCCGCGGCAAACCCCAGCCTCACAACGGCCGCACTCGCTCTGTGGCTGGCCGACCATCTCGCCGGCACCTGAACCACCCTCGAGGACGCCGGAAAGCGCTACGTGTCAGTCGTCCATGCGGAGATACTCAGTCTGGCCCACCTGTTCAAGGTTGTTCAGGAGCAAGTTGCTCGCCGTCATGGCCACTGCACCGCCGACGGCGCCCAGGGTGGCGACGACGACCTGGTCGACCTCGTCGACCTCCTGCAATGAGGCGTACGCGCCGAGCACAGCGCCGAGCATCGCCGCCTTCGGTCCGAGCGGGCCTGGCGTGTGCGGCGTCTGCTGGACGATGTCGGCGATGGCGAACGCCAGCGGGCTCGCGCTCGCACGCTCCATGATCCTGGCCGCCTGCGCGCTCACGTCAGAGTCCTCGAATGCCAGGCGGCCGAGTTCGCCGAGCTCCTTGAGGTCCTCTTGTGTGACGCCGACGACGGTGAGGCGAAGCAGGTGATAGCGGAGCCGACGCTGCATGACGTCTTCCAGGGCCATGTCAGCCGTGAAGCGAACCTGGCTGCCCGCCAGGTGAGCGATGTCATCCCTTGGAGCCATTGTGGTTCCCCCTTCGCTGGGCGGTCAGAACCAGTTGAACTCGATCGGCAGCGGATAACCTGGATCCCCGCGATCGGCTGCCCAGTCGTAGCTTGCGTAGTTCGCTCCCTTGAACAGATAGACCTTTCCCTCATAGATGCCCTGGCCGTTGATTGCAGCCTGGATGCCAGAGGTGAATGCCGGTGGCAGGCCCGGCCACATAGCCGCGATCGACTTCGGATAGCCGGGGTCGGTCTGGTCGGTCGCCCAGTCGTACCGCACGTACTGGTCGCCCTTGAAGAAGTAGGCCTTACCCGCGAATGGTCCCTTGCCGGTGACGGCAGAGTCGAGGCCGGTCGTGAACTCGGGCGGCAATCCCTTCCACTCGTTCGCGATCGACAGCGGATAGCCGGGGTCCGTCATGTCCTTGGCCCAGTCGTACCGGACGTACTGGTCGCCCCTGAATATGTACAACTTTCCGGCGAATGCGTTCTGGCCGTTCAGCGCGGCGTCAAACCCACGCGGAAAGCCCCAACCGTCCGGGAGGTCGCGCCAGAGAGGGACAATGTGCAGCGGGTATCCAGCGTCCGGCAGGTCATCGGCGAAGTCGTAGCGCAGGTAGCGGAAGCCGTAGAAGAAGTACCCCTTGCCCTTGAAAGGTCCTTCGCCCTCGACAGCCGCGTCGAAGTTGCTGAAGACATTCCGCTCGCGCGTCCGATAGAGCGAGCGAATCCCAGCGATGTCGTCGTCGGTCAGCGTCCGGCGGCCCCCACCGTAGAAGGCAAACATCACGGCATTGGCCACTGCCGAATGGTCGAGGCCGAGCGTGTGGCCGGCCTCGTGGAGAGCGACAGTGTCGAGGTCGATTCCCGTCGGCGGCAGATCACGCGTCCACGTCTCGTCGTCGTCGAAGTGCAGGTCCCCGTCAATCGCGCTGCCGGCTCCGGACGGTGGAGGAAAGCCATGTGCCAGTACGTTCCCCGGCCCGTCGAACGCGTTGTTGGTTCCGTCGCCGTGATCACCGGTCGCAAAGCTAACCTCGATGTCCGCGCCGGAAGACACGCGGTGGGCAGCGATCTGCGCGACGAGGCACCAGCTTCGATACGCGTACTGCAGCGCGTTCACTACGCTGGCGTCGGAAAGATCGGCCGTGCCGCTGTTCAAGTGATAGCCCGGACGGAGGTTCTGCCACTTCGTCCCCAAGGCGGCGAACTCGGCCGGCCCGCCGTGGCGCTCGGGTGGTTTGTCGGGGACACCGCATCGGGGCCGACGCATCAGGGCGACCGTCTCCGGGTTCAAGTCGCCCGTCACCGGAAGACCATAGAAACGCTGAAACTCAGTGACAGCGGCCTCGGTGCCTTCGTCGAAACGACCAGGCTCCACCTCCGGCAACTCGTCGTGATCTGCCACGACCCGCTCCTGGCTCGGTAGCCGGAGCCAGCCGAATCGACCTAGGTACGCGTGCAGCGCACTCACGACCGGCGTCGTTGCTCCACGCCGGAGATTGACAGCATCCACCGAGAAGAGCCCATCTTCGCTCATGAGAAATCCCCCGTCCCCGTTGACAGAATTTGACGCTCGCAGCCCTGTGTCGAGGACACCTGGCTCTGCGGGTCGGCGGTCTGCATCAGCCGCACGACCCGCTTGGACGGACATCGCCGCCATGGTCCGAGTAGCTCGTGGTCAGGCGATACCGACTGCGGCGAAGGCCGCATCCACCGCCGCGATCTTGCGATCGCGGTCCTCCGGCGGCAGTTGGCGGAACAGGCTTCGTGCGCTGGAGACCGTGAAGCGCCGGCTGTCGGCAAACTGGGAAGTACGCGACAGCCGCTGCGTCAACGCGAGATAGAGCACCGCAGCCACCTCCTCCGGGTCAAGAACCAGATTGCCGGCATTGTCTTCCGCGGTGAACATGTTGAAGGCAGCCTTGTTGTGGATTCCGCTGTTGACGTGTACGCCGCCCCAATCGCCTTTCCTCGTGTCGGGCAGGACCTTGAAATCCCTCATGTGATCTGGCTGCCCGAAGCGAGGCGGATCCGACAGATCACGGAACGGCCTGTCCCCAGGGAGAAGTTTCTCGCCCAGTTCCCAGTCCCACCTCCGCGGATCGGCCTTGCCGAGGTTCGAGACATAGACGCCATAGATGTCGGACATCGACTCGTTCAGCGCCCCCGGCTGGAAGGCGTACTCCAGTCGGGCTGTGTGGTCGGTGATGCCGTGGAACATCTCGTGGGCAACCACGTCGACGTTGGCCGACAGCGACCGGAGCCCGTCGGCCCGCAGCACCTGGCCGTACACCATCTGCTCGCCGTTCCAGAACGCGTTGACCCACTGCTGGGGACCGGGGCTGTCTTCCTCGACCACACAGTTGATGGTCGACCTCATGCTCCCGCCGCTGCCGTCGATGTTGTCCCGACGCAGCACCGTGCGGAGGAACTCCGACACTGCAATCGCGTTCACATGGGCGCTCACACCGGCCGGCGTCCACTCCGGGGGATCGCTGATCAAGCTGCCTGGCAAGACGTCGACCGTTGGGTCCTGGAACGTGAAGTCGTAGGTCTCGACCTTGTGATCCGGGTCGACCATCACCAGCACACCGCCACCAGGCGACGCGAGGAACGTCTGCTTGACGCCGAAGGTGTCGACTGCCGTCTGCTCCACCGGCGCCATACTCGGCGTCCGCGGCAGCATCGTGACGACCTCACCGCTGTGTGCGTCCACCACATAGTCGACAAAGTGCGGCGGCTCCAGTGCACTGTCACGATCCTGCGATGCCTCAACACTCCGATCCAACCGCACCGGCACGTCCTCGAGGATGTAGACGAGCCGCCAACGGGCGTTCTTCACGTCGTAGTAGTAGTTCAACCGCGGGACGACGCTGGTCAGCGTGGGCCGATATCCGTCCCGCACATCGGCAGCAGCGTCCAAGGCAGCGGCCGGCGACACGCTCGCCACCGGGTTGAGGTGTTGTGGTTCGCCGAGCGCAGCGTCGATGCCGATCAGACTGTTCGTATCGTCGAGCTCGACCGTCACGAGCGATCCGTAGATCGGGATGTCGTCCAGCACCTGCCGAAACTTCACAGTCCGGGTTCCGGTGAGTGGGACCGTCTCGGTGCCGATGATCCTGAATTGGCGGTCCCGGTTGCGCGACGGGGCCGTGAACGCCGGGACATCAGCACTGGCGACAGCCTGGTCCAGGAAACGACGCGCCGCGGTCTCCGGATCGACCTCGCTTGCGGTTTCGGCGCCCTCCGGACGCAAACCGGGCCGCACGGACCGTTCTTGTTCCAGTTCTTCGATCACTCCGGACCAGGACTCGTCCGAACTGTGCAACGAGACGGAATTCAGTCCGTTGCCGACGTCAGTTGGCATTGCGGGCATGGCGGTCTTTCCTTCCGGTCAGCTCTGTCGGATGTACGGCGAAATCCGCCGCAACCATATGGAGGGCGTGCAGCGGATGTGGCGACACCAAAAAGCCGACGGAGGCCGCCGTACGTCGTTCCTGTGCGTCCTCACCGACAAACACGCACTTGGAGGCAGGTAACGCCGCACGATCACGGGCGCGCTCGAACATCTCCGGCTGTGTTTTGTCCACGCCCTCGATGGAGCTGAAGAGGCACAATTCTGTGTCGACGAGAGCAAGCAAACCGGCGGCGCCCAGCACGTTCTTCATCGTGACTGCGGTTTCGTTGCCCGTGTTCGAAATGAGACCCACCGCGGCCGGGGGCGCGACGTCTCCGGCCCGCAGCCTGGTCAACACCTCAGACACGAACGGATAGACATCGAGGCGAGACAGACGCGTCCCGTCCATCACCGCGCTCGCCAACGTGTCCCCGATATCGAAGAAAACCGCCAGCTTCTGACTCATCAGCCCTCCCCCGAGCTGCCGCAAGCGAAGCCGCACCAGATCAAAGGCCGGACGAGGTCCTCCCGTGACACCTCGAGCGCCGGCAGCACGCCTCTCCTGCGGCCGACGGCACTCCCCCTGGCTCCAACCGAGCCGAATGATCCCCCGCGACACGAACGTCGATTTGAGCGTCCCACTCACCCAGAAAACAAGCAAGACCGCAGGTAAAATACAGCAAATCGATTGACCGGCGGAGGTAATTCACCTGCGCCACTGAGCAGAACAGACCTTGCCAACAGAACCCCGTTCACGCCTGGCACCATTGAGGCGGTCTCCTCAATACGAGGAACGAAAGTCGCCGACGGACGGGGTGCATGTCTCTCGATTTCGCGCGCACTCGTGAAGCGTCACTGAGCCGCTGGGGGTCAACCATGTGCAACCTTGACGCTGGTTGGCGCTCAGAGGAGTGTGGAAATCTGACGTGCGGCCGCTGGACCTGGGGCGGGTGCGGCCGGCGCATTCATTGGGGGGTGGACGAGGTGCGTCCAGAGAAGGTGGAAATCAAGGTCACGCTGGCCGACGCGCATGATCCGGCAGCCGCGGCACGGCACGTCGAGAAGGCGATCGAACGCCTCGAGCTTCAGGGCGGTGATCCCTGGACGGTGGTGTTCTGTGAGGACATCACCGATGCCGCCGCGTCTACAGCGTTGCTCGACATCGGCGTCGTACTCCGGGTGCGCGGGAAGACCGCGACGGCCGGCGACTCGACGATCAAGCTCCGGCCCAGTCGCTGGTCCCAACTCGATCCGGAGTACTTCGAGAACGTCGATGCCGACGGAGACAACGTCGAGGACCTGAAGATCGAGGCGGACTGGGCGGGCGAGAAGCGGTCGCTTGCGGCGTCGATGACCGTGAAGTGGTCGGACTCGCGGCTGGCCACTGCGTCGGCCGATGGCCGGCCGGTCACCGAGCTGTTCAGCAAGAAGCAACTCGACTTCCTCGCGACCTGCAGCGTAGGCCGGGTCAACCTTGCGGCGGTCAGCATGCTGCCACCGATCACCGCCACCCGGTTCGAGGAGTTCACCATCGACGGCCTGACATCAAAGGTGCGAGGCGAACGCTGGCGGGTCGACGGACTGGACTTCCTGGAGCTGTCGATCGTCGCCAAGCCGAAGGCCGCCGTTGCCGCGCAGGCCGCGCTGACTGCCTTCATGCAGCAGAAGCAATTGCCGGTCGACGACAGCCAGGTCAGCAAGACCCGACGGGTCCTCGAGCACTTGATCGCCAAGTCCACGATCTGACCTGGACGCGAACTACCGAGACCGCACGTACCAGCTTCGCGGTAGTGAGGCAGAAATCCTGCCCACGTTGGCCGTTCGGGCACGACTGCGCAACTTTCATCGGCTCCGCTGCATCAAGCTGGGTGACGATCTGCTGCTGGCATGGAGCTCGCAACCTGGGGGTCAGGTCACGAGAGGTTGCGACATGCGAGGTAAGCAAGGGATTGTCCGCCGAGGCTCGGTCGTACTACTGAGTGCGGCCGCACTGTTGGCCGTCGGCTTGTTCCCCGGAACCGCGGACGCTGTCACGACGACCACCGGCGATGCAAGCGCCGGCAAGTGCACGATGGATCTGGGGTCGGTCACGGCTGGAGGTGATCACAGGTCACAGCGCATTACTGCCAACTCGCCACCGACGAGAACGAACGATCGTGTTGTGGCGCCCGGCCTGTTCCGCGATCAGGTACGGCTCAGCGGTTCGATGTTCACCTCACCGACTCCCGGCGGGGTTTATGTCGCGGGCCATGTGATCATCGGCGGGACCCTGACCTACAGCGGCTACACGCTCGCGAACGGCCGAGAACTCGACCCGGACTCGATCGGCCGCGAGGTCGACCCCGGCGCATACCGTGACATCGTCGCATTCGAGGAGTCCCGCTATCGGGAGGGAACCTCCGCGCGCACGAAGCTTTACGGGCTGAACGGCGACGGCGTGCTCTTCAGATGGACCTCCACCAGCGGGGGTTGGAGCGTCACCGGCACGTCACCGGGCTTCGCGTCGGTGAAGGCGATGACGTTGATCAGCAAGACCCGGACCTACGACACGTTCCTCGCGAACACCCGGGGCGGCGCGCTCTACACGGTTCACATCCCGACGACGTCGCCGATGAAGCCAGTCGTCAAACCGGTACGCACCCGTACCTGGCAGGGCTTCGAATTCCTGATCGCACAGAAGTGTGGCAACCAGGGCACCCTGCTGCTCGGCATCGACAAGGACACCCAATCGGCCTACCTGTACGCCGTCGGACACGCGAACGGCACTGCGACGGTCATCCAGGGCCTCGGCAAGGTCTCCGGCACGTTCAACGACCCGGCGTACTTCCGCTGGGCGACCGCAACCAACGACCCGCTCGTGGGCGAGTAGGAGCGTGACCCGCCACCGGCTCTCTTCAACCGGTGGTGGGTCAGGCGTCCGAGTCGGCGTTCGGGGAATTGCTTGGGGGCGTGGAGAGAGTCAGGTGGGTTCTGATTTGGTATCGGTCGCCGCGGTAGGCGGCGCGGGTGAACTCGAATCTGCGGCCGTGCTGGTCGCGGGTGATTCGTTCCAGGAGCAGGATCGGAGCCTCCAGAGCGAGGCCGAGCAGGGCGGACTCGGTGGCGTCGGCTGCTGCTGCGCCGTGGGTCTGTTCGGCGTCGGTCGGGATCACGCCGTAGCGTTCTTCGAGCAACGCGTAGAACGAGTTCTGCTCGATCACCCGCACGTCGAACTCGGGGACGATCTCCTGCAGTACGTGGATGGTCTCCAGACAGATCGGGTCGCCGTTGACGAAGCGTTGCCTGGCGATCCGCAGTACGGCGGTATTCGGTGTGACCCGGAGTCTGCTGCCGATCAACGTGCCGGCTTGGATCGTGCCGTGGCTGAGAACCCTGCTGGTCCAGGTTCCGGGTGCGGTCGGATAGGTCGCTCCGTGGGTGCCGCTGATCTGTTGAGCGACCTTGGGGCTACCGACGAACATGCCGCGGCCGTGCTCGCGAACCAGCCAGCCATCGCGAACCAAGTCGTCGACCACGGCTCGGAGGGTGGGTCGGGAGATCTCGAGCTCGGCGGACAGCTGGCGCTCGGAGGGTATCGGCTGACCGACCACTCGCGACTCGACCAGCCCGAGCAGGTGCTCGCGCGCCCGATCTCGTTTCCGCAGGCTCCCTACCACGAGGACCCATCCTTAGTTATGCCGGAGGGTCCGTATGCTACGCCGCTCGCGGCAGAGCTCAGTGTTCCGGCGGCTGATAGTTCTTGCAGCTCCCGGTGTCGCTCAGGGAGTCCTGGTAGGTGGTGTCATGCTTGCGGTACTTCTCCACGCGGGCGTCGGCCTGTGCGGGCGAGACGGTCTCGTTCTTGGCGTAGTAGGCCCAATCGACCTGCTCGCGGTACTCACTTGTTGCCGTGCCCTGGTGCCCGTCCAGATCGATGAACCACAGGTTCCAGTTCATGCTCATGTCCTGACGGGGCAGGATGGTGTTGCCGTCCTGGTCGACGGTGTGATCGGCCGTGAGCTTGCCGTCGATGTAGTATCTCGCGTGGCCGTTGCCTACCTGGGTGACATAGGTGTGCCAGCCGTCGAGCGACTTCTCCTGCCGGCTCTCGGCGGTCCGCGCGTCCCACGGGTCCTCTCGGAAGGTGTGCCAGCTCGTCTGGAAGTTGATGGGGCCGGTCTCGCCCCAACCTCCGTTCGGCAGGTACTCGGTGAAGTCGAGCTCGCTGTAGATCGGGTCGTAGTCGAACTTCGTCGGGCCGATGGCGAACGCGGTCTCGTTGATGTGGTCGCCGTCCGTTCCGGTGGCCGGGCTGTCGGCGTACCGGACGCGGGTGGCATAGGTGCCGTTCCGCAGATTCATGGTGGTCCGGCGGAGCTCGGAGTTGGTCGTGCCGGCGACCGTGCCGTCCGTCGTTGCCCGGAGCTGGGCGACCTTCCGGCCGCCGGTGGTGACGAAGGAGACGTTGCTCGCCGGCCAGGCGGTGCCCGGCACGCCTGGGCCACCCATTTCACTGCGCGCATTCCAGCCGTGATCGGCGAGCGCAGGGTCGGTGGCCGAGGCGTACTGGAAGTCGTCGAACAGTACGCCGCACTTGCCTGACCCATGGCCGGCCTGATCGGTCGAACCGACGGCAGCAGAGGCGCCGCTCACCATCGAGGCGATCGTCGCGGCGGTGGCGAGGAAGATGGTCGTTCGCTGACGTGACATGGCTCTTCGGATCTCCTTCGCGGCAAGGATGGGCGGAAGCCCGCGTCTGGTCGAGCATGAATGCCACCGGAGTGAACTGCAAGAGTTCCGGCGAACTTTTCGAACGGACTCAGCATAAGAGACTATTCGGTGCGAGATCGCTGCCTGCGCACTGGTCAATACCACCATTGATGGCAGCGGTTTATACCCGCCGAGATGGTATTTACCACTCGCGCAGTGGCGGGGTCAGCGGAGAGGGACCTGGAGTTGTTTTGGTTCGAAGAATTCCAGGAAGCCTTCTTCGCCGGCTTCCCGGCCGATCCCGCTCTGGCGGTAGCCGCCGAAGGGGGCGTCGGGGCGCAGACCGCCGTTGCCGCCGTTGACGTTGACTGTTCCGGAGCGGATTCTCCGGGCGACCTTGACGGCCTCCGGCGGCGGTCCCCAGACGTTGGCGCTCAGGCCGTAGCGAGAATCGTTGGCCATGGCAACGGCCGAGTCGAGGTCGTCGTACGGGATCACCACACCGACCGGGCCGAACAGCTCGTCGCGGGCGATCTCGGAATCGTTGGTCACCCCACCGATCACGGTCGGGTTCAGGAAGAAGCCGTGCTCCTGCGCAGGGCGTCCGCCGCCGGCCTCGAGCACACCGCCGGCGGCCAGCGCGCGGTCGACGTAGCCCTCGACGCGCTCGCGGTGCTCGGCGGAGATCAGAGGGCCGACCACCGTGCGCGGATCCGAGGGGTCACCCACCACCACACTCGGCAGGAAATCCCTCGTCGCTTGGACGAATTCCTCGTAATCGGCGCGAGGCACGAAGGTCCGGGTCGTCGCTCCGCAGGTCTGACCGGCGTTGCGCAGGAATCGGAGCGCCGAAGGACCGGCCACGGCGTCGATATCCACTCCGGGCAGGACGATGTTCGGGCTCTTGCCACCGAGTTCGAGCACCAACCGCTTGAAGGTTCCCGCTGCCTGCCGCATCACCTGACGCCCGACGGCGTTGGACCCGGTGAACGTCACCATGTCGACGTCCTCGCTCTCGGTCAGCGCCTGGCCGACGGGCGCCTCGCCGATGAGGAAGGAGAACGCTCCCTCGGGAAGATCGGCCTCGCAGACCAACCGGGCCCAGGCCAGCGACGTCAACGCGGCACGAGGGGATGGCAAGAGGATCGCGGCGCACCCGGCGGCGAGAGCGCCGCCGACCTTCCACGCCGCCGTCACCAGCGGGGCGTTGTACGGCGTGAGCGCGGCCACGACTCCGATGGGCTCGCGGACCAGGATGCTTGTGGACACATCGCCCCGCAACGGCAAGCCCTGTTCGTATCCACCCCGCGGCCCGCGGGCGGCGGCGTCGGCGTACCAGGCCAGGTGCTCGAGCATCGGCTCCACCTGGAGCATCGTGCTCAACGTGATCGGCGATCCCGTCTCCGCGGTCACGATGTCCGCGAGCAGGAGGCGGTCCCGGTCCAGAACGTCGACGACTCGATGCAGGAGACGGCTGCGGTCAGTGGCGCTGAGGCGGGCCCAGGCGCCCTCGGTCGTCGCACGCCGGGCGGCGGCAACTGCCTCCCGGACCTGGCCGGCGCTCGCGGTGGGGATGGCCGCGAGGGTCTTCTCCGTGTACGGGTCGATCGCGGTGATGGGGGCACCCTCCCCCACCGACCACTTCCCCGCCACCAGAACCTCCGGACCGCCGCTCATGCCTTGGCCATCCGCGGCGCCAGGATGCCTGCGCCATCCGCCGCAGCATCGAGGAGAGCGGTGACATCCTTCTCGCCGTACTCCGCGCAAGCGGCCTCGACGCAGGCCTGCGCACTGGCACCCGCCGTGACCGGTACGCCGAGCTCCGCGGCCAGATTCACCGCGATCGACAAGTCCTTGTTCGCCAGTCTGAGCGCGAAGCCCGGCTCCACGTCGCCGGCCAGCGCCTTCACCGGGTAGTACCCGGTCAGGAATCCGTTCACGGACAAGGTGCCGGACATGACCTCAACCATGCGGTCGACGGTCAGCCCCAGCCGGGCGCCCAGCACCAGAGCTTCCGCGGTCACCTGCGCTTGAACGTTGCCCTGGAAGTTGTTCACGATCTTCATCGCGATACCCGACCCTGGCGGACCGCAATGCACGATCGTGTCTCCCATTGCCTCGAGCAACGGCCGGACCAGCGCCAGGTCGGCATCGTGGGCGCCGACCATGAACAGGCTCTCGCCGCGCGCTGCGTGCAGGGCCGACCGTCCGACCGCGGCATCGACGAACCGCATCCCCCGGGCCTCGAGCAGATCCGCGAACCGCTTCGAGGCAGACGGGATGATCGTGCTCATCTCCAGATGCACCAAACCGGGCCTGCCGAGGCTCGCGATGCCATCCGGTCCGGTGACCACGCTCTCCACGTCCGGGGTGTCCGGAAGCATCGTGACCACGATGTCGGCACCGGACAGCAGATCGGCCGGCGAGGCCGCAATCGTCGTACCCAGGTCCCTGAAGGGCTCCATCCGCTCGGCGCGCGGGTCGAAGACCGTCAGCCGGAACCCGGCCTCGGCCAGGTTCAGCGCCATCGGTTGCCCCATGTTGCCCAGGCCGGCGAAACCGATCGCGGTTCCGTCCAAGTCGCTCATCACTACTCCTCTTCGCTCTGTCGGCTTCTCACGCTATGTCTCTTATTTTGGAAGCGCAACCGATTGACAGAACCGTGGACTGTGTTGTTCTCTGTGGCTGCCAGCCCTGACATCTGGTGTAACCAGGGAACGGAGAACTGAGATGACGACCAGCGACAGCGTGGACAGAGCAGTGAGCCGGCCGCCGGGAGACGCAGGCCGGACAGAGATCGGGACCGTGGTGCAACAGCTCGGCGGGAGACGCGCCGTGCTGTCGGCGATCCTTCCGTGCGCGATCGAGTTCTACGACTTCTACATCTTCGGTTTGCTGGCCCCGATTCTGGCCACCGCGTTCTTCCCCAAGCACGACAGTGTCGCGGGGCTGCTCTACGTGTTCACGCTGTTCGCCGTCGCGTTCGCGGCCCGGCCGATCGGCGCGATCGTGTTCGGTCACCTCGGGGACCGCTACGGCCGGCGCAACACGCTGGTGATGAGCGTCGTGGTCATGGTCGTGGCCACGGTCCTCATCGGCGCTGCACCGACGTACGCCGCTGTCGGCATCCTGGCCCCGATCTGGCTGACGGTGGCACGGCTGTTGCAGGGCATCGCGACGGGCGGTGAGATCGGCGGTCTGCTCACCTACCTGACGGAGATCGCTCCGCCCGGGAAACGTGGCCGCTACGGGTCCGTCCTGAACGTGGCCTCGGGCGCGGGGACTCTGCTCGGGGTCGGGACGGCCAAGCTGATCTCGCTGTTCAACGAACACCAGGTGGAGAGTTTCGGCTTCCGCATCCCGTTCCTGCTGTCGGTGCCACTGGCGCTCACCGTCTTCGTGCTGCGGTGGGGCGCACCGGAGAGTCCCGCCTTCGTCGGCCGGCAGCACACCCTGGTCAAGCAGCCGGTTCTGCTGGCGTTCCGGCACTACTGGCGGCAGATCCTGCTCGTGATCGGCGTCGTCTTCGCCCAGGTCATCGGCGGGTACGGACTGCTCATCTACCTGCCGACCTACTTGCAGAAGTACGCCGGCATGGCAGCCTCGACGACCTACTCCCTCGGCATCCTGCTCAGCGTCCTCTGGATCCTGTTCATGGTGCCGATGGGCGCCCTCTCGGACCGCGTCGGCCGGCGGCCTGTCCTGATCGTCGGCGGCGCCAGTCTCGCCGTGGTGATGTTCCCCGCGTTCGCCATGCTGGAGTCCGGCAGCGCGGTGCTCGGCGTACTTGCCTGCGTACTGATCATGCTCGCGCTGACCGCGGTCGTCGGGCCGACCAGCGCGGTCTTCGCCGAACAGTTCCCGATGCATGTCCGGTACAGCGCGTGCGGTGTCGGGTTCGCGCTGGCCTCATCGCTGTTCGGCGGTACGGCGCCGTTGCTCGGAACGTACCTGAGCTCCACGCTCGGCCGGCCCTGGCTGTTCATCCTCTACGTCGCGTTCGGCGGCCTCGTCACTCTCACCGTGGTCGCACTCGGCGTCCGGGAGACAGCGTTCGGCGATCTCGAGGACAGCCCGGCGTAGCCAGGCTCCATCTCCACCAGTCAGCATCCCCAGAGTCGAAGGACGGTTCATGCGGACCCCCAGCATCGCGATCATCGGCGCAGGCTTCTCCGGCATCGGAATGGCCGTCAAGCTCCGGAAGGAAGGCATCACGTCCTTCACGATCTACGAGCGGCTGCCCGACGCCGGCGGGTGCTGGCGGTCCAACGCATTTCCCGGCGCCGAGGTCGACACCGAATCCGACGTGTACCGGTACTCCTTCAAGCCCTACCCGTGGAGTCGCAGCCACGCCCGCCGCGAGGAGCTGCTGACGTACTTCGACGAGGTGATCGACGAGTACGGCCTGAGGGAACGCATCCGCTTCGGCGTCAGCATCGAGTCGATCGAATGGACCCGCGCCGACGGTTATCAACTCACCACCGGTTCGGGTTCGACGATCCGGGCCGACGTGGTGATCTCGGCGGTGGGTCTGTTCAGTGAGCCACAGATCCCGGCGTGGCCGGGACTCGACCGGTTCACCGGTGACGTCGTACACACCGCTGAATGGCGGGAGGAGCTCGACCTCAGCGAGAAGAAGGTTGCCGTCGTCGGCACCGGTTCGACGAGTGCGTCCCTGGTTCCGGCGATCGCCGGGCAGGTCGACCAGCTGTACGTGTTTCAACGGCAGCCCGGCTGGATCCTGCCCAAGCCCGTCACCCGGTTCGCGGACGACGAACGGTTGCGAAGAGCCCGGCCGTCGGCTGCGCAGTGGAACCGCCTCAAGGCGCTCTACCGCATCCGCCGCGCGATCAAGGGCGGCCGGGCCAAGAAGATCGGCACCGCGCAGAACCGGGCGGTACAGCGTGTTGCCGAGAACTTCCTCCGCAAGAGCTTCGCGGACCGTCCTGATCTGCTCGCCGCGCTGACCCCGGACTACCCGGTCTACGGCAAGCGCCTCGTCCGGTCCAGCGACTTCTATCCGGCGCTCAAGCGCCCGAACGTGACGCTCGTCCCCCGGGGCATCACCGAGGTCAGGGAATCCAGCGTGGTCGACGAAGCCGGCGCCGAGCACCAGGTGGACACCATCCTGCTGGCAACTGGTTTCAAGGCCGCGCAGTTCCTCTCCGGGATCCGCATCACCGGCCGCGATCGCACCGAACTCCAGGACTTCTGGCAAGCCGACGCGTCAGCGTTCCTGGGTCTGATGGTGCCCAAGTTCCCCAACTTCTTCATCCTCTACGGACCGAACACGAACGGCAGTGGGGCACATCTGTTCGTCCTCGAATGCCAGATGGCCTTCGTCGCCGGAGTTGTGAAGCGGATGGCCCGGACGCGGTCGACGGTTGCCGAGGTTCGGGCCGGCCATTTCCGTGCGTACGAGCAATGGCTCAGCAAGCAGTGGGAGGACTCGGCGCTGCTGTCGACGCACAACTACTTCCGTGGCGCGACCGGCAATGTCGTCACGAACTGGCCGCGCGGTTTCGGCCTCTACTACCTGCTCACCAGAATCGGCCGCGCACGATCGGTTCGGTTCTCCAGGACCGCCCCAACCCTTCAGCGCCTCACGCCAACCGCCGATTCGCGATCGACATCATCTGGTCGCTGACCGGGCAGCACCGCTCAAACCCGAGGGGCCGGATCCGAGTGGATCCGGCCCCTCGCTTCACATCACCCGCAGGACGGCGAGCTCCCCGCATTGTTGCCTTTCCTTCAGCAACTTCTTGTCCAGCTTCCCCACGCTCGTCCTGGGAAGGGCGTCGACCACCGACCAGTACTCCGGCACCTGCCATCGCGGCACCAGCGTCGCCAGGTGCTTCTTCAGCTCGTCCACCGACAGCTCCGTCGCCGGGACGATGCAGGCCAGCGGGCGCTCGCCCCACCTCTCGTCCGGCATCGGTACGACGGCAACCTCCGCGACCGCCGGATGGGCCAGGAGATGCGCCTCCAACGCCGACGAACTGATCCACTCGCCCCCGGACTTCACCACGTCCTTGGCGCGGTCCACGATCGCGAGGTAACCGTCCGGCGTGATGGTGCCGAGGTCACCGGTCCGCAACCAGCCGTCGTGGAACGAGTCACCCGTCGCATCCTGGTGATAGGCCCCGGTGATCCACGCACCGCGGTACTCGATCTCCCCTACGCTGATGCCGTCGCGCGGCTGAACACCGCCCGCGTCGTCCACCAGACGGGCTTCGACGCCGGCCAGGATCCGGCCGGCCGATCGGCGATAGGTCCAGTACGCCGCGTCGTCCGCGCTGATGCCGCCCTGCGGATGCGCCACCGTCACCACCGGCGACGTCTCGGTCATCCCCGATCCCTGGATCAGTTCGACCCCGAGCAGACGGCGCGACGCCCGCATCAACGACTCGGGCACGGCCGAGCCGCCGGCGAAGATCACTCGCAGCGACGGCATCCCAGCGGCCGGGTTCTCCTCGAGATAACCGAAGACATCCGACCAGATCGTGGGTACGGCGGCCGACACCGTCACGCGTCGCTCGCGGGCGAACGAGACCAAGGTCGCGGCGTCCGTCCGACGATCCGGAAGGGCCAGACCGGCACCGCTCAAGAAGCATGCGTGCGCCAATCCCCAGCCGTTGGCGTGGAACATCGGGACCACGCCGAGCACGACGTCCTGCGGACCGATTCCGAGTGCCGCGACGGTCGTGGTGGAGAGCGCATGCAGATAGACGGATCGGTGGCTGTACACCACACCCTTCGGCCGCCCCGTGGTCCCTGACGTGTAACACACCGCCGCAGCAGCATCCTCGTCGACCACCGGCCAGGCGACTTCCCCTGCGTGGGCAATCAGATCGTCGAAGGACAGCACCGTGCGGCCGTTGGCCGACAAGGCCTCATGCCCCGCCTGGTCGACCGTCCCGTTGACCACGACGAACTCGATCTCCGGAGTGTGCGGCAGCACCGGGACAAGCACCTCGACGAGGTCGGCGTCGACGATCACCACCGTGTCCTCGGCATGGCCGAAGATGTAGCTGACATCCTCCACCGCGAGCCGGAAGTTCACGGTGTGCAGGATCGCGCCCATCGCCGGTACGGCGAAGTAGGCGATCAGGTGCTCGAGGTTGTTCCACTGCACGGTCGCGACCCGGTCGCCCGGCCGTACGCCGATGGACCGCAGACCGGCGGCCAGCCGCCCGGCCAGGTCGGCGATCTCGTCGAAGCGACGCGTCCGGCTCGCCCCATGATCGTTGGCCACGGCAACGATCGACGAGCCGTGCACGGTGGCGCCGTGATTCAGGATCGCCGCGACCGTGAGCGGGTAGTTCTGCATGGTTGTGCGCATCAGAGCTTCCTAGCCTTGGTGATGGCGGACGCGCCGCCAGCGAAGTTCGGCGTACTGCGGGACTCCCTCGACGACGCGGACGCCGCTCGTCAGGGTCAGGGCCTCACGGTCATCGGAGAACTCGACCGAGCGGGACAGGGTGCGTGCCGTCCATCCGGGCAGGACACACACCTCCAGGTGATGGTGTACCTCCGACCGTGACTCGTCGACGGTGTAGGTCCCGCCGTACCCGAACACGTCGTTGAAGGCCCGGCGCACCTCGGCGTCCGTACCCGACCGGCCGACAGGCTCCTGCCGCTGCTCCTGGAAGGGCTCGCGCCCGTTGCGCATCAGGTGGCCGGACATATGGCCATCGGCCGAGTAGAGCAACAGGCCCAGTGCGTCGCCGCCGAGAGGATGGCCGATCGTTCCGTCGTCGCTCCGGGTCAGATACGACACCAACGACCAAGACCCCACCAGCGCCTCGGCCACCGTGCTCACTCCGCCACGTCCGCGAGCTCGATGAACATCGTGACGCGCTCGGCGTCCCCGATCTCCCGCGTGATGTGCCCGATGCCGTCGACGTCCTCGAGCAGGACGACGTCCCCCGGCCCGAACCTCCGCACCTCGCCCGAGCTCACCTCCACCTCGGCCGATCCGCGCAGATGTACTGCGAACTGCCGCCGGGGCGCTCGATGCGGTGTCTCCGGATGCGGTGTGACCACCCGCCGGAGCACGACCGAGCGCGCCTGGATCGGCTCGGAGTACTCCGACCGGCCGGCCGACACCGGCGACCGCCGCTCCTCACCGTCGACGGTGACGTCCTCGAAGCGTGAACCGCCCGCCTCGTCCGTGTAGATCCGGGTGTAGCGCATCCGCGTTCTCCTCGTCTGCTGAATGTTCCACATATCGACATGCCTTCTGTCATATGGAATCACTCCTCTTGACAACCAGTCAACGAAAGTGTTCCGTAGATCAGACTGTTGCCCATTTACCGAAACCCTAGGTTCGAGGAGTCCGCATGCCCGACGCCGTCATCGTCGCCACCGCCCGTTCCCCCATCGGCCGCGCCCGCAAGGGCTCGCTGCGCGACGTCCGGCCCGACGACCTCGCGGCGGCGATGGTGCGCGCGGCACTCGACCAGGTACCGGCCTTGGACCCCGGCCAGATCGACGATCTGTACGTCGGCAGCTGGGAACACAGCGGTGAGCAGGGCGAGAACATCGCGCGGCGGGTCGCAGTGCAACTCGGCCTGGACTCGGTGCCCGGGTCGAGCGTCAACCGGGCCTGCGCGTCGAGCCTCCAGACCACCCGGATGGCCCACAACGCGATCCTGGCCGGTGACGGATCGGTCTACGTGTCCGCCGGTGTCGAGTGCGTCTCGCGCTATCCACGCGACGACGTCGACCGCACCAACCCGATGTTCGCCGAGGCCACCCAGCGGACGAACCGCCGGGCGCTCGGAGGCCAGGACAGTTGGGTGGACCCACGATCGCTCGGGTCGCTGCCCGACGTCTACATCGGGATGGGCCAGACCGCGGAGAACGTCGCCGGACTGTGCGGCATCAGCCGGCAGGACCAGGACGACTTCGCTCTGCGGTCGCAGTCCTTGGCCGCGGCTGCTCTGGATGCCGGGTTCTACAAGCGGGAGATCGTCCCGGTCGTCCTCCCGGACGGCACAGTCGTGGACAGCGACGACGGCCCGCGGCCCGACACCGTGGCCGACGACCTCGCGCAACTGCAGCCGGTGTTCCGTCCCGACGGCACGGTCACCGCCGGCAACTGCTGTCCGCTCAACGACGGCGCAGCAGCCGTGGTCGTCATGAGCGGCGACCGGGCGCGCGAGCTCGGGATCACGCCGCTCGCCCGCATCGTGGCGACCGGTGTCTGCGGGCTCTCGCCGGAGATCATGGGACTGGGACCGGTCGAAGCCAGCCGGCGAGCGCTGGCCAAGGCCGGCCTGAGCATCTCCGACATCGGCCTCGTCGAGATCAACGAGGCCTTCGCGGCGCAGGTGATCCCGTCGTACCGGCAACTCGGGATCGACATCGACCGCCTCAACGTCCACGGCGGCGGGATCGCGCTCGGCCACCCGTTCGGCGCCACCGGCGCCCGCCTGACCACGACGCTGATCAACGGCCTGCAGGCCCGCGACCGCGAGTTCGGTCTGGAGACGATGTGCGTCGGCGGCGGCATGGGCATGGCCCTGATCCTGCAGCGTCTCAGCTGAGTCCTATGACGTCTCATCCATCGGAGGTACCGTTGCCGAACTTCTCGCACGACTTCACCGGCCGCACCGTGGTCGTCACGGGTGCCGCTCGCGGCATCGGCCAGGCGGTGGGCGCGTACTTCCGGGCCGCCGGCGCCACGGTCTATCTGGCGGACCGGGACGAACAGGACCTGAAACATGCCGCGACAGAGATCGGTGCGACGGGCATCCCGACCGACGTCACCGACACCGCCGAGGTCGAATGGCTGGTCGGCCGCGTCATCTCCGACACCGGCCGGCTCGACGTACTGGTCAACAATGCCGGCATCCTGCGCGACGCGATGCTCTGGAACCTCACGGACGCCGACTGGGACGCGGTGCTCGCCGTTCATCTGGGTGGGACCTTCAGATGCACCCGTGCGGCCGTCCGGCACTTCCGCGAGCAGCAGTACGGCCGGGTGATCAACATGACGTCGTACACGGGTCTGCGGGGCAACCCCGGCCAGGCGAACTACGCCGCTGCGAAGGCCGGCATCATCGGCTTCACGAAGACCGCCGCCAAGGAGCTGGCGCGCTTCGGTACGACGGTCAACGCGGTCTCGCCGAACGCCGAGACCCGCATGATCAGTTCGATCCCACCCGAGCGGCGCGAGGCCATCGCCGCGACGATCCCGCTCGGCCGGTTCGGCACGCCCGGCGAGATGGCGGCCGCGGTGGCGTTCCTGGCCTCCGAGGAGGCGGGGTACATCACCGGGACAGTGCTGCCGGTCGACGGCGGTGTGGCGATATGACGTCGTACGCCGATGGTCTCTTCGGCCTCGACGGCAAGTGGGCCGTGGTCACCGGCGGTACTCGCGGTATCGGCCTGATGATCGCCCGCGGATTGCTGCGCGCCGGCGCCACGGTCATGATCGCGTCCAGAAAACCCGACGCCTGCGAGCAAGCGCAGGCGGAGCTGGCTGGTGAAGGTGGGCCGGTGCACGCGGTCGCCGTCGATCTGTCGACGCCGTCCGGCTGCGACGCCCTCGCCGACGAGATCGGCCGGCGCACCGATGCCTTGCACCTCCTGGTCAACAACGCCGGCGCCTCCTGGGGAGCGCCGCTGGAGCAGTTTCCGGCGCACGCGTGGGACAAGGTGCTCGACCTGAACCTCAAGGCGCCGTTCCTGCTGACCCGTGCGCTCCTCCCCCGGCTGGCGCAGGCCGCGGCGCTCGACGATCCGGCGCGGGTCATCAACATCGGATCGATCGACGGCCTTCGCGTGCCGGAGTACGAGAACTACTCCTACTCGGCCGGCAAGGCCGCACTGCATCACCTGACGCGCGTGCTGGCCGCCGAGCTCGGCCCCCGCAACATCACCGTGAACGCCATCGCTCCGGGACCGTTCGAATCAAAGATGACCGCGGCAACCTTCGCCGCGCATCGCGAGCAATTGCTCGAGCTCTCGGCCGTCAAGCGTCTCGGACGGGCCGATGACCTGGCCGGCACGGCGGTGTTCCTCGCCTCGCGCGCCGGCTCGTACCTCACTGGCGCCGTCATCCCCGTCGACGGCGGCATCTCCACTACCCGATAGGCGATCCTCGATGAACCTGCTGTCCCCCGGCGACGTCGCTTTCCTCCTGTACGACTGGCTGGACGTCGAGGAACTCTGCCGGCACGACCGGTACGGCGAACACAGCAGGGAGACCTTCGACGCGGCGCTCGACCTGGCCGCGACGATCGCCCGCGACCACTTCGCCCCACACAACCGGCTGGCCGACGCGCACGAGCCGACGTACGACGGCAAGCAGGTGCAGATGATCCCCGAGCCGCGGGCGGCACTCGCCGTACTGGCCAGGTCAGGCCTGCTCGCCGCCGGCATGGACCACGCGGTCGGCGGCGCCCAGCTGCCACAGGTCGTCGCGACGGCCTGCTCCGCCTGGCTCCAGGCCGCGAACGTCGCCACCTGGGCGTACGCCGGTCTGACCGTGGCCAACGCCAACCTCATCCAGCGCTTCGGCACCGCCGAGCAGGTCGAACAGTGGGTGCTGCCGATGCTCGAGGGCCGGTTCCACGGGACGATGTGTCTGTCCGAACCGCAAGCCGGGTCCTCGCTCGCGGACATCGCCACCCGCGCCGAGCCACAACCGGACGGGACCTATCGGCTTCGCGGTCACAAGATGTGGATCTCCGGCGGCGATCACGAGCTCGGCGAGAACATCGTCCATCTGGTCCTGGCCCGCATCGACGGCGCGCAGGCCGGGGTTCGGGGCCTGTCACTGTTCCTGGTTCCGAAGTTCCTGCTCGACGACGACGGTTCGGTCGGCGAGCGCAACGACGTCGCCACCGCGGGACTCAACCACAAGATGGGGTTCCGCGGCACGACCAACGCGATCCTCAACTTCGGTGAAGGCGCCGGCGCGGTCGGCCACCTCGTCGGCGAGCCGAACGCGGGCCTGGCCCAGATGTTCCACATGATGAACGAAGCCCGGATCGCGGTAGGCGGCCAAGCGGCCGCACTCGGCTGCACCGCTTACCTGAAGTCGCTCGACTATGCCCGGACCCGCCGGCAGGGGCGCAGGGCCGGGACGGACCCCACGGCCCCACAGGATCGGATCGCCGACCATCCCGACGTACGCCGGATGTTGCTTGCGCAGAAGGTCTACGCGGAAGGCTCCCTGGCCCTCGTGCTGTACTGCGGACGTCTGCTCGACGAGCGAGTGACCGCCACCGACGAGGATCAAGCGCGGGACCTCGACCTGTTGCTCGATCTGCTCACGCCGGTCGCGAAGAGCTGGCCGTCGCAGTGGTGTGTCACCGCCAACGATCTCGCCATCCAGGTGCTCGGCGGCTACGGCTACACCCGGGACTACGACCTGGAGCAGCACTATCGCGACAATCGGCTCAACCCGATTCATGAGGGTACGACGGGCATCCAGGCGCTCGATCTGCTCGGCCGGAAGGTCCGGATGGAGAAAGGCCGAGCACTCGACGTCCTCGAACGACGGATCCGGGCCACGCTGTCGAAGGCCGAGGCAGCCGATGAGGAGGCGCGCGCATTCGCCGCCACGGTGGGCCGCACCTGGTACGACCTTCGTGAGGTCACCCGTCAGATCCACGCGACCGACGATCCGGACCGGCTGGCGAACGCGACCCTGTATCTCGAGGCTTTCGGGCATACTGTGGTCGGCTGGATCTGGCTCGATCTCCTGCTGGCGTGCGGGGGTGCGGACGACCCGCTGAGGAACGGCAAGCGCCACGCGGCCCGGTTCTTCCATCGCTACGAACTGCCGCGCGTCCGGGCGCAGCTCGATCTGCTGGGCAGTCGGGACCGGACCACGGTCGACGTCGCGCCGGAGTGGCTATGAAGGCGGTGCTGATCGACCAGGGCAGTCTCCGGACCGCGGAGGTTCCCGATCCCGTGCCCTCGGCCGAGCAGGTCCTCGTCGAAGTCCGGGCGATCGGTCTGAATCGAGCGGATCTCTCGCAAAAGCAGGGCAACTACGCGCACCTGGGCAACTCGGCGTACCGAGTGGCCGGTCTGGAGTTGGCCGGCGAGGTCGTGCAGGTGGGAGACAACGTCGACCGATTCGCGCCCGGTGACCGGGTGATGGCGCTCTCCCCCGGCGCCTGCGCGGAACTGGCTGTCGTGGACGAGCACGTCGCTCTGCCCGTGCCGGCATCGTTGTCCTACGAGCAGGCCGCCGCGATCCCGGTGGCCTTCCTGACCGAACACGACGCCCTGGTGACCCACGGACAGGTCGGACCGGACTCCGATGTCCTCGTCACCTCCGCAACCGCAACTGTCTCGTTGGCGGGCCTGCAGATCGCCCGGCACCTCGGTGCCCGCCGGATCATCGGCACGACCCGCACTCGTCACAGCCGCGATGAGCTGACGCGCTTGGGCGCCACCGATGTCATCGACCAGGCTGACATCGCCGAGTTGGTCCTGGAGTGCACCGACGGGATCGGTGTGGCGGTCACGGTCGATCATGTCGGCGGCCCGGTCCTGTCCGAATGCCTCACCGCCACTGCGATCGGCGGCAGGTACATCAGCGTGGGACGTCTCGGCGGCACTACCGCACAACTTGATCTGGATCTGATCGCGAAGAAGCGCCTCAGCCTTCTCGGGGTCAGCTTTCGGACCCGAACCGTCAAGGAGATCGGCGAGGTGGCCCAGCGGATGTACGCCGACCTCGGCGAGGCGCTCGGGACCGGCCGGCTCGTGCCGGTACTGGACTCCGTCTTTCCCGTGACCCAAGTAAGCCAGGCCCAGGACTACCTGGAACGCGGCCGGCCGTTCGGGAAGGTCGTGCTCGCTGTCCCCTAGGGGGCGGTGACCGGCTCCCGTCCCGACAGGTGGAGCCTGGTACTGCGATTGAGCTTTGCGACCTCGGCCAGCATGTCGTCCATCAGGTCCGCGATCACCTTCGGAGTGAACCGGTCGGTCGGGCCGGCGACCGTGAGCGAGCCGTGCGGTTCGTCGTTCACATCCAGGACCGGGAAGCCGATCGCCGTACCGGTGGCCTTGGTGTAGTGATCACCGAGCGACCGTGCATACCCGTCAGCACGGATCTGCCGGATCTCCTCCCAGAGCTCGTCGGGCGTGTGCAGCGTGCTCTTGGTGAAGACCTTGAGCGGCCGATCGAGGTAGAGGTCGACCTCGTCGTCCGGGAGGTGCGCTAGAACCGCCCGCGACGCGGGACTGACGTGCAGGGGAATGCTCCGACCCAGCGGCACCCACCGCGCGACCGGGCCGCGCCCCTCGATCCCGTCGACACAGACGACGACATCGTCGACGGGGACGTGCAGCGAGATCGTCTCGCCGGTCAGTTCGCGCAGAGCGTTCTCGGTCGGCCGGCACAGCGCGTGGAGGTCCGGCGGCCGGACGTGCACCGTGCCGAACTGCGCGACCGCGGGACCGAGCTCGTACCGGCTTCCGGACGGATCGCGGACGACGTACTGGTGACGAACCAGGCTGCTCAGGCCGCGATGCACCATGCTCTTGGTCATGCCGAGTCGCTTACTGATCTCCGTGACGCCCAGCGAGCCCTGACCGGAGTCGTTGTCGAGGAACGTCGACAGGATCGCCATCACCCGTACCGTCGCCTGATTCCCCGTGGTAGCCGGCGTCACGATGCTCCTTCCATGTCCTGGGCGTGGCTTTCACGCAACTGCAGGTGCGTGGAGTCGATCCCGGCGAACGGCGTCATGGTCCAGTCGGGATGTTCACGGCACTGGTCCTGCAACCGGCGCACGATCCCACCCCAGCTGTTGACCTTCGTGCGCGTCGGCTCCTTGAACTCCAGGGTGGAGCCCTCGACCGCGATGACCGCGAAGGCACGGTCCTCGGCGTCGAGCAACGGGAACACGACGCTGCGCAGGCCGTCCGTCGTGGTGGACAGATGGCCGGTACGGCGGATCTCGGCCAACTCCCGCTGGTGCTCCGGCGCGGGGTCGTCGGATCCGGCGTACGCCAGCAGCACCAGTCCGCAGGGGGTGGACCGCAGGGACAATGCCTCACCGATGAGCAACGGCCGGTGAATCTGCTGCCGGTCCTGGGCGCCGGCGATGCGAAGGCAGTGGGCGCCGAAGGGGACGTACAGGGCTGCCGCCTGACCGGTGGTTCCGGCCAGCTCGCGCAACGTTCTGGCCGCCCGGCGGCGGATCGGGTACCGGTTGTACAGCGCGTTCAGCAGTTCCCGCACCCGGAGGCCCGTGACGTAGAGGCCGCCGGCGTGTTGCTGGGAGAGGAACTCGGCGTCGCACAGGGTCGTGACGATGCGATGCGCCGTACTCAGCGGGAGGCCGAGCAGTCGCGCGATATCGCTCAGGGCCAGCGCCTCGGTTCCCCCCGAGAACAGGTTGAGTACGGCGAAAGCGTTCTCCACCGAGGTGTTCGTGGACGCCTCTTCGTCCGTGGGCAAGGTGCTGCTCCGTCCCCGGCGGCCGGCGTGGGTTCGTGCCCACCGGCCGCTGATTCCGATAGTCGGGATCGAGCCCGATCCGTGGTACTCAAGGCTAACTGCCGGGCCGCCGCAGCCCGTACCGGCCGGGCAGCGTGTCAGCCATCGATTTCGTTCAGTGCGCGGAATCCGGCCGTCAGCGAATGCACGCCGAGGGTGCTGATCAGCGCGAGCACACCGGCGATCTCCTCCTTGGTCGCACCCGCAGCGAGCGCGCGCTGCATGTGCGCCGCCGTTCCGTGGTCGTACAGGTGCGTGACCGAGCAGTCGATGGCGACGTACAGCAACTCCTTGAGAGCCGGAGACAGCGCTCCCCGCTCCCACGGAATGCTCGAGAAGTTCAAGTACGCCTCGACCAGCTCGGGGTCGAGCACCAGCATCGCCTCCAGCGCCTCGCCCCACATGCCACGACGCGCGACGTAGTCCTCTTTGATGGCCGTACGCCGTTCATCCAGCGCGCCGGGCTCGATCAGCCCTTCCTCGGTCAGGATCTCCAGCAGGACGGGAAGGCCCGTGTGGGCGCTGTGGATGCCCAGGACGCTGACGACTTCGAAGACCTCGACGATCTCTTCACGACTCGCGCCGTGATGCAGGGCCTCCCGGATATGGCGGTTGATCGACGGCTCGTGCAACGTCGTGGTCGATGCGTTGACGGCGAGCAGGACGAGCTCTCGAACCTTCGGTGACAATGCACCTCTGGCGGCGGCGACCTGCGCGAAGCGTACGTACGCCTCGGCCAGTTCGGTGTCCTCGAGCACCGGGTCGAGGTCCGGCCACCAGCGATCGCCGTACCGTTCGTGGGCGGTCCGAATCGCCTGCTGCTGGGCGTCGGTGTTCGTCATTGTCATCAGTTGTGTCCTGTCTGCTGACGGAGGAAGGGAAAGAACCCGGCCGGGTTGGCGATCAGCATCTGGTCGATGTCCGCCTGAACCACGCCGAGCGATCGGAGCTCGGGAACCACATCGCTGAGGATGTGCCGGTAGTGCCATTGCGGCCGGTGGACCTCCCGCCATCCGGGCGGTTCCTTCTCCGACCAGACATTGGTGTCATGGGCAAGCATCACGCGGTCCGCCCGGCCGGCGCGGCACAGCTCGGCCACGATCTTCACGCGGGTGTCTTCCGAGCACCACACGTTCCCGCCGAACCGGTCCGCCCCGAGGTAGGCGCCGAAGTCCGCCAGGGTGTGCAAGTAGTCGAAGTCCTCGGTGTCGCCGCTGTGACCGATGAGGACCCGCGACGGGTCGACGCCCTCCTCGACGAAGATGCGCAGCTGCTCGAGCCCGTTCCGGTCGGCGGCGTGTGAGTGCGTGGAGATCGGCGCACCGGTGGCCAGATGAGCTCGTGCACAAGCGCGGAGGATGGTCTCGTTGACCGACGTGACGCCGTCGTCCCCCGTGGCGCACTTGATCACGCCGGCCCGGATACCGGTCGCTGCCACGCCCTCGGTGAGATCGCGGACGAGCAACTCCGCGTAGGCATCGGGGTCACGGTTGAAGACGAAGCGTGGCGCAACGAGATGGCACCCGGTGGCGGCGATGATCGCGATCCCGCTGCGCTGCGAGACCTCCGCCAGAAGATCGACATCGCGACCGAGATCGATGGTCGTGTTGTCGACGATCGTCGAGATCCCATTGTCGAGGAGCTCGGTCAGAGCGTCGACACAGCGGTCGATGACCTCGCGGCGCGGATAGGTCCACGGGTAGCTTTCGGCGAATCCCGGCGTCCGGAGTACCACGTGTTCGTGGCACAGGACCCGGCCCAGTTCGCTACTCGGCACCGCACCGGCCACGGCTTGGGCGAAGAGTTGTTCGGTCATCGGTACCTCGGCCCGGTCAGGGAGACACCGCCGTCGACCGTGATGACTTCGCCGGTGATGTACGCGGATTCGTCCGAGGCGAGGAACACCGCGGCGTCGGCGACATCGACCGCCCGGCCCTCACGCTGCAACGGAGAGGCGAGGCGTCGCATCTCGCGCATCCGCGGATCCAGGTGGTTGTCGCGTGCCGTGGCCAGCGGACCCGGTGCGATGCAGTTGACCCGGATGTTCTGGGGGCCGTGGTCGACGGCCATCCCTCGCGTCAGAGCCTCCACGGCAGCCTTGGCCGCGGCGTACGGCGTCGTGTTGTAGGGACGGCGGGGATTGATCGACGAGATGTTGATGATCGAGCCCGCTCCGGTGTCGACCATGGCCGGGACCGCGTACTTGCTCATCAGGAAGATGCCCTTGACGTTGACCGCCATAGCTCGGTCCCAGTCCGCTTCGGACACCTCGACCACGGTCCCGCGCATCCCCAGGCCCACGTTGTTGTCCAGGACATCCAACCGGCCCCACTGCTCGACCACGGCTGCCACGACCGCCTGACACGCTTGCGCGTCCGTGATGTCGGCTTCCTGTGCGAACGCCTCGCCACCGAGACTCTCGATCCGTTCAACGGTTCGCTTCCCGGACCCGAGCTCGATGTCGACGACGCACACCCGGGCGCCTTCCTCCGCGAACCGGACGGCCGCCGCACACCCGGTGCCACCCGATCCGCCCCGCAGTCCAGCACCGGTGACGATCGCGGTCTTGCCGGCGAGTCGATGCATCGTTACTCCGTTCCGTACTCCGCTGAGTACCTCCATCGAACCCTCTCCCAGCGGTTCTGTCAATCGGCGGCACTTCCAGATTACGAGATCACGACACCTCATGTCACAGGCAGCCTGGGGAGGTCGTCTCAGGGATTGTCGGCGTGACTGTGGAAGATGGGCGGGTTGGAGTGTTCGTGACAGTGACAGCAGAGCGAAGGAAGGGCTGAGATGACCCGCTCCGAAGAGTTCGAGGAGCTGCGGCCGCTGCTGTTCTCCATCGCCTACCGCATCCTCGGAACGGTCAGCGAGGCGGAGGACGCAGTCCAGGAGTCCTGGCTGCGCTACGAGACCTCACAGACACAGGTCGAGGCACCCAAGGCGTTCCTCTCCGCCGTCGTCACCCGGATCTCGCTCGACGTCTTGAAGTCGGCTCGTGTCCGGCGGGAGACGTACGGAGAACCCTGGTTCCCTGAACCATTACTCACCGACCCTTATCAGGATCCGGGGCGCTCGGCGGAGTTGGCCGACTCGATCTCGATGGCGGCGTTGGTACTGCTCGAGCGGCTGAGCCCGCTCGAGCGGGCGGTGTTCGTGCTGCGAGACGTGTTCGGGTTCGGGTACGCCGAGATCGCTGCGGCCATTGGGCGTTCGGAGGCGGCGTGTCGCCAGCTGATCGTGCGGGCGCGCGACCATGTAGCAGCAGGCCGGCCCCGGTTCGAAGCCGACAAGAAGGCGCGCCAGGAGCTGGCCGATCGGTTCTTCCGGGCCTTCGAGTCGGGGCAGGTCGACGCACTCCAAGCGCTGCTTGCCGCTGACGTGGTGGTACAGGCCGACGGCGGCGGCAAGGGTCCGCAATGGGGCAGCGGCACCGTCGGTCGCGCGAACGTCGCCCGGGCATTCGCCGCGACCGTCGTACCGTTCCTGCACATCGGTGGCGTCCTGGAGCAACAGGAAGTCAACGGCCAACCTGGCATTCTCTTCCGGGACCCGGCGGGCCACATAGTCGGTGTCATGGCGCTCGACATCCTCGACGGCCAGATCCAGGCCATCAGGGCTGTGTCCAACCCCGACAAGCTCACGCATCTGGGGCCGATCGGCGACGCCTGGGACGTCAGACGCGAAATGAACCAGGCCCGCCGATCACCGAATCTCTGACAAATCAACCGCGGAGCAGACGATCAGGCCAGCTCTTCCTTGAAACCCTGCCGCCAGGAGGGGTAGCGCAGGACCCATCCGAGCTCGCGCTTGGCCTTGAGGTTGGAGAAGCCGCGGCCCTCGGTCATCATCGTCACCGCCACGTCGCCGGCCAGCGGCCGGGCCAGCCAGCTGGGGACCCGCATCGGCGTCTTCGCTCCGGCGCACATCGCGAGGTACGGCAGCCATTCGCTGGCTGGGGCCGGCTGGTCGTCGACGATGTTGAACGTCCCCTGGGCCCCTTGCTCCACAGCTAGCACAGTCGCGCTCGCCGCGTCGTCCAGATGCACCCACGAGCAGTGTCCGGCGCCACCTCCGACCACCGGGAACTGCCGCTTCCGCACCGGCTCGACCAGGTCGTCGTTCGCACCTGGCCCATAGAACCAGCCATAACGCAGAACGGCGCCCCCGGCCTTGACCACGACGTCCTCGACGTGGCTGATCGCCTTCATCCCAGGCTCGGCCGGCGTACCGGTCATCGGATCCACCGGGTCCTGCTCGGTCTTCACCCAGCCACCCTCACGAATACCGTTCCACGCACCGTAGCTCTGGGCAACGAAGTTCGCCACGCCGGTCGCGTCCGCGGCCGCCAGCAAGTTGTCCGTCCCCTCGGTGCGCAGCCGGTTGGTTCCGGCGAACCACCGGTCCATGTGCTTCATGTCGGGCTTGCCAGCGTGTACGGCAGAGATCGCGGTCATCTGATGCACGATCGCCTCCGCCCGGGCATTGGCCACCGCCTCACCGACCGACACTGCATCCAGCCCGTCCATCACCACCGCCTCGGCGCCCAACCGCTCCAGCAGTCCCAGTTTCGCCGAGCTCGTCGTCGTCGCCGTCACCTGATGGCCCCGCTCCACGAGTAGAGGCACCAGCCGCCGTCCCAGAACCCCGGTCCCACCAGCCACAAACACCCGCACCTTTGTCACCTTCCCGATTCCAGCACCTGTCGTCGAACCCTCAGACGAGGCAGCCCTCCCGCCTGTGACATGGCCGGGTATCCGTACCCGGTTCCTCCGTCGGCTAGCGATCCACGGTCAGGACGACCTTGCCCAGCTGGGTGTTGGCTTCGAGATAGCGATGGGCGTCGGCGACCTCGGTCAGGTCGAAGGCGCGGTCGATCACCGGGTCCAACGCACCCGTGCGAAGACCGGCGCTCACAAAGCGCTTCGCCCGCTCGATCCGGTCCGCGTCCATCGTGACTTCGGTGAAGGCATAGGTCCGGACGTTGCGCGCCCGGAAGTCCGGATGCACCGGGAACGGCATCGGCGCCGGATCCAGCCAGCCGTAGACGACCAGAGACCCACCGGGAGCGACAGTCTGAATCAAGGTGCTCAGGCCGGCGCCACCGATCGCGTCGATCGCCAGCGCCACACCCTCGCCTTTCGTGACGGAGAGGACCTCTTTGACGACGTCGTGGGTGTCGGTCACGACGACGTGCGCGGCACCGGCGTCAAAGAGTCGTTGCTGCTTCGCCACAGTGCGGGTCGTCGCGATCGGAATCGCACCGATGCTGTTGGCGATCTGGATCGCTGCGATCCCGACACTGCTCGACGCGCCGGTGATGAGAACAGGCATCGCGGGTACGAGTCCACCGAACTCCAGCAGCATCCCGTACGCGGTCGAGTAGGCCATCCAGGTGGCTGCAGCGTGCATGGCGTCGACATTCCCGGGATGGCGCACAAGCGCCCGGGCCGGCAGGATCGCGGTCTCCGCGTACGCCGCATACTCGGTCATCAGGAACGCCGGTAGTGCGCTGACCACGTCACCGGGCAGGAAGTCGAGTACTCCCTCACCGACAGCCTCGACCACTCCAGCCGCCTCGTACCCGAGTCCTGATCCGGGCAGCACCGGCTGGTAGACGTACGTCCCGGCCCGGAAGTTGGCCTCCGCGCGGTTGACGCCGATGGCATCCACCCTCAGTCGCACCTCGTCCGGACCGGGATCCCCGATCGCGACCTCCTCGACCCGGAGCACCTCCGGGCCACCAAGCCGATCGAACCGCACCGCTCTCGCCATCTCGTCCTCCTCGTGCGCCGGTCTGGTCGCCGGGCTCCACGACGAGGCTATGGAGGCATCGCCTGGATGCTCAATTGGTATCCGTCCACGACAACCTATTGATCGTCTATCTCGCCTACACTTTCGACCTATGGACGTCCTTACCGACGCCGTCACCGCGATGCGCACGGGTCATCCACATTCGAAGCGTCATGTCCTCACCTCTCCGTGGGGAATGCACTTCCGCGACGACTACGGCGCCGCATTCCACGTCGTGCTGCAGGGCTCGTGCTGGTTGCTGCCACCGGGCGATGCCGCACCGATCCAACTGGGAGTGGGTGACGTCGTCTTCCTGCAGAACGCCGCTCCCCACGGCCTGGCGGACCACCCTGACACCCCGACCAGCCCGTTCGATCCAACCCGCCAGGACGCGCCACCAGCCGGTGACGGCGCGGCGACGGTCCTGCTGTGCGGTGCCTACGTGCTGGACGTAGCCCGGCCACATCCGTTGCTCGCGACGGTGCCGCCGATGATTCACCTGCCCGCCAGGCTCGGGCAGCGCGACTCGCTCCGGGCCGCCGTGGGCATGCTGGGCGATGAGCTGTCCAACCCCCGCCCTGGATCCACCGGTGTCGTCGGTGCCTTCATCGATACGCTGCTGCTCTACATCCTCCGCACCTGGTTCGAGGAGCAGGCGCGAGAAGTGCCCGCAGCCGGCTGGGCGCGCGCGCTCCACGATCCCGCGGTCGGCGGTGCACTGAAGGCCATTCACGACGCGCCCGAGCGTGATTGGACCGTCGCCGGCCTCGCGGCGACCGCCGGCCTGTCACGCGCTGCCTTCGCCGGACGGTTCGCGACCCTGGTCGGACGCCCTCCGATGAAATACCTGACGTGGTGGCGGATGACAACGGCAGCTCGCCTGCTGCGCGAATCGAATCAGCCGCTGGCAACAGTCGCCCGCCAAGTCGGCTACGCCTCCGACGTTGCCCTCGCCCTCGCGTTCAAGCGCGAGTACGGCCTGACCCCCGGCCGATACCGCAACGGCCACAGCCCAGCGGCCCCGAAGATCCACCAGACGCTCATCTGAACCCCGTGGAGTGACCTCTCGCACACCGTGTCACAGCGGCCGGCGACGCGGCATCTTGTGGTCGATCGCAGTGAACAGTGGAGACATTGTGGCCGTGGGCAACGTTTGCGGCGCAGGTCTTCACCTCTTGGACGGGAAGGTCATCATGAGCAAAGTCTGGTTCGTCACCGGTTCGTCGCGTGGTCTGGGTCGTAGCTTCGTCGAGGCGGCTCTGGCACGTGGCGACAAGGTGGCCGCGACCGCGCGCAGCGCCGACAGCCTCGATGAGCTGGTCGCTACCTACGGCGAGGCGGTGCTTCCGCTCGCGCTGGACGTGACCGACAAAGCTGCCGTCTTCGAGACCATGAACCGGGCGAAGGAACATTTCGGTCATCTCGATGTCATCGTGAACAACGCCGGCTACGCCTTGATCGGCGCGATCGAGGAGCTGTCCGAGCAGCAGTTGCGCGATCAGCTGGAGACCAACTTGTTCGGTGCCGTTTGGGTGATCCAGGCCGCACTGCCGCACCTGCGTGCGCAAGGCGGCGGACACATCATTCAGATGTCGTCCGCGGCGGGAGTCGTCGCGATGCCGCTTGGTGCCGGGTACCACGTCTCCAAGTGGGCTCTGGAAGCCTTGAACGACTCCCTTGCCCAGGAGGTCAAGGACTTCGGCATCAAGGTGACCATCGTCGAGCCCGCTGGATTCGCGACCAGGGCCGGTGAGAACCCCGACCCGCTCGCCAACGGCCACATGGCCGAGCCCAGTCCGGCGTACAACGGCCTCCGCAAGCGGATCGCAACGATGATGGGCAAGCAGCCGGCCGGCGACCCGGCGGCCGCTGCTCAGGCCCTACTGAAGATCGTCGATTCCGGCAATCCACCTCTTCGGGTGCTCTTCGGCCTGGGCTTCTACGAGATCGTCCAGCAGGTCTATGCCGACCGGCTCAAGACCTGGTCCGACTGGCAGGACCTCTCGATCGAGGCGCAAGGCAACCTCACCCAAGAACACCGCTGACCAGCTGGCAGCCTCGGCCGACTCAATCGCCGTCGCTCTGGAAGTTTCCCTCGTCTCCGGCGGAGTTCTCGACCTCCCCTGGCCAACTCGGCCACTCCACGCGTGCGCCGGCGAAGCCACGAAGGCCGCGATACCGACGGCCCCACGAGCACGCCAGCCAACTTCTTCATCTCTGCTGACCTCCACCATCGGTTGGAAACGTTACGATCCGCGCTCGTCAGTCAGCCAGCGCCATGGAAGCTGGGAGGCACTCGAGCCGGTAGGTGCGAACACTCGCGACCGGTGCTGCGGTGAGTTCTCGGCGTCGAGTAGCACGTCATCACAGAGCTCAGAGGCCGCGTCGCAGACGCAGCCTGGACGCGAGGCAGAATCGCCGCTCATCTTTTCGCTGCGCGGACGATGCCCCACCCGGCAGCCTCGCCGCCGGTCCCTGCGCGAGCGGTTATCCACAGATTGCGAAGTCGGCCGATTCCCACGCTGGAAAGCCCATATGTTCTTGGGGAAAGGAGGTGCTCGATGAGTGCTGGCAAGGACAGTGCAGGCCGCCGGAGCGGCCGTGGCGGCAGACGACGTCAAAAGGCCGATGGCGATCGGTCGCACCCGGAGCTGACGCCGTTGACGGTGACCCAGGCCGATCGATTGGTCCGTCTCGCCGAGGCCGCGGTCGCCGAACGCGGGTGGTCGATGCGATACGACGGCACGGCGGCGCTGGTGTCGATCGGAGAGGACGGCGCTCCTGTGGGCGATGGTCCGTCCGCCGGGCTCGTGAATCTCGCACGCACCGTCGGCGACCTGCCCCGACAGCAGTGGCGCGACGCGGTGTCGTCGCATTTCGACCAGATGCTCCCTCCGGGCGGCGGGCCGATGGTCCCCGAAGACCTGGAGAACGAGCTGTACCTTCGCCTGGTCAACGCATCCGCGATCGAGCCCGGCTGGAGAGACCAAGTGCCGGAGTTCGTGCCGGGTGTGCTCACTGCCCCGGCGACCTGCGCCGGCCGAGCCGTCGCGATGCATTTCGACATCAACAGCCTCGGCGTGCCGTGGGCCGAAGTCCGCCGGATGGGCCTGGCAAACCTGCGCCGTCTCGAGGACAAGGTCGAGCTGGTTCAACAGCCCGGCGCCGACGGTGCCGTCGTTGCCATGCTCACCGGAGGCATGTTCACTGCCTCCCGGGCGCTGGTTCTCGACACCGTGCTCCGCGAATCACTACGAGTCGAGAATCCTCCATTCGGTTGCCTCGTGGCGATGCCGGCCCGAGACATGCTGCTCGTTCATGTGGTGCGAGATCACACAGTGGTAGGCGCCTTCGGCATGATCGCCCGAATCGCCAACCGCTTCTTCGCCGACTCACCAGGACCGTTGAGTCCGCACGTCTACTACGTGACAGACAACGAGTGGCAACAGGTGACCGACTACAGCAACGGCACCGCACGCCTCCTGGCCGGCGGCCTCTTCTCCGAAACCCTACGCCGCCTCGACACCGAACCAACCACAACACCGCACGTCCCCTGATCAATCGGTCCGGCAGCCAGTGAGCTCTGCAGCCGCGTCCGGGAGTACTGCCGATGCAGTCGCTTCCGATGAATCTCGCGATCGTCGAATTCCCGGCGTGCCTGTCGTCAGTTGGTGGGGAGTAGTGGCCGTTGTCCAGGGCCGTGAGCAGCGTGGGTTGGGTGGGTTTCCAGTTGAGGGTTTTGCGGGTGAGGAGGTTGGAGGCTGGGTAGGTCTGCGTGACGATGTTCGCGAGGAAGCCGAAGTAGCCGGGCAGCATTAGCTCGTCTGCGGGGATGCTGACGGCGGGCAGGCCTAGACGGCTGCCGATCGCCTCGGCGATGTTGCGGAGCGGGATGGCCCCGTCCGCGACTGCGTGCCAGTACTTGCCGGCCTGCCCTCTCTCCAGCGCCAAGCGGAACAGGGAGGCGACGTCGCGGGCGTGTACGGCGTTCCACAGGTTCGTACCGTCTCCGGGGTAGCCGGCGACGCCCTTCTCCTTCGCGAGCGCGATCAGCTGTACGAGGAAGCCGGCCCGATCGGTCGGGCTGTGCGCGATGTTGGCAATCCGTACGATCGACGACCGCACTCCCCGCTCGGCGAGGCCGACTACGGCGGTTTCGACGACGTTGCGGACCCGGAGCGTGCCCTTGTACTCGTCACCGCCGGGAAGGGCGGGGTCTTCCTCGGTGGCCGGGCGGCCCAGGTTCCCGGGCGAGCCGATGCTCCCCGCCGCGACCAGCGGCTTTCCGGTATCCGCGAGTGCGTCGCCGTACGCGAGCATGATCGGAAGCTCCGCGGCGGCCACGGCGTCGATCCCGCCCGACGGAAGCAGGTCCTGCCTGTGTGCGACGTGGATGACCCCGTCGGAATCCGCGGCCGCCTCCTTCAGCCCGTCGCTCAGCTGAGGAGGCTGACGCCGAGGGAGAAGTCGAAGTTCCCGACGCCGTGGCCGGCCAGGCCCATCATCAGCAGGCCGGCGCCTTCCAGCCAGTGCGCCATTTTCAGGCCGCCGGCGTCGAGCGGACGCAGCCCGAGGCTCTCGATGAATGCCGCCACGTCCGCCTTGGCCTGCGCATTGTCGCCGGCCATGAAGACGTCGGGCCGGCCGTTCTCCAGGACATTGCGGAAGATGGTGTTGAAGGCCTTCACCATGCTCGCGCCGGCCGGAGCCACCTTGGCGGCTTCCTGCGCAATCGAGGTCTCCTCGCCGTGGGCCAGTCCGTCGAACGTGGCGTTGAAGGGGTTGCTGATGTCGACGATGACCTTGCCCGCGAGGGCGTCTCCGTACTCCGCGACAACCGGTACGACGCCGTCGTACAACAAGGCCGTGATGACGATGTCCCCGGCCGGGACGTCGCCCCACTTGCCTGCCGTCGTGCCGTCGCCCAGAGCCTTGGCCAGGTCGTCGGCCTTGGACTGATCGCGTCCCATGACCTCGACTCTGTTGCCGCCGGCAACCGCGAGCGTGCCGATGGTACGGGCCATGTTCCCCGTACCGATAAGGGTGATGCTGCTCATGAGGTGTGCTCCTAGTGTGGTTCAGATGGCGGTGGTGCCGCCGTCGGCGACCAGTTCGAGGCCGTTGACGTAGCTGGAGTCGTCGGAGGCGAGGAACAGGGCGATGCTGGCGATCTCTTCGGGGCGGCCCATCGCTCCGCGAGGGATGAGGGATTCGAATGCGGACATCGTTGCCTCGTCGAACAGTTCTTCCTGTTTGGCGGTGGCGACCTGGCCGGGGGTCAGGACGTTGACCCGGACCTTGCGGTCGCGCAGTTCGTTGAGCCAGACGCGGGCCCAGGCCTGCTGGACGGCTTTGCTTCCCGCGTAGAGACTCCAGCCCGGGAAGGCGCCGAGGGAGGCGTTGGATCCGGTCATCAGGATCGAGCCGTTGTCGTTGATCAGCGGCAGTGCCTTCTGCACGGTGAACAGTGTGCCGCGCGCGTTGAGCCAGAAAGCGCGGTGGAACTGTTCCTCGGTGATTTCGCCGAGTACGGCGGGTTCGCCCATCCCGGCGCTGGCCCACAGCACTTCGATCGAGCCCTTTTCCCGCTTGACGGTGTCGTACAAGCGGTCCAGGTCGTCCAGATCGGACGCGTCACCCTGGACTGCGGTGACGTTGCGGCCGATCAGCTTGACGGCGTCGTCCAGTGCTTCCTGACGGCGGGCCTGGATGAAGACGTGCGCTCCTTCCTCGACGAACAGTTTGGCGCCCGCCAATGCCATTCCGGTGGACCCGCCGGTGATCACCGCTACCTTTCCATCGAGCTTTCCCACGATCACTCCATAGCATTAGGGGTCTTTGAAATAGTTCGGTGTCAATGAAACAGATTGCTGATACCGAATTCGCTCGGCCCTATGAACGATGCCATTGGCTCGAGTGGGTGTCCAAGACCTCTTTCAGCGGTGGCGATACCCTGGAGGCATCGCCGGACCGGGAGGCTCCATGGATCTGGATCTGCGCAAGTTGCGCTACTTCGTCACCGTCGCCGACCGGCTGCACTTCGGCCGCGCGGCCGATGAGCTGCACATCGCGCAGCCGGTGCTCAGCCGGCAGATCCGCGCTCTGGAACAGGATCTCGGCGCCCCGCTGTTCATCAGGGACAGCCACGGCGTGACGCTGACCGACGCGGGCCGGCAACTGCTGGACGACGCCCGTCCGCTGCTCGCCTCCGCGCACGCGGTCCGCCGCCGGGTGTCGGTGGCCGCCCGTGGCAGCCGGCGGCTGGCGGTCGGCTTCCGGACCGGTATCCCGGTCATCCCGGCGGCACGGGCGTTCGAGACCCGGCATCCGGACGTGGTCGTGGACGTGCAGCGGATCGAATGGGACGACCAGGCCCTGATGCTGCTCGACGGCCGCATCGACATCGGCTATGTCCGGCTGCCCATCGACGAGACCGGCCTGCGCGTGACCCCGCTGTACACCGAGCCGCTCATGGTGGTGCTGCCAGCAGACCACCGGTTGGCCGGCAAGGAGGAGGTCACCGAGGCCGACCTCGCCGGTGAGCCGCTGGTCTGGCATGCCGACCCGAGCGCCCAGCCCACCAGACGCCCGCTCCCCGACTCCGGGCTCCGGGTCCGCGGTGTGGAGGAGAAGCTCGAGCACGTCGCGGCCGGCCGGGGCATCTCGTTCGTGGGCCGTTCGGAGACGGTGTTCTACTCGCGTCCGGACATCAGCTACGTCCCCATCCCGGAGCTCGCGCCCGACCAGGTGTGCCTCGCGATGGCGGCATCGCGCACCTCGCCGCTGGCCGACGACTTCTTCGCCGCGGCCCGGGCGACGGCCGAGATCACAGCAGAATGTGGGAACTTCGATCCGGGCGGCGCCGAGTAGGCGACGCCGTCCGCACGGTCAGAGCGTCGGCTTGCCCGGCTGGTAGAGCCAGGTGTGGAAGAACGTGCCGAGGTCGCGGTGGGTCATGCGCTCGACGAACCGGATGAACGTCTGCGTCGAGACATTGCCGTGCCGGTACGTCGTCGGCCACTGCCTGAGCACCTGGAAGAACGCGCGGTCGCCGATCTTCACGCGGAGCGCCTGCAACGTCATCGCGCCGCGGTTGTAGACCAGGTCGTCGAAGATCTGATCCCGGCCGGGATCCGCTACCTTGCCGGTCCAGTCCTTCTCGCCGGCGTACGTCTCCGCGAAGCTCTTCGCTACCGGGACGCCGTTGAACTTCTCCTGGTAGAGCCACTCCGAGTAGGTGGCGAAGCCTTCGTTCAGCCAGATGTCCGACCAGTGCACCGGCGTAAGACTGTCGCCGAACCACTGGTGGCCGAGCTCGTGGGCCAGCAGGTCACCGCTGACCTTGCTGGTGCGCTGGTCATACACCGGTCGGCTCTGCGTCTCCAGGGCGTAGTGGACGCCGACGTCGGCGAGGATGCCGCCGGTCGAGTCGAACGGATAGCGCCCGTACATCGACGACTCCCACTCGATGACCTGCGCGGTGGTCTTGTTGAACACCTTGCCCTGACCAGCCACCGTGTCGATCGACTGACCGATCGCGGTGATGTTCGGGAGGCCGTCGGCCGTCACGCCGCGGGTGACGTTGTAGTTCCCGATCGCGAGCATGGCCAACTCGCTGGCCATCGGCTGGTTCATGTGCCAGCGGAAGGTGGTGCGGCCGTTGTGCTTGGTGGTCGGTCCTGGCTCGCCGTTGGCCAGCACGGTGAGTCCGGTCGGCACGGTGATGGTCTGGGTGTACGTCGCCTTGTCGTCGGTGGTGTCGTTCACCGGGTAATAGGTCGCCGCGCCGATGGGCTGGTTGAGTGCGACCGCGCCGTCCTTGGTGGCGACCCAGCCGGAAACGCCCAGCGCAGGGTCGTCGATCTTCTGCGGGACGCCTGCGTAGGTCACCGAGACGACGAAGCTGCTCCCCCGCCGCAGGCCGTGCCGCGGAGTGATCACCAATTCCTGCGCACCGCTGCGGGCGTACGAAGCGTCGCGCCCGTTGACCGTGAGCTTGCTGATCTGCAGTGGACCCAGGAAGTCCAGGTCGAAGCGGGAGAGGTTCTGGGTGGCTCTGGCGAGGACCGTCGTGGTCGCGTTGATCGCCTTGGTCTTCGGGTCGAACGCGAGCTTGATGTCGTAGTGGCTGACGTCGTAGCCGCCGTTGCCCATGTCGGGGAAGTACGGATCCCCGGCGCCCGCTGCACCAGGAGAGAACTGCGACGGTCTTCCGGGGGCGGCAGTCGCCGTCAGGTTGGTGCCGCCCACCAGCCCGAGGGCCAATGCGCAGATGATCAACAGGTAACCGCGGCGACGGCCCACAATTCCTCCTCGTGAATCCGGCCCAACCCTACAGCCCCGGCTCGGTTCAGTGGCGAGGTTTTGGTCGCTTGGTCGGGATGGCGGTGAGCGGATCTTCCGGCCACGGATGGCGGGGGTAGCGGGCTCGCAGATCGGCTCGGACCTGGGGATAGCCCTGCTTCCAGAAGGAGGCGAGATCGCTCGTGATCGCGACCGGGCGCCGTGCGGGCGACAGCAGATGCAGAACGACCGGGACACGACCGTCCGCGACGGCTGGAGTGGCAGTCCAGCCGAATACCTCCTGCAGCTTCACGGCCAGGACCGGCGGCTCGGCACCGTCGTACGCGAGTCGCACCTCGGAGCCCGACGGCACCCGAAGCCGTTCCGGTGCGAGTTCGCCGAACTGGGCTGCCGCGGGCCATGGCAGTAGTCGCCTGAGTGCCGAAGCCACGTCGATGCGGGCGAGATCGCGCGCGCCTCGCACCGAGGCCAGCTCGGTACCGAGCCATTCGTCAAGATCGGCCAGGAGTGCCTCGTCGTCGACAGCAGGCCACGGGGATCCGAGGTGGGCATGGCAGAACGCCAGCCGCTCCCGCAAGGCGAGCGCGGCCTCCGACCAGCGCAGTACGGACAGACCACTGCGCCGGATCCCGTCGCGGACGGCCGCTTGGACCAGCAGCCGGTCGGGCTTTGCCAGCGGGACGTCGTTGAGCACGATCGCGCCGAGTGCCTCGACACGCCGCGTCACGATCCGGCCGTCGTCCCAGCGGATGTCGTCGGTGGTCGAGACGAGGTCGCCCGCGATGTCTCGCGCGGTCTGCTCATCGATCGGCGCCGCGGAACGGATCCTGGCGTCGGCGCGACCGGGCGCCCGGTCAGCGGCCGCGATCGCCAGCCAGGTCGTCGTCCGCAACGGCGACTGCGGATCCAGCGCAGCGCCCGTACCACCAGACATCTGGTACGTCGCCGAGTCGGCCCCCCGGATCCGCGCAATCCGATCCGGATACGCCAACCCCACCACAATCCCCGCCGCAAGATCATCCGGTACGACGGCTGTCCCCCGACCAGCCGGCCGCACTCGGTCTTCACCAGCCGGGTCGCCTCGGCCGAGGCGCTTCGTTTCTTCTCGCCAGCGGGCCGTGGCTCCGCGGTCCTCGCCACGGCGGAGGGCCCGCCAGCGGGCCGGTAGATCATCGCCGAAGTCGCGACCGGAGTCGTCCGAGAGCATCGCGACGACCTCGCGGGCCCGGTCAGCACCGACCCGCGGCGTACCGTCCAGCAACGCACGCGCCAACCGAGGATGCGCCCCGATCGCCGCCATCCGCCGTCCTCGCTCGGTGATCCGGCCCCCGTCGTCAACGGCATCGAGGCGGCGCAGCAATTCGACCGCCGCGGTCATCGCCACCACCGGCGGCGCCTCCAGCAAGGTCAGACCGGCGCCGGCAGGCGCACCCCACGCCGCCAGGTCGAGGGCGAAGCCGGCCAGATCGGCGATCGCGATCTCCGGCGCCGGATGATCGTCGAGATGCGAGTGGTCGGTGGCGGACCAGCACCGATAGACCCGGCCGGGCGCCTCCCGCCCGGCGCGGCCCGCTCGCTGGTCGGCCGACGACTTCGAAACCCGGCAGGTGACCAATGCGCCGAGGCCACGGGATTGATCGGTCCGCGGCTCCCGGGCAAGACCCGAGTCGACCACGACCCTGACTCCAGGCACCGTCAGCGAACTCTCCGCGACCGACGTCGTGACCACGATCCGGCGAGTGGCGGCCGGCGCCAGCGCGCGCTCCTGTTCCGCCCTGGACTGACGACCGAACAACGGCAAGACATTCTCACCGGCCAACCGACGGGTCACGCCGTTGATCTCGGCCTCCCCCGGGACGAACACGAGGATGTCGCCGTCGTTCTCGGTCAGCGCACGCCGTACGACGGCCGCGACATGATCCAGCAGTCGCGGGTCGACCCGCCCACCGGGAAGCAGCGGCACGGGAACCGGTGGCGGGGCCCACTCGATCGCCACGTCGAACAGCGCAGCAGATGCGGTGATCACAGGCGCCGGTACGTCGGTGCCCAAGGCGCGACTCAGCCTGTCCGTGTCCGCCGTGGCCGAGGTCGCAACGATCGCCAGGTCTTCCCGGAGATTCGCCCGGATGTCGAGGCAGAACGCGAGCAGCAGATCGGCGTCGAGATGCCGCTCGTGGCACTCGTCGATCACAATCGCGGCGACACCCGGCAACTCCGGGTTCTGCTGCAGACGCCGTACGAGGAGCCCGGTCGTCACCACCTCGACACGGAGTCCTTTGCCGCCGCTGCGTTCGCCGCGCATCGCGTAGCCGATCCGCTGCCCGAGCGGTTCGCCGACCAGCATCGCCAGCCGGGTCGCGGCCGCGCGGGTCGCCATCCTTCGCGGCTCGGCGACGATGATCGTGCTCCCGAGCGCGTCGCCGAGTGCAAGCGGCAACAGCGAGGTCTTCCCTGATCCGGGCGGCGCAACCAGCACCGCAGTACCGCGCGATCGCACCGCATCGACGGTGGCAGGCAAGACCGCCCGGACAGGCAGGTCCGCCCCGGGCATCGACGACTCAGGCAGCAGCACGCCCCGACGCTAACCGAACGCCGCTGTCAAGGGTTGTTGTGGGCAACTGACTCGCGGATGACGACCGGGCACGGTAGCCAGGTCGGGTGCGTCGAGCGGTACCACGCGGTGCTGCTGCTCTGGATGAGCCGGGTCAAGGTGGCCACCGCCCAGGCGCCCATCTCGTAATGCGGCAGGGCGACGGTCGTGAGCGCCGGGTAGACACTGGCCGCGATCGGCGCCTGGTCGTCGAAGCCGACGATCGACACGTCATCGGGAACTCGCAGGCCGAGCTCCTGGGCCGCGCGATAGGCGCCCATCGCCATCCGGTCGTTGTAGCAGAAAATCGCCGTCGGCCGGTCGTCTCGATCGAGCAGTTCGAGGCTGGTCGTGTATCCGCCGACGGCCTCCGAGACACCCGAGGCGATCAGTCGGTCGTCACGCGGAATACCTGCCTGCTCGAGACCGCGGAGGTACCCGACCAGGCGGCCCTGGGTGGCCGGAACCTCGATGCTCGAGTCCGCGAAGGCGATCCGCCGATGCCCGGCATCGGCCAGCAGGGCAACGAGATCGGCCGCCCCACTGGCCTCGTCCGGCAGCACGGCGGGTACGACGCCTTGCCGGTCCAGGGCTCCTATCAGCACCGCCGGTACTGCGCGCAACTCGCGCGGCACCGACACCTCGTGGTGGAACACCGTGGCGTAGATGATGCCGTCCACCTGACGCTCGATCAGCGCTCGGGCGTCGGCGCGACGGGCGTCCGCGCCGGCGTCGAGATGGGAGTTGATGATCGCGAGCGTGAGGTTGTGCCGGCTCGCTTCCTCCTGCGCGCCGAGGATGATCCGGCCGGCGTGCGGGGTGGTCGCGATCTCCTCGGTCAGCAGCCCGATCATGTCCGACGCGCGGGTCCGCAGCCCGCGGGCGAGCCGGTTCGGGGTGTACCCGAGGTCCCGGGCGACCGATCGCACCCGGTCCCGGGTCGCCTCACTCGTTCGCGTGTGCGGAGTGTCGTTCAGTACGTGCGAAACCGTCGTGACGGACACACCCGCCGCACGCGCGACATCCCGGATTCCCACCTTTGGCACGACCACATCCTCGTCAGGCATTTCATTCGTCCCACAGGCCGTGCTCGGGCCATCGTCGTGGTAGCCGCTCCTCGACCGGTGGCAGCTCGGCATGCGGCGCGTGTTCGCCCAACTGGTACCAGTAGGCGACGCTCGAGTAGTCGTTCCCCTGATCGTTGGCGTGTCCGTGCTCGATCGACACCCGCAGGCTCGTCTCGAACCGGACCGGGTCCTCGATGTGCCAGCGGAACATGCTCCACAGCCCGAAGTGCTCCTGCGGGCTCGCACCGAGCGTGATGCCGTGGTACGGGCCGGCGTACTCGCCGCTGGGGAATCCCCACGCCGCACCGAAGTAGTCCTCGGTGCCGGTGCCGTGCAAGGAGGGCGGCCAGACCTGCCCGTCGATGAAGAACATGTCGTCGCCCTCCCCCGGCCAGGTGAACACCTGGTTGGAGGCGTCGAAGTTGTCGATGCTGAGCACGCAGCCAACGTAGTGCCCCGTGCCGGTCGCATCGAGGATCACGTAGTTGTCGTCCCCGGTCAGGTTCGTCCCCGGCAGATCCCACGGCGCCGGGTTCTCGAGATCGGTGGTGTGACGTACGGCGGTCGTCGGCTTCTCCTGGCGGTAGTACGCATGGAACCGCGCGACGTCGTCCGGGATCGGCTCCTCGCTGAGCTCGTAGTCGACGTAGTAGAAGAGGTTCTCGATCGGCTGATCGCTCTCGTTGCGGAGCTGGATCCTCGCGTGGCTACCGAACGGCATCGGGAAGTAGCAGTTCATCGCGGCCGCGAACGGACCCTTGGGACCCCGCCGCGGGCCGAACACGGCGTTCAGCGGAAGGGAGATGTAGTGCTTCGCGACCGCATGCCCGACCCCGAAGAAGTCGCCGAGCGGAGCTCGTACACTCGGATTCTCCTCCCCGTCCCAGAACATCTCGATGACGAGCTTGCGCAGGTACTTCTCCGAGTAGCACCGGGTGGTCAGCCAGATGTGCTCGATGCGGCCTGCCCCGCTGATGTCGGCGATCACGAAGGTCTCCCCCGCGGGCACTACCGCGAAGTCGCGATTGCCGCCACTGCGGTCCCAGCTCGACTCGCGGCGCGACCGGCCGGACTTCACGTGCGCCAGGCCGCCGAGCGGGCTGTTGGGTTGCCAGAATTCCATATCCTTCTCCGGTGGTTGAGAGTGTCAGCCCTTGACGGCGCCGAGGGTCAGGCCGGCGACGATGTGCCGCTGGAGCGCGAGAGTGAGTAGGATGACGGGGACGGAGTACATCGCCGAGAGCGCGGTCATCCCGCCCCAGTCGAGGCCGAACTGGGTCTGGAAGTTGGCGATCACGATCGGCGTGGTCTGGGCCCGCACCGACGTGAGCAGCAGCGCGAACAGGAACTCGTTCCAGGACGCGAGGAAGGCGAAGATCGCCGTGACCGCCAAGCCGCCGGACACGACCGGCAGAACGACGTGCCGGAACGCCTGCAGCCGATCGCTGCCGTCGACCTTGGCGGCTTCTTCCAGCTCGACCGGGACCGCCTCGAAGAAGCTCGACATCAGCCAGATCGACAACGGCAGGGAGATCGTGGTGTGGGCGATCGCCAACCCGATCGTGGTGTCCGAGATGCCGAGCCGCCGCATCGTCTCGACCAGCGGCGCCCCGACCGCGATCGTCGGCACCATCCGGGTGACCAGTGCCGCGACCACGAAGATGCGCCCGCTCGGCGTTCGGTAGCGGGTGATCGCGTACGCCGCCGGCACCCCGAGGGCGAGTGAGAACGCAGTACTGAGCACTGCGGTTGCGACGCTGTTGATCAGCGCCGGTACGACGCCTTCCTTGCTGAGCGCGGCGACGTAGTTGTCGAGCGTCCACTGCGACGGCAACACCTGCGGCGGTACGGCGATCGCGTCGAGCGGCGTCTTGAACGACGTCAGCAGCAGGTAGACGAACGGGAACCCATACAGCACCAGGACAGCCGCCAGCGCGGCCCACAGGATGACGCGCGTCGGACGTCGCCGGGTCTCGAGGCCGTTCATGCCTGATCACCCCCGGGCCGCCAGATGGCGAAGATCGCGATCGCGGCGACCAGGAGCATCCCGATCAGATAGACGGTGCCCATCGCGCTGGCCAGGCCGGGATCGCCGTTGCGCGTCATCGTGCGGTAGATCAGCAGGCTGAGGGTCGTCGTACTGTCCTGTGGCCCGCCGCTGGTCTGGATCAGGATGATGTCGAACGCGCGGGCCGCATCGATGCCGCGAACGATCAGGGCCACGGCGATCACCGGTCGCAGCAGCGGCAGGATGATCCGGAACAGCAACGTCGGGAACCGTACGCCGTCGATCCGCGCGGCCTCGATGACATCACCCGGCACGTTCTGCAGCCCCGCGAAGAGGACGAGTGTGATGAACGACGTCGTCAGCCAGATGTCCGGCATCGCGACCGAGAACAGCGCGATCTTCGGGTTGCTCAGCCAGGCGATCTGGTCGGTGCTGTGCAGCAGTCCGGCCCGGCGCAGCAGCTCGTTCAGGATGCCGAAGTTGTCGATGAGCAGGAATCGCCACAGCAGGCCGGCTACCACCGGGGCGACCATGAGCGGGTACATGAACACCGTCCGGAACACTGCCGACCGGCTGCCGAGCGCCGCGAAGACCAGCGCTACGGCAAGCCCGAAGGTGAATTCCAGCGCGACCACGATGACCGTGTAGACGATCGTCCGCAGCGCCGCTCCTTGGAATGCCGGCGAACCGAACGCGGTCGCGAAGTTCTCGAATCCCACGAACCTCCGCGGGCCGCCGGCCATCGGCGAGATCTGGTAGAACGCGTTGGAGACGAATCTGAGCAGTGGCCACGCCACGAAGGCGGCCAGGAACAAGGCGGCCGGCGCGATCAGTGCGAGTGCGAACCGGCGGTCGGTGAGGCGCACAGGAGTGCCCTTCGGAGTCGGTCTACTTGACGATCGCCTGGATCTGAGCCTTCGCCTGTTTCAGCAAAGCGGCGTTGTCCGCGCCCTTGGCGACCGACTTCTGCAGCATCGGCGTCAGCACCGAGGTGACGATCTCCTGCCACTGCGGTGTGGCCGGCCGCGCGATCGTCGCGGGAGACTTCAGCGTCGTGAGGATGGCCGGGTAGTTCTCGTGCCCGGCGACGCCGGCTTGCGACTCGAACGCCGAGATCCGCGCGACCAGGCCCAGCGACGTCTTGATCGAGAGGTCGTTGTGCGCGTAGGCGAAGGCGATGAACTTCTTCGCCTCGGCCTGCTTGGTGGTTGCCTTAGGCACCGAGAGGTACCACGCGCCCGGTACGCCGGCGATGCCGCCAGGGCCCGCGATCATCGGAGCGACGCCGATCTTGCCTTTGACCGCGGCGGTGGCCGGGGTCTGGGTGTAGGCATGCCCCCAGAAGCGCATCATCGCGAGCTTGCCCTGGTAGAAGAGATTCTGCGCGCCGGCCCAGTCGAGTTGCGCGGCGCCGGGTGGCGCGTAAGGCAACAGGCTGGTGTAGAAGTTCAACGCGGCCAGGTGATCGGCGTCGTCGATGGTGACGTCGCCGCTCTTCGGATCGAGAACCATCGTCTTCTCGCCGGTCTGCGAAACCGTGGCCAGCCACTCCGTCTCGACCGCACCCTTCACGTCGGTGCCGTACAGATCGGTCTGACCGTCGCCGTTCGTGTCGCGGGTGAAGAACTCGGCGACGTCCTTGTACTGCTTCCACGTCGTCGGCGGCACGAGCGCGTACCCGTACTTCGCCTGGAAGGCAGCCTTCTCTTTCGGGTCGCCGAACAGGTCGGTCCGGTAATAGAGGATCTCGGAGTTCGTCCAGACCGGCATCCCGACGTACGACCCGCCGACCTGCGCCTCGGTCACCAGGCCCGGGAACAGATCGCGCTTCACGTCGTCGGTGAACAGATCGTCGAGCGGCGAGACACCGGCCGAGAAGGCGCTCAGCCAGATGGCGTCGAGCGCCGCGACGTCGAACGACGTCTTGCCCGAGCCGAGCTCGGTCTGGATCCGGTCGTAGAGACCGTCGTACGGCAGTTCGACCAGCTCGACCGTCGTACCGGTCTCCTTCTGGTAGAGATCGGCGATCGGCTGGAGCTCGGCCTTCCCGCCACCCTCCACCAGGACGGTGAGCTTGCCGGCGGCGCCTTCCGGGCTACCACCGGCACCGCATCCGGCGATCGCCAGGATGACACTCGTCGCCACGGCGATACCGGCCATCGCGGTCCGGAGACGACCGCTGGTGCTGCGAAGCTTCATACTCCGACTCCGTTCCAGGCTTGGTGATTAAACGTTTTGGCAAAACGTCTTGGCAGCAGTGTTTGCCCGCCGGGCCCGGTCGGTCAACGCCAAAATCCCGCCAAACAACTGCCAAAACTTTTGGCACCCGCGACGACCTTGCCGCCGCCTGGCCGCAGTCCTACCTTCGGATCAATTCCGTCCTGCCAAAACCTTTTGGCATCCTCGAGAAGGAGCCACCGTGATCTCCTCCACCCCTCCGGACGCACGCCTCTCGCGCCGGGTCTTCCTGGCAGCCGCGGCCGCCGTGAGCGCCGTGAGCGCCGCGGGCTACCTCCAACTGCCGGGTTCGCCGACGGCTGCGGCCGTCGCCGCGGACCCGGCGCCGCGACCGCACAACACGCTCCTCGGCGTGCTCTGACCCCACCCACCAGGAAAGAGAAGACGATGCCCTCGACGATCTACGACGTCACCACCTGGACCATCCCCGGCAGCCCGTCGACGACCGCGTACACCGACATCGGCGCGATCGTGAACAGCATCATCGCCGACATCAAGACGAACCAGCCGACGCAGGCTTCCAAGCCCGGAGCGGTCGTCTACATCCCGCCGGGCGACTACTCGCTCAAGACCCGGATCGTCATCGACATCAGCTACCTGCAACTCAAGGGATCCGGGCACGGGTTCACGTCGTCGAGCATTCGGTACAACGCCGGCGACACCTCCAGCTGGCACGAGATCTGGCCGGGCGGCAGCCGGATCCGGGTCGAGAACACCGACGGGAACGCCGAGGCCATCCTGATCAGCCGCAGCGGCGACCCACGGCTCAGCTCGATCGAACTGCTCGACTTCTGCCTGGACGGCGTCTCGTTCACGCCGAACCAGAACAGCTACCTCAACGGCAAGATCGGGATCCGGTCGGCCACCGCCACCGACTCGCTGCGGATCCGGGGCCTGGGGATGATCTACCTGGAGCGCGGCATCGTGATCACCGACGCCGACGCACTGCACATCCAGGGCAACTTCATCTGCGAGAACGGCAGCTGCATCGAGCTCGTCGGCTCCGGCCAGGCCAGCATGGTCAACGACAACATGATCGGCGCCGGCTACGTCGGCTTCTCGATCTACGCCGAGAACCACTTCGGTCTGATCGTCTCCGGGAACAACATCTTCCCCCGCGGCAAGAGCTCGGTGCACCTGAAGAACTGCACGAACAACAACATCAGCGCGAACCGCCTGCACGCCTTCTATCCGGGGATGATCCAGTGCGAAGGCGCCTGCCACAACAACCTGATCGGCTCGAACCACTTCCTCCGCGTCCCCGAATCGTTCCCCGCAATGACCGGCTACAACAACGGCCTCGACGATCTCTTCGGGCTCGTGCAGCTCAACGGCAGCGGCAACACCGTCGTCGGCAACCACTTCTCGTACGACGTCCCGCCCGCGAACATCACTCCATCCGGCGCGACCCCGACGATCGTCCTGGTGAAGTCGGGCAGCAACAACTACGTCGCAACCAACCACACGGCCGCGAACGTCGCCGTACACACCGTCGTGCTCGACGGATCGACGGTCAGCACAAAGGTCCTCGACTGCGGCACCACAGCAGAGTTCCAGCCCCTGACCGGAGCGACCTACGGCTTCCGGGCCATCCCATGATTGGACCCGGCGGTCAGGTCAGTGCGGTGGCGGTTGCGAGGTGGCGTCTGGAGGTTACTCCGGTCTTGGTGTAGACCTTCGCGAGGTGGTACTCGACCGTGCGGCGGCTGAGGAACAGTCGGGCGGCGATCTCGGCGTTGCTGTCGCCGTCGGCGGCGTACTGCGCGATCTGTAGTTCTTGAGGGGTGAGGGTCGCTCGCCCTGAGGGGTCTCGTGGGGTGACGGCCTCGCCGGACGCGCGCAGTTCGGTGCCGGCGCGATCGGCCCACGGACTCGCACCGAGCCGTTCGAAGGTCGCCATGGCGCTCCGCAGGTAGGTGCGGGACTGCGCTCGCTGCCGGGAACGTCGCAGCGTCTCGCCGAGCAGGAGCTGGATCCGGGCCCGCTCGAGCGGGCGGGTGTCCTGGTCGTCGGCCCGGAGCGCATCCTCGAAGTACCGGACCGCCTCGTTGCCAGAGGCAAGTAGCCCGCGGCATCGCGCCAGGGCGGCAACGGGGATCGGCAGGCCGCTGGCGTCGGCCCACGCCTGCAGCCTCTCCACCGCGGGCGCACAGACCTCGGGCCGGCCCGATCGCGCGGCCGCCTCCACCAGATCAGGGGTCGCCCAGCGCAGGATGCCTGGGTGACCGTCGGTGCTCGAGCCCACCGACTCGAGAGCCGACAGCGCCTCGTCCAGTCGTCCGGCGCCGAGTTCGAGCAGCCCCAGCGCCGCCTGGGCACCGGCGCCGACCATCTTCAGCTGGCGACTTTCGGCAAGTTCCATCGCGAGCCGGACCTGAGCGCGGCACTCCGTCTGCTGCCCTCGATACGCGTACAGCATCGCCATGCTGACGTGGCCCACACCTGCGTCGAGACTCAGATCATCGGCCAGCCGCAGCCCTTCGAGCCCGTGGACCTCGGCGTCCGGGAGCCGGCCGAGCAGCAGTTCGATGTAGGCCAGGCGATCCAGCATCGGCGCGAGCCGGCCCGCACTCGAGCTGTCTCTGGCCTGGGACACCGCCCGCGCGTAGAGCGTTCGGGCGTCTCCGAGCCTGCCCAGGTACATGGCGGCACGTCCCGAGCGCAAGACATCGTCGTACTCCGAACTGACGACCGACTCGTCGACGACACCGGCCAGAATCCGCGAGCCCTCCGACCAGTTGCCGTCGAAGAGCTTGCTCAGCCCGACCAAGAGGTCGACCACGGAGCCATCCACCATTGCCCCGGCCTCCCGGAGCTTGGTGGCCAAGACGCTGACCTGCTGTGTCAGCCGCGGGTCGCCAAGGAACGTCGCGGCCTCGCCCGCCAGAACCAATGAGTCCAGCGCGGCCGACGGGTCCACAGCCGCCAGATCGTTGGCCGCCTCAACGAGCAGGTGGTACGCCGCCTCGGGGGAACCGTGCCGCATCTCGATCGCGCCCAGCAGCGCCCGCGCCCGTGATGGCGCATCGGGCAGCAACGCTCCGTGCAAAGCCAGCAGCTGTCTGGCCCGTTCCGGCTGGCCCGCTTGAACTGCTACCTCCGCGGCGTACAGAAAGCGCCGTGCGCGGTCGACTTCGGATCGGCTGAACTCGGCGGCCCACTGCCACCGATCGACAGCCGCGGCAGGCCCACCGCGGGCCATGGCCCGCTCAGCTGAGGCCTCGAGCAACACCGCCAACTGGTCATCGGGTCCAGTGGCCGCGCGGACGAGGTGCCACGCTCGTCGGTCGGCGTTCGCCTCGTCATCGAGTAGCGCGGCCATGGCGAGATGACCGCGGCGCCGTTGCAGGAAGGTCGACTGTTGGTGGATCGCCGAACGTACCAATGGATGCTTGAACACGACGACCCCATGTCCGGCCGCAATCAGCCCGCTTGCTTCGGCCTCCTGCAGGCTCCCGGAGTCGATCCCGAGAGCGACGCTCGCACCGAGGACCAGGTCAAGCCCCGCGGTGTCGGCAGTGGCGGCGAGAAGCAACAGCTGCTGTGCACCGGGGCTGAGGCCCGCCGCGCGTGCGGCGTACAAGCGTTCGACCCCGCCGCCCATCGGGAGCGGGTCCGGTAGCGGCTCGCGCCCGGACAGTTGATCACCGGTCAGCAGTGGCGCGAGTTCGATGAGCGCCAGCGGGTTTCCTGCATGGTGCTCGATCAGCCGGTCCTTGACCTCGGCGGAGATCATCGGCGCCCGATCGACGAGTAGAGCGGACGAGGCTCCGTCGTCGAGCCCGCGAAGCCAGTGCTCCGGTAGTCCAGGAGCCTCGAAAGAACCGTCGTCCGGGTCGCGAACCGCGAAGACCAACAGCACGCCCTCGGCGTCGAGACGCCGCGCAACGAACCTGAACACGTCGGCCGTCGGAGCGTCGAGCCACTGTGCGTCGTCCACGATGCACGTGACCGCCCTGCCCTCTGCCAGCTCACCTAGGAGCGACAGGGCCGCGACCCCGACCAGGAAAGGGTCGACACCCCGGCGCCGGGACAGTCCGAGAGCACCACCGAGTGCCTCTTGGTGAAGTCGGGCCAAGGCAGGCATCACATGGATCGCCGGTCTCAAGAGTTGGTGAAGCCCGGCGAATGGCAGATGAGACTCAGAGGCAACGCCGGCACACCGCAGTACTTCGCCGCCTCGTTGCACTGCCTCCTGCTGGAGCCAATCCATCAGCGCTGTCTTACCCACTCCAGCCTCGCCGCGCACCACCACGGCCGCACTGGTCCCGCCCCCGGTCGCACCGAGCAACCCCGCCAGCACGGCGCAGTCGTCCGTGCGCCCGTAGAGCATGCTCAGCACAGTAATCGAGCAGTGTTGCGCCGCCCAGCGCTTCAGCACCCGTAATGCACTAGTGGCTTCACGGATGCCGCCGTGGCGACGGGCCTCGACAGTGAGGAGGAGGGCCAACGGGCCCCTCGATAAAGGAGGCCTTGATGACAACGCCAACCGGTCCGCTACGCAACCAGATTCGGCGGGCACCGCTGGCCAGCTTCCTGATCCTGTCCTGTCTCTGGTCCTGGTGGCCAGGTGCTCTTCAGGCGGCCGGCGTTCCGTTGCCCGGCCCAGCGAACGCCGGCTTCGGTCCCTTCCTCGCGGCCGTGCTTGTTCTCGGCGTGGCTCAGGGCCGCGCCGGAGTACGGCAGCTGCTCAAGTCGATGATCCAGTGGCGCGTCCCGGCCCGGGCCTACTTGGCAGGCATCGGCCTGCCCCTGCTCGTGTCAGGCTCGGCGATCCTGCTCACCGTTCTGTTCGGAGCAGCCCGTCCCAGCGGGTCCGACCTCGCCCTGGCGGCGCAGATCCCGATCGTGCTCGTGCTCCTCCTGCTGATCCCCGGGACAGGCGGGGCATGGGAGGAGCCAGGATGGCGCGGCTTCGCCCTCGGCCGGCTGGAGAGGCGGTACGGCGTGCTTGCCGGCCCACTGGTCCTGGGCGGCTTCTGGGTGTTCTGGCACGCACCGCTCTTCCTGACCGGCGACATCCTGTGGCCCGACGTCCTGGTCATCGTCGCGGCGAGCGTCGTCGTCGGTGCTGTGTTCCACGCAGGCAAGGACAGTGTCCTCATCGCGATGCTGTTCCACGCGACGAACAACGCGGTCGGCGGCTCATTCGCCAGTCTGCTGTTCCACGGCCACGACCAGACCACACTCGGTCTCGTCACTGCCGCCGGATGGTGGCTGATCGCCGGCGGAGTCCTCGTCCGCTCCTGGCGCGCCCAGCACGCCACCCAGACCTCAGGAAGCAACCATGTGCCCAGCGCGGTCTGATCGCTCGCTCGTGCGCCGACACCCCTTGGCTGCCTTCTTTGCTCTGGCCCTCGTGTTGCCCTGGATCTGCGCGCCCATCGCCGACGGGCTCTTCTACTCCGGACTCCCCACACTGCTTGCGGTGGCGCTCGCGCTGCCGTTCGAAATCATGGTCGCCAGCCCACTGGTGGCGGCGTTGATCGTCAGCGCCGTCATCGGGGGCAGGACCGCGGTCGCCGGGCTGCTGCGCGGATTCCTGCGCTGGCGAACCGGATGGCGCTGGTACGCCGTGGCGTTGGTTCTCCCTCCCGCCCTGGCCATCCTGCCGGCCTACCTGAACATGCTGTGGGATGCTCCAGCACCCAGCACCGCGCTGTTCGGGTCGGTGGGCGCCCTGCTCAGCCTGTTCGCCGTCCGCCTGGTCAACCCGTGGGACGGGCCCTTGAGCGAGGAAGTCGGATGGCGCGGCTTTGCCCTGCCCCGGCTGCAGCAGCGGTACTCCGCGCTGACCGCCAACCTCATCCTCGCCGGCATCGTCATGACGTGGCACCTCCGTCTGGTCGCCAGCGGAGACCTGCCCGCTGTCGCACTGATCGGCACCCTGGCAGCGACAATCCTGTTCGGATGGCTCTACAACAGCACCAACGGCAGCCTGCTGCTGGTCTACCTGTTCCACGCCACCGACGGAGTGCTCAAGCCGGACTACAGCGGCGTCGACGCAACGCACTACCTGTGGCTGAAGATCGCGCTCTGGGCCCTAGTCGCCGCCGGTGTGGCGGCGTACTCAGGCCGCACCCTCGGCTCAACCACCAGCCGGAGTTTCCGCAGGATCGCCGAGATCGTCCCGCCGAAGATCATCCAGTAGAGGTGAGGACGTCCAGCGCCCGGGACGCGAGGGTGAACCAGAGGCGATTTCGCGCTCGCAGAGAGGACGCTGCAATGAGTTTCTGGGACGTTGTGTGGTTCATCATCATCAGCTTCGCCTTCGTCGCGTATCTGATGATGCTGTTCTCGATCGTGGGGGATCTGTTCCGCGACCGCGAAACCTCCGGGTTCGTCAAAGCGATCTGGCTCGTCGCCCTGCTCTTCTTCCCGCTGATCACCGCGATCGTCTACGTCATCGCCCGCGGCAAAGGGATGGCAGAGCGCACGGTGACCGGCCGAGTCGCTGCGCAGAAGCAGCAGGAGGACTACATCAAGCAGGTCGCGAGTTCGGCCAGTCCGACCGATCAGATCGCCCAGGCCAGCGCGCTGCTCGACAAGGGCACCATCTCGCAGTCGGAGTTCGACACGCTGAAGGCGAAGGCGCTGGCGGCCTGACCTTGTCATCCACAGCAGAGGAGGCCCCGCGATGAGTGAGCCCGACGACGAGGTACGGCGCCTGCGCGAGCAGGTCGCCCGGCTCGAGACCGAGCTGGCCGCCAGGGAGCACCTGGCGGCGACCCGCGAGCCGGCGGGCCGCCGGGGCGTCTGGCGAACGGCGACGTCCGCCCTCCTCATCACGCTGGCCTGCCTGCTCGCCCCCTTGTCGGCGACGGCCGTCTGGGCGAGCAGGCAGGTCTCGGACACCGACCGGTACCTCGAGACCGTCGCGCCGCTGGCGCACGACCCCGCGGTGCAGAAGACCATCGCCGACGCTGTGACCAACGCGATCTTCGAGGCTGTCGACCTCCAGGCCATCACCACCCAGACGCTCGACGCGATCTCCGACCGGGGACTCCCCCCGCCGATCGCGGCCAACCTCCAGGCGCTCAGCGGACCGCTCGTCAGCGGCATCCAGGGGTACGTCCGGGGTCAGGTCGACAACCTCGTCGCCAGCCCCCAGTTCGCCACCGTCTGGACACAGGCGAACCAGACCGCGCACGCCTCACTGGTCAGCCTGCTCGAAGGTGAGCAGGGTGGCGCGCTCAGCGCCCAGAACGACACCGTCACGCTCAACCTCGCGCCGATCATCGCGCAGGTCAAAGAGCGACTCGTGGCCAGTGGCTTCGGCCTGGCCGACCGGATCCCGGTCGTGAACAAGTCGATCGTGCTGGTGCAGTCCGACGGCGTCACCAAGGCTCAAGGCTTCTACCGGCTGCTCAACACACTCGGCACCTGGCTCCCGATCATCGCGCTGTTCCTGCTTGCCGTCGGCATCTATGTCGCCCGCGATCGCCGCCGTGCTCTCCTCGGCGGTGCGCTGGGCTTCGCCGGCGCCATGCTGGTGCTCGGCGTCGCACTGACCCTCGCCCGGGTGTTCTACCTGAATGCCCTGCCTTCGGAGGTACTGTCCCGGGATGCAGGCGGCGCTATCTTCGACACCATCGTCCGCTATCTGCGGTACAGCCTGCGTGCCGTCGGCGTACTGGCGCTCATCGTTGCCGCGGCGGCCTACTTCACCGGCCCGTCCACGTCGGCCGTCCGTGCGCGCGCCGGGCTCACCAAGGGCATCGGATCGCTGCGTGGCAGCGCCGAGTCCGCCGGGCTGAACACCGGCCGCGTCGGCACCTGGACCTTCGCCCACAAGCGCCTGCTGCTGATCGTCAGTGTGGTCGGCGGTGCGCTCGTGCTGACGTTGTGGTCACGGCCGACGGTCTCGGTCGTCGTGGTCACCGCGGTGATCGTCCTGCTCGCGGTCGCCCTGATCGAGTTCATCGGGCGTCCCCCGGTCCCGGCCGGCGGGCATGGACCCAGCGCGCCGGCCTGACCTCGGCTACAACCCGCTCTCAGCTACCAGGCGGCCGGACTCGATGGCATCCAGGAAGGTCTGGTAGTCGCGTTCGTTCTGGTCGGCGTACGCCTCGGCGTACTCGACCATCGCCTCGGGGAACGCGTCATCGCTGTTCAGGTACGTCGTCAGCGCGATGCGGTCGCCGGATCGGGCATGCGCTCTGGCCAGCGTCCAGCCGCACAGCTGGCCGTACATCATCATGCCGGACGGGTCCATCTTCTCCACTGCGGCCGAACCCTTCATGTCCCGCAACTGCCGGACGTAGAAGTCGCGGATCTGTCCGTCGATCCCCTCGACCCGCTGCCAGCCGAGGAAGATGTCACTGGCCGCCTGCATGAGCCGTTGCCCCACCACCACGCGCTCCCCCTCGTTGCGGAGTGCCGATCGCTGCCGGAATGCGGCCGGGACCTTCGTCTTGAGCACCGACGGACCGGCCTCCTTGAGCTGGAGGAACAGTGGATCACCGTCGTCGCGGCCGCGCAGCAGCACGACCCAGCACCGCGTGCCGACGCTGCCCACTCCGACCACCTTGCGGGCCAGGTCGACGACCTCGAACTGGTCGAGCAGCGTCCGCAGCTCGTGCGGCAGCGACCTGCGGTACTGGTCCAGCAAGGCCTTGATCCCGGTCTCGAGCTCTTGCCGGCCGGCATCGGGCAGGAGATCGGCGATCGGGACGACCAACGGCGGATCAGCCTTGATCCGGACCCCGTCGTCGGTCATCTCGCAGAGCTTGGTGAAGGCTTTGAGGCTTCCGCTGCCGCGTGCCTTCAGCAGGGTCTGATCGACGTTCTTGCGGCGACTCGAGGTCAGCTTGTTGCGCATGGTCTGCTCGACCTCGTCGATGTCGGCGCGGGCGTACCAGACGTCCAGAGCTCGCATGGTCCCGAACTCGGCGCTGGCGTCGCGATAGCGTCGTACGGTCTCCAGGACAGCCTTGCCACGATGTTTGCGGGAGAAGCCGTTGTCCCGGCCGGCGACCGCGATGCTCGCGGCGAGACGTTTGACGTCCCATTCCCACGGGCCGGCGATGGTCTCGTCGAAGTCGTTGATGTCGAAGAGCAGCCGTCGTTCGGGTGATCCGAAGACTCCGAAGTTCGACAGGTGGGCGTCACCGCACACCTGCACCCGGAGGCCGGACACGGGCGCCGCCGCCAGGTCGGTGGCCATCCCGAGGGCGTTGCCCCGGAAGAAGGCGAAGGGCGACACCATCATCCGGCCGTGCCGCACCGGGACGAGTTCCGGAATACGGGACCGGGCCTGCTCCTCGAGGAGAGCGACCGGATCCGGACGGTCCGAGGGCAGCACCAGCTCCGCCTGCTCGCGCGGCGGCAGCACCACCCGCGCAGCGAGTCCCAAGCGGGCCCGGTCGGCCGGGGCGAGACGGCGAACAGTCGACACCGATCCGCCGTTGGCGCGACCTGATGGCGTGGCGGGTGCGCCTCGTCCCGGCGTGGGTGGAGGTATCGGCGTCACCATCGCGTTCCGTGCACTCATGCTGCCCTTCCCCCTCCGATCGTGATCGAGCCGCGTGACCTGGCTCTGATCCGCGAGAGTTCCACCCAACACCTGCGGCGAGCCGCACAGCATCACCCCGGCCGGATGAACCAACCGCGCCGTGTCCGGGCTTGACTGGAGCTGTGAAAGCCGCCGAGATCGACTACCAGCAGCTCCCCAAGCGGACCCGGCGCCGCCTCGCCACGATGTCGCTGCTGCGTTCCCTGGCCGTGTCCGTGGCGATCGTCGCCGGCTACTTCGTCCTGCCCATGCGCCTCGACGGCACCGTCGCGATAGCGGCTCTGGCCGGCGGGCTGGCCGTCGTGGGGATCCTGCTGGCACGGCAGATCTTCGACATCTCCCGCTCGCCCTATCCCCGGATCAGGGCGATCGGTGCGTTGGCCACGTCAGTGCCCTTGTTCCTCGCGGTTTTCAGTACGACGTACTTCCTGATGGCGCGTGCACAACCGGCGAACTTCTCCGAGCCGTTGAGCCGGCTCGATGCGGCGTACTACACGGTGACCATCTTCGCGACCGTCGGCTTCGGCGACATCACGGCCGTGTCAGCGCCGGCGCGCGCGGTTGCCACGGTGCAGATGCTCGGTGATCTCGTCATGGTCGGCCTGGTCGCTCGGACCCTCTTCAGCGCCGTCCAGCTCAACCTCAGTCACCGGGGGGAGTGACGGGCGGGTCCCTTCAGGCGCACCATCCGGAAGGAGTTCACCAGCCCGGCCAGACCGGCGAGAATCGGGATGCCGAGCGCCACCTGTAGGGCGATCGGTCGCGCCTCGGTGTTGATCCGGATGATCTCGCCCCGAATCTCCGGCGGTTGCTTGGCCAGCTGTTTTTCGAGCTCGGTGTTGGTCATCACTTCCGCATCGTGTTCCAGCGCGTCGGCGACCTGCTCCTGCTGGGCCGGCTGCAGGACGGTGCTTGCCTCCGTCCGGTTGGTGAAGGTGAAGGACAACGTCGCCAGCATGATCGCGCCGGCGAAGGCCAGTCCGAAGGACAGGCCGAACGAGCCCGCCGCCGAGTTCACGCCGGCCGCCTCGCTGACCCGTTCCTGGGAGATCGGCGACAGCGTGTAGTTGTTGAGCTGAGACACGAGCAGACCCAGGCCTACTCCCGCGAGCACCAGCGGCGGGATCAGGGCCCAGCCGGAGTCGGCCCGGGGCACGATCGGGATCAGGACTACCAGCCCCACTGTCAGGAGCACGAATCCCCACCTGATGATGCCGCTCGGGGAGCGTCCGGCCGCCTTCTTCTCAGCCAGGATCGCCGTACCGAACATGCTCAGCGACAGCGGCGCCATGGTGAGGCCTGCCTCCATCGCGTTGTACTCGAGAACCATCTGGAGATAGATGGGCAGCGCGATCATGGTGCCGCCCAGCGCGATCTGCTGGAGCGTCTGCCCGGAGATGCCCAGCCTGAAGGCAGCGGAGCTGAACAGGGCCGGGTCGAGGAGCGTCGGCTTGCCGTGACGCTTGCGTCGCACCAACCAGTAGATGAACGCCCCAAGAGCGATTACGCCGATGGCCAAGGTCAGGCCGACGTACTCGCCGCCCTCCTGCCAGATCAGGATGCTCAGCACGATGCCACCCATCCCGACCACCGACAGGATGGCACCGACCACGTCCACCTGCCGGGGTCCCGTGTACGGCACGTCGTGAACGAGACCTTGGCCTGCGATCACGATCGCGATCACCACGACCTCGCCCAGAAACGCTATCCGCCATGACAGGTAGGTGGTGATGAAGCCGCCGAGAAGCGGTCCGACCGCGGCAGCAAGCGCAGCGGCGGCTCCGACCAGGGCGTACGCCTTCACCTGCTCCGCACCTTCGAAGTTGCCGTGGATCAGTGACTGCATCGCGGGCAGCAGGAGCGACGCCCCGATGCCACCCACCAAGGCCCAGAAGACGATGATCGCGGTCAGGCTCTGTGCCAGCGTCATCGCCAGGGCACCGATCGCGTAACCGCACAGTCCCAGCAAGTACGCGCGCTTGCGCCCGATGAGATCGCCGACCTTGCTTCCGATCAGGATGAACGCCGCCGAGACCAGGGCCTCGAGTGCGATCGCGGACTGGACGCCGCTCACCGTCGTGTCGAGATCCCGGACCACCGAGGAGATCGAGACGTTCATCAGCGACGTGTCCACGACGAGCACGAACATCGCCATCGCGAGCAGAAGCGCGAGCCGTGGGTTGGCCTTCGTACCAGCGGGGACCCCGCTCGCTTCGTCGGTCATGGCGGCCTCTCAGCCTGCGAGGATCTTGGCTTTCTGTGCCTCGAACTCGGCGTCGGTGAGTACCCCCGACTGCTTCAGTTCACCCAGGGTCTTGAGCTGCTCCAAGCGGTCGGAGGTACCTGAGGCCGGCGGCGCAGCAGCCTGCGGCGCGGTTTGCGGCGCGGTTTGCGGCGCGGTTTGCTCCGCGTAGGCATCGTCGCGCTTGGCTGCCGTCTCGGCGTCGCGCTGGGCGAACTTGTTGTCTTGACGCCGCCGGACCCGGCCCGCGACGGCCGTCGCGGTCCCTGCGACGGCGGCCGTTCTCGCTAGTCCTCGCAACAGTCCTGGCATCTCAGGCTCCTTAGGTCGTCGCTTCCAGGGATTCCAGGGCGTCGAGCACTTCCATCACGTCCTGAGCCGGAACGCGCCCGCCGGCGATCAGCGTGCCGCCGGACTCGAGCGCCGCGGCAACGAACGGGATCGCCCAGGTGTTCTCGTACACGATCAACGCCGCCAGCGTGCCCGGCTGCATCGCGCCGGCCACCTCGCGCAGGTCGTCATCGGCCAGGATCCCGGAGCGGGCGCCGGCGAGATCCGTGAAGCCGCCGACCTGTCCGGACGCTTCGGCGAGGTCCACCGAGTAGACGGACCCGTTGCCGTCCTTGCCGACCACCATCACGTCGTAGACGTGAACGATGCCGCGCTCAACGAGGTTCACAAGTTCTTCGGCGGCCCGGCCTGTGAGCCTGTTGCCGGTGAACTCGATGAGTACGTAGTCGATGGGCCCATGAACCTCTGCCTCCGGCATGACTCTCCACCCCTCAAGGTCGTGTCCAGTTCGTCGCCACACTGCCGCGACCTACCGGCGGCGTCATCACCCACGCGGGATGAGCTCAGGCCGGCACGTTCGCGGCGACCAAGCCGGCTGCCGTGTGACCTGCCGGATACTCAGGATCATCAAACCCGCGTCCTGGAGCGTCGCGACCAGACCGGCGATCCCCTGGTCGTCACGGACTCGCACCCGAAAGACTCCGGACATCTGGTGGCAAGCCGGCGGGCCTGCGCAGAAGGCGAGAACGAAAGGTGTCAGCTCCCCCTGAACGACGACCTGGTACGACGGTTCGTGACGCTCAGACAGTTTCATCGTCTCCCCTGTCCGGATCGATCTTGACCCACTCCGCCGCTGCCGAGCCTGGTTCCAGGATCCGGCGGACCTCCACGACTTCGATGCCCAGGGCCCGCAGTCGGGCCAGCAGACCGTAGAGCGCCGACTGGTCCGGGATGCTGTAGACGACGGTATTCACCTGGTCGACCGCGAGTGTCTCCGCGCCCATGTCACGAAGATCTTGTTCGGGTACGGCGCCCGCCACGCGGATCTCGTACGTCGCGTCGACCATCGAACCCACTCCGTTCCAACGTCTGCGTCCGACGCTCGCAAAGGTCGGGCGCCGCGGCGTCATCCCTGCGGGGTGAACTCCCCGTCCTGCGCGCGATGCGATATCGCGTCGTCTCGAAAAGTTCGGCAATCGGACGGAAAACGCTGGTTTTAA